>JBJHCH010000114.1:0-12035 GCA_050485905.1 Paracoccaceae bacterium | reverse complement strand
GATGGCGCGGGCCACATGCCGCACCACACCCATTCCGGGGTGGTGGTAGAGGCAATCGACCGCGCCGCCCGCCGCGCGGGGCGCCGCTAGACCCCGACACCCTCTCCCATACATACCGGAAAAGGTATATACCCGATACGGTATATACCTGATTGGGTATATACCCAAAACGGTATACCGCCGCTCGGCGCGGAAGGTTCCCCACTAGCCCTTGATTCACAGCCAATTCTTCCGGCAGCCGGCCTCGCCGCGCGCGCAACGTATGCACGTCATATGCACGGCAGATGCACGTGAATCATACGTGGGTATGCAGGCCGAATCCGCCCGCCCTTGCCCCGATCCGCACCGCGGCCTAAGCCCGGTTGCATGACCGCGCTGCCTATCGATCCGCTGCTGCCCGACCTCATCCGCGCGCTGCGCGAACAGGGTCGTGCCGTGCTTCAGGCACCCCCAGGCGCGGGCAAGACGACCCGCGTGCCGCTGGCCCTGCTGCCGGAATTATCCTGCCAAATCATAATGTTGGAGCCCCGCCGCCTCGCCGCCCGTGCCGCGGCGGAGCGTATGGCCCAGACGCTGGGCGAGCCCGTGGGCCAGACCGTCGGCTACCGGATAAGGGGAGAGAACGCGGTCTCCAAAACCACCCGCATCGTGGTCGTGACCGAGGGCATCCTGACCCGCATGCTCCAGTCCAATCCTGAACTTCCGGGCGTAAGCTGTTTGATTTTCGATGAATTTCACGAAAGAACCCTGAATGCCGACCTCGGCCTCGCCCTGACGTGGGAGGTGCGCAGCGCCCTCCGCCCCGACCTCTGGCTCGTCGTCATGTCCGCCACCCTCGACGCCGCCCCCGTCGCCGCGCTGCTTGAAAACGCCCCGATCCTGACCGCGGAAGGTCGCGCATACCCTGTCGAAATCTGCTGGCTTGACAAAGCGTTGCCACGCGACGCTAAAGTTGAGTTTGCCACAGCCGACGTCATCCGGCGCGCCTTGGCAGAGACCCAGGGCGGCCTTCTCGCTTTCCTGCCCGGCGAAGCTGAAATACGTCGCACAATCAATGTCCTGTCAGGCACACTTCCAACCGACTGCGTACTTCTACCCCTCTACGGCGCCCTCGATGCCCGGGCACAACGCGCCGCCCTCGCCCCCTGCACCGGCCGCCGCGTCGTCCTCGCCACCGCCATCGCCGAAACTTCCCTCACGATCCCCGACATCACCGTGGTCGTCGACGCCGGCCGCGCCCGCCGCGCCCGCTTCGATCCATCGTCGGGCATGTCACGCTTGGTGACCGAGCGCGTCACCCGCGCCGAGGCCGAACAACGTCGCGGCCGCGCCGGCCGCGTTGCGCCGGGGGTCTGCTATCGGCTTTGGACCAAGGGTGAGGAAGGTGCGCTAACAGCTTACTCTGCAGCAGAAATCGAGGCTGCAGACCTTTCCTCTCTCGCGCTCGAACTCGCGCTGTGGGGCGACGATACCGGCCTTTCATTTCTGACCCCACCGCCCGCTCCCGCCCTGGCCGAGGCGCGCGCGCTCATCCACGATCTTGGCGGATTGGATGCCAGGAACCGCATCACCCCGCATGGCCGTGCGCTGGCCGCGCTGCCGCTGCATCCGCGTCTCGGCCACATGCTCCTCGTCGCCGGCAAGCCCGCCGCCCCGCTTGCGGCCCTGCTGGCCGACCGCGACCCACTACGCCGGGCGCCTGTGGATCTGAACCTGCGACTGGAAGCAATTGCAGACCTGCCAAAGTTCGCGCGCGAGCGGCCCTATCCGGCGTCGCGTGAGGCGATCTCGCGGATCGCTCAGGAATCCTGGCGGCTCAGCCGTCTCGCCCCTGACACGCGGGAGAGTTTCAGCCCGGCCGAGATGGCGGCGCTTGCCTATCCGGACCGGATCGGCCTGCGGCGGCGGGGAGAGGCGCCGCGGTGGCTGTTGACCGGCGGCAAGGGGGCGGTGATGGACGCGGGCGATCCTCTGGCGGGGGCGCGGTTGATCGTGGCGACGGATCTGGACGGCGATCCGCGTGAGGCGCGGGTGCGGCAAGCCATCGAGATACCGGAAGCGTCCGTCCGCCGGCTGTTTGCGGACCGGATCGGGTGGGTCGATGCCTGTGAATGGTCGCGGCGGGAGCGGCGGGTGGTGGCGCGGCGGCAGGAGCGGCTGGAGGCGATCGTGCTGGATGATCGGGTCTGGCAGGACGTGCCCGAGGACGAGGTTGCGCGGGCGGCGCTGGAGGGGGTGCGAGATCTGGGGCTGGCGGCCTGCGGGATGACCGAGGCGGCGCGGCGGTTCGTTGCGCGGGTGGAGCTGCTGCGGGGTCAGGGGGCGGAGTTGCCGGATATGACCGAGGCGGCGTTGATGGAGACGGCGGAGGACTGGCTGATGCCGCATCTGGGGCGGTGCCGGACGGCGGCGGATCTGGGGCGGCTGAATCTGCTGGAGCCGCTGAGGGCGCGGCTGGACTGGGGGCAGATGCAGGCGGTGGACCGGCTGGCACCGGCGCATTTCGAGACGCCTTTGGGGCGGCGGGTTCCCATAGATTATGGGGGTGAGGCGCCGGGGATCACGGTCAGGCTGCAGGAGCTTTTCGGGGTGACGGAGCATCCGGTGGTGGGGCCGGATCGGTTGCCGCTGAGGATCACCCTGCTGTCGCCGGGGGGGAAGCCGGTGCAGGTGACGATGGACCTGCCGGGGTTCTGGGCGTCGAGTTATTCGGACGTCAGGAAGGATATGAGGGGGCGGTATCCGCGGCATCCGTGGCCCGAGGATCCGACGCAGGCGGACCCCACGCTGAGGGCGAAGCCGAGGGGGACATAGGGTTTGGGCAAGTTGCCCAAAAAATCAAGTCATTGATAACAAACGAAATCGCATTTTCTGTTGGCGATATTATACTTGACGTACCCACTCTGAAAGGCTAGATATGATGCAACGAAAGAGGTTGTTCCATGTCGATCCTGTCCCGCCCCGAGTTCCACAACGAAGAAGCCGCCTACGCATACGTTGAGGCGCGCCTCTGGCCGCAAGGCGCAACCTGCCCGAAGTGTGGCGAGCGCGAGCGCGTGTCGAAGATGGGCGGCAAGTCCACCCGCATCGGCACCTACAAGTGCTACAAGTGCCGCAGGCCCTTCACCGTCAAGATCGGCACCATCTTCGAGGCCAGCCACGTCCCGATGAACCTCTGGCTGCAAGCCATCTATCTGATGTGCGCCAGCAAGAAGGGTATCAGCAGCAACCAACTGCACCGCACCCTTGGCGTGACCCTGAAAACGGCATGGTTCATGTCTCACCGTATCCGTGAGGCAATGCGTGACGATACCATCGCTGACTTCGGTCGCGGTGGCGGCATCGTGGAAGCTGATGAAACCTTCATCGGTCGTGAGCCGGGCAAACCCAAGAAGCAAGCCTTCCACCACAAGATGAAGGTGCTGGCGCTGGTGGACCGTGAGACAGGCCAGACCCGCACCGCAGTCGTTGACGATCTGCGCGTCAAGACGTTGGCCCCGATCATCGCGGCTAACGTGTCGCGTGAGGCCCGCCTGTTCACCGATGAAGCCAGCTACTACCCGACCGTTGGCCTGCGCTACAGCGACCACCAGACGGTGAACCACAAGGACGGCGAGTACGTTCGCGGTGAGGTCCATACCAACACGCTTGAAGGCTTCTTTTCGATCTTCAAGCGCGGCATGAAGGGCACCTATCAGCACTGCGCCAAGAAGCACCTGCACCGCTACGCCGCCGAGTTCGAATTTCGCTACAACAACCGGATCGCCGTTGGTCCGGATGATCGGGTTCGGGCAGACGTTGCCCTTATAGGCGCGCAGGGAAAGCGACTCAGCTACAAGTGACTTATAGGCACACCGGATTCATAATGTTCTGCCGAGGATCTTTTTTCTTCTCCTGTCAAGTGCTATGTTTGTTCTTGACTCAAGTTGCCGTTGAACTGTCAGGAGACCCTTATGGCGAGCGAGAAATTCAAGGCCCTCGTGCACTTCATCATTGATGAATGTGCCGATCCCGCTCGCCTCGGTGCGGTGAGGCTGAACAAAATTTGCTGGTATTCTGACGTGATCTCCTACAAGGAAACGGGAACTCCGATCACTGACGAGCGGTACGTTAAGCGGAAGATGGGGCCTGTTCCGGCGACTATCCTTTCGGCTTTGAGGCAGCTTGAAGAAAGTGGGGCCATCGCGATCAGTGAGCGCGACTTTGGTCGCTATACCCGCAGAGACTTCATGGCTCGTCGTGCCGCAGATACTAGCCTGCTGTCGGAGAACGACATGAATATTGTCAAGACGGTCGTCAACGCGATCTGTGACGGACACTCGGCAAGCTCAATCAGTGAGATGACTCACGATCAGGTGTGGGACGCCGCTACTGAGGGAGAGGTGATTCCTCTGTTTGCTACGCTTGCGGCGAATCCCGGACCGATCAGTGCTGGCACGATGGAATGGGCAAATGCTATGCTGGCTGAGATAGAGGCAGAAGAAGAGGCCGCATAGGTGCCTTGGCAGACCCATCGTGATGTGCGCCTGGAGGTCCCGGCCGCACGCGCACTTGACGAAGCGTGTGATCAGTATCTGCGGGCGGATGAAGCTTGGCAGGGCCTAGAGTGGCTGTTGGCCAGAAAGCCTGATCGCGGCGCATCAAGAAGCAAGAACGGCCGACTGTATCGACTGTATGTTCAGGACTCTGACGAGTTGGCCGGGACACCAAGGATTACGGCTCTGTTTGAGTCAACCGCTGATCTTGTTGTCATTCACAGGCTTAAGTTTGATGATGCTGATGCCGAAGAGTGATCCAGATCAATCCGAACGCTTTCGAGACGCCGCGCGCAAGGCCGGGGCCAACGAGAGCGACGACGCCCTAGACCGGGCCTTTGGCAAGCTGAAGGTCAGGACAGAGTCGAACGACAGAAGCGACGCTACGCCCCCGGCCAAAGAGCGGCGACCATCTGACAGGCAGCGGTAAGGTCAGCAATGCGCCTCGCATTTGAGTTTGGGGCGACAAACACTTCTCCGTGCTGAATATCTACCGACATGCAGAGCCCGTTAACCGGCGTCCGGCTTGTTGGGATGTTTTGGTCAACATGAAGCCTGACCATCGTGGCGACGTACAGGCCCATCTGCTTGCGTTTCTCTATCGCCGCTGGAGATGTGGCGTCGTCTTGCGTCATGCGGAGCACTGCCGCGCCGATCTGATCAACGCCCTTGGCGCTTCCGTGCACGAGCATATCGGCGTAGACTGACACCTCTACACCCGAGAGCACCAGCTTGCCTTGTCTGGCTGGCGCTGGAACAAACTGGAAAGGTGCCAGTTGGTTCTTCATGCCTTGCACCGCGTGGAGAACCTCAATCGACTTCTTCGCGTCGTCCTGGCCCAGGGAAGATTCCGCCAGATCGGCAACACGTTGCTGGAACATGTCCTCTGCCAAAATCAGGGGATTCAACTTTCGCGTGGGATCAGTAAGATGCGCCACGATAGCGGGGCGCGCGTCCTTATATCGGATGATCGGCGGTGTCTGCGGGTGCTTCGCTCTTCTTACAATGCCGATCTGGGCGGTGGTTGATGACACCATGAACTGAGCAAGATCGTTCACTGAAATTCTGGGAGGTTTGGACATGGACGAATTCCTTGCAACAAAGCAGATAGGGAATGGCCGCTCCCTGCATATCGCGAGTCTGTCCCGCGGCACAATCGAAGACTGCGGGGCCTCGCACATGGGCTTTGAGGGATATTTCGTTTTCGAGGCCACTGACCTTCCATGTCAGCGCGGCATAACGATCTTGGGCAAAGCCCTTTCGTTCGAGTCTGCTTTGGCGCTGGCCGATCTAATCATCGCGCCGGATCGGGTACGCGAAGTATAACATCGCCTTTCTGTTAACCTGCCCTTTACCGTTTCGCGGCCCCGGAACAGCCCGAAAACGCGGGGTTCCGAGGGGGCCATGGCCCCCTGAGCCGGGTGGGTGCGGGGGAAGGTCAAGCCCCGTGCCAGATGTGTTGCAGATCGGGTCTTGCCGATGACGCCGCCAACGACTTCGCAATGCTGCTTCGAGCCCATGCTGTCACCGGGAAAGGTGCTTCAGGACGAAATCCGCCCGGGCCTCGACATCGACCTTCGGCAATATGACCGGATCATACGCAAGCCGTCTGAAGGCGACGAGCAACCGATGATATTCAGCGACGCCTTCCTCCATATCCAGCCGACGCTCACCGTCGGTCTGGTAGATTTCGGGCCAAGGCGGGGTCAGAAAGACCTGCCTGTGAAAAGGGCCCGACCCGGCAAGGGTAGTCTCGGCGAGCACACCGGTCACGTGCTCCAGCGCCACGGCTGCATCGACAAGCCCCCGGTCGAAGAAAACCCATCCTTTCGCGTCCTTCATGCGCTCCCGGTCAAGGGATGCCAGTTCGATGGCACGCATGGCGAAGGCTTCAGGATCGACCCAGGGAAGCGCCCGTCCTGCGCCTCGAATTTCGTCCGCCACGATCCTTCTGCCTGGCTCTTCTACGGTTTCGAACCCCCGGCGTCTCAGCTCGACCAGAAGCGTCGACTTACCGCCGCCCGAGCATCCCGATAAAATGACATGGCGGCCGGCGACATCGCTCCGCATCTGGCACTCCTCTGACTTTGGCCCGCAGGTGCATAGCGCAGATCAACGGCGGCTGCGTCCGCACGCCCGACAGTCGAGACCGCGAAACCCTCGCAGATTTCTGCGAGGGCGCTTGTTGAATGATCGCCCATCCCCGCTGCACCTTTGCGCTGGCGGCACAACACATCTGGCAAGGGGGTTTCGGGGGGCTGCCCCCCCGCGTTCCGATCAGACGCCGAGGCACCAGCGCAGGATCGCCTTTTGCGCATGCAGGCGGTTCTCGGCCTCGTCGAATATCACCGAATGGGGGCCGTCCATCACCGCGCTGGTCGCCTCGTCGTTCCGGTGGGCGGGCAGGCAGTGCATGAACAGCGCGTCGGGCTTGGCGCGGGCCATCAGATCCTCGTTCACCTGATAGCCGCGCAACTGGTTGTGGCGGCGTTCCTTGGCCGATTCCGGATCGTGCATGCTGACCCATGTATCGGTCACGACCAGATCGGCGCCCTGCACGGCCTTGTGCGGGTCACGTTCGATGGTGATCGGGTGGCCCTTTGCGGCGGCGAAGTCGATCCACTCACGCTCCGGGTCCAGCGTCGGCGGGCCGGTGAAGGTCAGGTCGAAGCCGAACTGCCCGGCGGCATGGGCGAAGCTGGCAAAGACATTGTTGCCGTCGCCCGACCACACAACCTTGCGCCCCGCGATGGGGCCGCGATGTTCCTCATACGTCATCACGTCGGCCATGATCTGGCAGGGATGGGTGCGATTGGTCAGCCCGTTGATGACCGGCACGGTGGCGTGTTCGGCCATTTCCTGCAGCGTCGCCTCCTCGAACGTGCGGATCATGATCAGGTCCACGTAGCGCGACAGCACGCGGGCGGTGTCGGCGATGGTTTCACCGTGGCCAAGCTGCATTTCCGTGCCCGACAGCACCATCGTCTGCCCGCCCATCTGGCGCACGCCGACGTCAAAGCTGACGCGGGTGCGGGTGGAGGGTTTTTCGAAGATCAGCGCGACCATGCGGCCGGCCAGCGGGGTTTCGGCGTCGGGCGTGCCGCGCGGCAGGCCGTTGCGGGCGCTTTTCATCGCCTGCGCGCGGTCGATCATCGCCCGCAGGTCGGCGGGGTCGGTGGTGTGGATATCAAGGAAATGCTGCATCGTAAGGCTTTCTGTCGCGGCACCGGCCGCAGGAAGGGGCGTGATTCAGGCGGCCTGCGCCTTCAGGCGCGCGGCGGCGCGGTCCAGCCGGTCCACCGCCTCGGCAATCTCGGCGTCCGAGATGTTCAGGGGCGGCAGCAGGCGGATCACGTTGTCGGCTGCCGGCACCGTCAGCACGAGTTCATCATAGCCTGCGGCGACCAGATCGGTGTTGGTCGCCTTGCACTTCAGCCCCAGCATCAGGCCCGCGCCGCGCACGCCCTCGAACACATCGGGGTGGGCGGCGACCAGCCCCTCCAACTTTTGGCGGAAGAGGCCGGCCTTGCGGCCCACGTCGTCGAGGAAGGCCGGATCGGCCACGATCTCCATCACCTTTGATCCGACCGCGCAGGCCAGCGGGTTGCCGCCATAGGTGGAGCCGTGGGTGCCCGCCGTCATGCCGGCAGCGGCGTTTTCGGTGGCCAGCAGCGCGCCCAGCGGGAAGCCGCCGCCGATGCCCTTTGCCACCATCATGATGTCGGGCGAGATACCCGCCCATTCATGGGCAAAAAGGCGCCCGGTGCGGCCCATGCCGCACTGAACCTCATCCAGGATCATCAGCGCGCCGGTTTCGTCGCACAGGTCGCGCAGCCCCTTCAGGCAGGAGTCGGGCAGCGGGCGGATGCCGCCCTCTCCCTGCACCGGTTCGATCATCACGGCGGCGGTGCGGCCGGTGACGGCGGCGCGCAGCGCGTCGTGATCGCCGAAGGGCACGGTGGTGAAGCCGGGCATCAGGGGCCCGTAGCCCTTGGTCATCTTTTCCGACCCGGCGGCGGCGATGGCGCCGGTGGAGCGGCCGTGAAACGCGCCCTCGACCGTGACGATCTGGATGCGGTCGGCATCGCCCCGGTCATGCCAGTACTTCCGCGCCATCTTGATCGCCAGTTCCGCGGCCTCTGTCCCCGAATTGGTGAAGAAGACGGTATCGGCAAAGGTGGCGGCGACAAGCTGGTCGGCCAGCCGCTGCTGGGCGGGGATGTTGTAGAGGTTCGACGTGTGCCAGAGCGCGCCCGCCTGTTCGGTCAGCGCTGCCACCAGCGCGGGATGCGCGTGACCGAGCGCGTTGACCGCGATGCCGGCGCCGAGGTCAAGGAATCGGCGGCCATCAGCCTCGATCAGCCAGGAGCCTTCGCCCCGGACAAAGGTGAGCGGCGCGCGGTTGTAGGTCGGCAGAACGGAGGGGATCATGGCATGTCCTGATATGGCGTGGCCGCAGGCTGCGAAATGCCGGGGCCAAGGTCAATGCGGGAAGTGAACGATGCTGGGCCGGGCAAGCCGGGGCGGACGCTCAGAAGCGTCGGCGTCGGGATGCGGGGTGCGCGGGCATGTTCATGGCACCCGGATAGCGGGAATGCGCGGCGCTGTCCATCACGGTTTCATCCGGTAGCCCGACCGGAACCACAGCCAGCAGAGTGCGAGGACGGCAATGGTGCTGCCGCTGCAGACCAGAAGGCCGAGCCAGGGCGAGCTGTCGGAAACCCCGATCATGCCGTAGCGCACCCCGTCGATCAGATAGAACACCGGGTTCCAGTGGATGATGGTCTGCATCGTCGGCGGCAACGCCTCGATCGAGTAGAAGGTGCCGGACAGGAACGACAGCGGCGTGACGATGAAATTGGTGATCGCCGCCATCTGGTCGAACTTGTTGGCGAAGATCGCGGCGACGATGCCAAGGCCCGCCAGCAGCGCCGCGCCAAGGAAGGCGAAGGTCAGCGCCCAGAGCGGATGCGCGACGCCCATGCCCAGGAACACCACCACCACCGCGCCGATCACCACCGCGACCAGCAGGCCCCGCGCCACGCCCCCCGCGACATAGCCCAGCACCAGTTCCAGCGGCGAGAGCGGCGGCATCAGCGTATCGACGATGTTGCCCTGCACCTTTGCGATGACGATGGAGGAGGACGTGTTGGCGAATGCGTTCTGGATCACCGTCATCATCAGGATGCCGGGGGCGAGGAAATGCAGGAAGCTGACGCCCATCACCTCTCCCCGCGCGGGGCCGATGGCCAGCGCGAAGACCGCAAGGAACAGCCCGGCGGTGATCAGCGGGGCGGCCAGCGTCTGCGACGAGACGGAGAGGAAGCGCATCACCTCGCGCCGCGCCAGGGTGGTGAGGCCGAGCCAGTTCACCCGGCCGAAGCGTCGTTGCCCCATCGCCAGCCGAAGCTGGTCAAGATCGCCGGTCATCGGCTGCCCTCCGCTTGAATATCCCGGCGCCAGCTTGTATCCCGGCGCGTCCCGGATAGAATGTCGTCGGGATCGACCTAACGCGCCCCGCGCGGCTGTGCAATGCGGCTGCGGGCGTTCATCAGCGGCGGAGAGAGCAGGCATGTCCTGGACCGACGAGCGTGTCGAGACGCTCAAGAAAATGTGGGCCGAGGGCCAGAGCGCGAGCCAGATCGCCAAGGAACTGGGCGGGGTGACGCGCAATGCGGTGATCGGCAAGGTGCACCGGCTGGGCCTGTCCAACCGAAACGGCAGCGGCGCCAAGGCCGAGGAAGAGGCGCCGGCAGAGCCCGCGCCCGCGAAGCCGGCGGCGCCGGCCGAGGTGCTGGAACCCGCGATGGCCGAGCCGGTGGCAGAGCGCGCGCCGATCCCGATGCGCCGCCCCATCGTCCCGGCGGGCCAGCCGCTGCCGCCGCAGCCCTCGGCCAACGAGATCAGTCCCGAGGCGCTGGCAAGCGTGCGCGAGGTAGAGAAAAAGGCGCGGAAGATCCCGCTGATGGAACTGACCGAGCGCACCTGCAAATGGCCGATCGGCGACCCGGCGACCGCGGATTTCTGGTTCTGCGGCCTGCCGGTGCAGCCCGGAAAACCCTATTGCGAGGCCCATGTCGGCGTCGCCTTCCAGCCGATGAGCGCCCGGCGCGACCGTCGCCGGTAGAGCATGTCGCGCAGAAGTGGGAACCGGTTCTGCGCTTCCCGGACATGCGAAAACAAAGGGATAGAGCTTATCGCGTGAACGGGAATGAACGCGGCAGGCTCTAGTCAGTTTCCGCCCAGAAACCTGTTGAGACCGCGCAGCGCCTCGCGCTCCAGTCGGCGGCGGGCGGCGTCTTCCAGACGTTCGCCCTCCTCTGCACCCAGCCGCTCAGCCGCCGCAGTCTCGGCCCGCGCGCGGGCCTCTGCCTCGATCCGGTCGCGTTCCTCTCGCAGCCGGTCACCGGCAAGGGATTCCACATCCAGCCGCAGGCGTGGGCTGTCCCAGGGGCCGGTGATCGACAGCGGCACGCGAACCCCGCCGCTGCCATCCTCGGCCTGAAGCGCGGTCGGCGTCAGCCTGTAATCGAGCGTTTGGCGGCCCAGATCGACGCTACCGCGCCCCGTGGCACGCAGCAATGGCGCGACCATAGCCAGATCCTCGTTCCGCAGCACCCCACCCTGCATGGTGAAGGTGCCGCCAACGCTTTCAAAGATCGTCCGCGCGCCTTCGCCCACATAGGAGGTATCGAGACGGCGCAGCATCCCGGCGATGTCGAGGCCCTGAAGCTGGCCCTGACCAAGGGCGACGCGCCCCTGCCCCGACAGGCTGGACATGATCGCGGCCATGGAGTTGCCGACGCCCAGAAACTCTATCTGACCGTCCAGCGGCGCGATCAGCCGCTCGTAGCCCGCCAGATCGCGCAGCAGCGGCTGCGCCGACAGGCCCGCCGCGTTCAGCCGCCCGCCGATCGACAGACCGCTGCGGTTGTTGACCACGAAATCGCCGGTGATCCGGCCGCCATAAGCCTGCACCTCTCGCAGGTCGAAGACGGCGCGGGAATTGTCGATACGGGCGACGACACGGGTGGGACCGAGCCGCACCGCGCCGGTGTCGATGCTGGAGGCCGCCAGCGCGACCTCGGCATCGATCAGACCCACGGCAGAGGCATCTATCGGGGCCGTGGACCAGCCCGGCGCGGCGCTGCCGCTGCCTGCGCCGCCACCCCCGCCGCCGGCCGTGGCAAAGCGCAGGTCCAGCGCGCCCGCCGCCAGATCGGCGGTCAGCCGGGGCCGGTCGCCCGACAGTGTCAGATCCATCGCCCCGGTGACGCGGTTCTCGCCCAGCGAGAGCGTCATGTCGCGCAGAAAGGCGCGGTCGTCGGGCAGCCACGTGGCGTCCCCGCTCAACGAAAGACGCCCCGGTGGCAGATCCGGCGCAGCGAGGCCGAGGGCGGCGAAAGCGCCCGTCAGCCTGTCGGCGCCGAGTTCCAGCCGACCCTCGGCCGTGGGCGCGAGGCCGGCGCGGCCGTCGAAGCGCAGCCGCGCGCCGGCAAG
>JBJHCH010000113.1:0-12197 GCA_050485905.1 Paracoccaceae bacterium | reverse complement strand
CCGCCGAACAGGGCATCGCGGCAAAGGAGGTCACGCCCTTCCTGCTGCAACGGCTCTTCGACCTGACGCAGGGCGCCACGCTCACCGCCAATATCGCGCTGGTGAAGAACAACGCGCGTCTGGCGGCCGGAATCGCGCGGCATCTTGTATTGTAGTGCACCGGGCGCGGGCCTAAGTACGACGCGAACCACCCCGGCGGAATTCCGATGACAGAGCCCGAGCAACCAGTGAAGAAACGTGGCCTGCTGGGCCGGCTCAGGGCCAATTTCCTGACCGGCCTCGTCGTCGTGCTGCCGATCAGCCTGACGCTCTACCTGATCTGGTCGGCCATCGGCTGGATCGACGACTGGGTGCTGCCCTTCGTGCCCTCGCGCTACCACCCGTTCTTCCTGACCGGCTATGACGTGCGCGGCTTCGGGCTGATCGTGTTCCTGGTCTTCACCGTGGTCGTGGGCTGGCTGGCCAAGGGGCTGATCGGCCGTCAACTGATCCATTGGGGAGAGCGGATCGTGGACCGGATGCCGGTCGTCCGCTCGCTCTACAACGGGCTGAAGCAGATCGCCGAGACGGTGTTCGCCCAGACCGAAACCTCGTTCGACCGGGCGGTGCTGGTCGAATACCCCCGCCGCGGCATCTGGGCCATCGGCTTCGTCTCCACCACGGCAAAGGGAGAGGTCGCGGGCAACCTCGCCCACCGCGAGGATGTGGGCGGCCCGGTGGCTAGCGTCTTCCTGCCCACCACGCCCAACCCGACCTCCGGCTTCCTGCTCTTCGTCCCGGCGGCCGACCTGATCTATCTGGACATGAAGGTAGAGGATGCGGCGAAACTGGTGATCTCCGCCGGCCTGGTCTACCCGAACGCCAAGGATCCCACGAAACCGCGCGAGGCGCTGCCGCAACGGCCCGACCGCGCGGCGGAGTAGGGGGGCGGGTGCGGATTGTCGCCTTTGGGGACGTAGCGGACACTGCTTCTGCTTGGGGCAGTGACGCCATTTCGGCCCTAAGCTGCCGGTCGAGCCTTTGTTGGGGTGGACCTGGAAGCTGCCGTTCGTTTCGAGGGCGGCTACAACAATGTGAAACAGGGAGGCTCTTGCATCTGGCCACTCATCTGGCGGGGGCGATGCTTGAGAGGCACTGTGTAACAGGTATAGCGTTCGAAACGAAACTATTGACATGATACGACCGTAACATCATACATGAGCCATGACAACATCATGGCTGCTCTTGACCTACAAGGTCCCACCCGAACCCGCTGCGCGGCGCATCGCCATCTGGCGCAAGCTGAAGGGTATGGGGGCGGTCTATCTGCAGAACGGCGTCTGCCTCCTGCCGAAAACCGACGAGCACCTGCGCCGGTTGAAGATGCTCGAAAAGGACGTCGAGGAGGCGCAGGGAGACAGCGTGCTGCTGGAAACGGTCGCACTTGACCGCGGGCAGGAGGACAAGGTCGTGGCCCGGTTCCGCGCCGACCGCGACGAAGCCTATGTCGAGTTCATCGACAAGTGCGACGACTTTGAGCGCGAGGTCGCCAAGGAAATCGCCGCCAGCCACTACACCTATGCCGAGCTCGAAGAGAACGATGTCGACCTGAAGAAGCTTCAGGGCTGGCTCGCCAAGATCGAGAAGCTGGACTTCTACGGCGGCGAAAAGGCCGAGGAAGCGCGCGCCCGCCTGAAGGGCTGCGAGGCGGTTCTCGACGACTATGCGCGCCGTGTCTTCGATGCCCACGACGAGAACAAGTGAGGCTCCCATGGTCCTGTCACCTGTCGTTCCCATTTCCGTCATTGCGGGGCTTGCAGGAGCCGCCGCGATCCTGCTGTCGTCCGACGGGCCGCACGGGGCTGCGTGCCTGAGCCGCTTCCTGCGCTGGCAGGATCGGCAGAGGCAAAGGGCAGCGCTTCTCGCCCTTGACGACCGGCTCCTGCGCGACGTCGGCCTAAGCCGGGAACAGGCCGAGCACGAAGCCCGCCGCCATGACTGACGGCGGGCCGGAGACGCAACCGGCTGACTCCCGCGCGACCTGGCGTCGCCTGCCGGCCGGGATCTGGGCGCTGGGGTTCGTGTCGCTGCTGATGGACGTCTCGTCCGAGATGATCCATGCGCTCCTGCCGGTCTATCTGGTGGTGGGGCTCGGCGCGACAGCGTTGACGGTGGGCATCATTGAGGGGATCGCCGAGGCGACGGCGGCCATCACCAAGGTCTTTTCCGGGGCGCTCAGCGACAAGATCGGCAAACGGAAGGAACTGGCGGCCCTCGGCTACGGGCTGGCGGCTGTCACCAAGCCGATCTTTCCGCTGGCGCCAACGGTCGGCTGGCTGGTCGCCGCGCGCTTCATCGACCGGGTGGGCAAGGGCATCCGCGGCGCGCCGCGCGATGCACTGGTGGCCGACATTGCCCCGCCCGAGCTGCGCGGTGCGGCCTTCGGGTTGCGCCAGTCGCTGGACACGGCGGGGGCCTTCATCGGGCCGCTGCTGGCGATCGGGCTGATGTGGCTGTTCGCGGACGATTTCGCGTCCGTCTTCTGGGTGGCGGTGATCCCGGCCTTCGCGGCGCTGGCGCTGATCCTGTTCGTCGTGCACGAACCCGCGCGCCCGGCCGGGCTGCGCAAGGTGAAGAACCCGCTCAGCCGTCGCGAACTGGCCGGGCTCGGCGCGATCTACTGGTGGGTCGTCGCAGTGGCGGCGGTGTTCACGCTGGCGCGCTTCAGCGAGGCGTTCCTGATCCTGCGAGCCGAAGGCATGGGTCTGTCGCTGATGTTCGTGCCGCTGGTGCTGGTGGTCCTGAACATCGCCTATGCGCTGACGGCCTATCCGGTGGGGGCGCTGTCGGACCGAGTCAATCGCATCGGACTGTTGATCGTTGGTCTTGTCCTGCTGATCGCGGCAGACCTCGTGCTGGCCTTTGCTCCAGGTCTGTGGGGGATCATGGCGGGTGTGGTGCTGTGGGGTCTGCATATGGGCTTCACCCAAGGGATCCTTGCAACGCTGGTCGCCGATAGCGCGCCACAAGAACTGCGCGGCACCGCGTTTGGCATGTTCAACCTTGTGACCGGCGTGGCACTTCTGGCGGCAAGTGTGATCGCGGGTGTTCTGTGGGATGCGTTCGGGGCGCAATGGACATTCCTGGCAGGGGCCGCCTTCGCACTTCTGACCATCGCTGCGCTGATACCGCTGCATGGCAGACTGGATGGACGCATGCTTACTTCAGATGAAGGCAATCCGAATGCCAAATGACAGCTTTGGCGACGACGAGATTCTACCAATTCTCTCACTGAACGACTGCTCACCGCCCTGCTACCACCCCACAGTGAAGCAGCATTCGTCAACTCGGGCTCAAACCGACCAATCCAAACCCGCTCATCGTCCCGTCAATCACCTGCTCCCCGCACCACATCCGGCAAGCCGCCCGCTTCCCCGCCCACCTCCCAACCACACGCTTCACCCACCGCCACGGAACCGCCCCCGGCCCACCCCCATCACCCTCCCGCCGGCCCGCGAACAGCGCCCGGCAGCAGCCTGCCAACGGTTAAGGGCAAGTAAACAAAAAATGGAATATCGTTTCAGATCAATGGCCTGAATTTTTGGGCAACTTGCCCAACCTGCCGATCAGGCCAGCATCGCCTGCAGATCGACCGTCCCCTCGCGGTTCAGCGACGGCCCCGCTTCCTCCAGAAACCGCTCCGCCGCCGCCCGCCCCGCCGCCTTCATCTGGTGCAGCAGCAGGGGCGAGGGCAGCATCTTCGTCGCCGCCGTCAGCGACACCATCAGCTCGTCATCCGCGATCATGTGGACCAGCACATCCTTCATCCGCCCCCGCTCCATCCGCCCTTCTGCGATCAGTTCCTTCACGAAGGCCACGGCCCGCAATTCGCGCAGCATCGAGGAGTTGAAGCTGATCTCGTTGATCCGGTTCAGGATGTCCTGCGGCGTGGTCGGCACCTCGTCGCGCAGCAGGGGGTTGATGTTCACGATCACGATGTCATCGGGCAGATCCTTGCGGAACAGCGGGAACAGCGCCGGATTGCCGGAATAGCCCCCGTCCCAATAGGCATCGGTCACCCCCGTCTTCGGATCGGTGATCTCCACCGCGCGAAAGATCGTCGGCAGGCAGGCCGAGGCGAGCAGCACCTCGGGCGAGATCTCGGTGCCCTTGAACACCCGGATCTTCCCCGTGCGGACGTTGGTGGCCGAGATGAACAGCGCCGGCCCCTGATCCGCGCAGACCCGATCAAAGCGGAACCGCTTCACCACCCGCTCCAGCGGGTTCTTCCACAGCGGGCCATAGGCATAGGGGCTGAAGATCCGCGTGGCCCATTCCGCCGGCCCGATCGGCACCGCCGCCTCGGCCATCCGCGCCAGGCTGCCCACCGGCGGCAGCCACGGTGCGATCCAGCCCGCCAGCCGCATGTCGCCCACCGCGCCCACCTGCCGCCACAGCCAGTCCAGGTTCTCGCGCGCCGCCTGCCGCCCCGCCGGCCCCTCGGCCGACAGCAGCCCCGCCTTCAGCGCCGCCCCGTTCAGCGCCCCTGCCGAGGTGCCGGAGACGCCCGCAATCTCTATCGTCTCGTCCTGCAGGAGCCGGTCCAGCACGCCCCAGGTATAGGCCCCATGGGCGCCGCCCCCCTGCAGCGCCAGATTGATCCGCCGCGACGCCTCCGTCATCGCGTCACAGCGCCGTCCAGCCGCCATCGACCGAAATCGTCGTCCCGGTGATCTGGTCGGCATGGGGGCTGCACAGAAACACCGCCGTCCCCCCCATCTGCTCCACCGTCGCGAAATCGCCCGAAGGCTGGCGCGACAGCATCACCTCGCGGATCACCGTCTCGCGGTCCATGTTGTGGGTCTTCATCTGGTCGGGGATCTGTGCCTCAACGATGGGCGTCAGCACGTAGCCGGGGCAGATCGCATTGCAGGTGATCGGCTCCTTCGCGGTTTCCAGCGCGGTCACCTTGGTCAGCCCGACGATGCCGTGCTTGGCCGCCACATAGGCCGACTTGTACGGGCTCGCCGTCAGCCCGTGGGCGCTGGAGATGTTGATCACCCGCCCCCAGCCCGCCGCCCGCATCTTCGGCAGGGCGACGGCCGTGGTGTGAAACGCCGAGTTCAGGTTGATCGCGATGATCGCATCCCACTTCTCGGCCGGAAACTCCTCGATCCGCGCGACATGCTGGATGCCCGCGTTGTTCACCAGAATGTCACAGGCGCCCGCCTGCTCGATCAGCGCGCGGCACTGGTCGGGCTTCGACATGTCAGCCTGGATGTAGCGCGCCTTCACGCCGAACTCGGTCGCAACCGCCTGCGCCGCCGCCCGGTCGTCGTCGGTGTCCGAGAACGAGTTCAGAACAACATCCGCGCCGGCCCCCGCCAGCGCGCGGGCGATTCCCAGCCCGATTCCCGATGTCGATCCCGTGATGACGGCGGTCTTGCCGGACAGTTCGCTACTCATGTATCGCTCCCTCTCGCAGTTGCGGCGACAATAGCCGCTGCGCCTGCAAACACCAGTGAGAGCCAAAAAAAAACGCCCGCACAAGGCGGGCGCTAAGTCGTTGAGGCAGGTTTCATACAGGCAAGAAACCTATCGAGCAGTGGAATCGTTATAAGCCTTTCTCTGCCTGCGGCCAAGCCAAAAGTTTGAAAACATGGATGAATGGCGATAGCCTGCCGGACGAGGCAACCCTAGGGTAGAAAGCACAACCATAAGATGAGCGCGCCCCGACCCTCCCCCTTGCTGGGAACAATCGCCGCTGTCCTGATTGCCGCAACGGCACCCGCTCTGGCTGAACCCGCGCATGGCATAGCTATGTATGGCGACCCTGCTCTGCCACCGGATTTTGTGCATCTTCCACAGGTTAACCCTGATGCGCCAAAGGGCGGCAGAATCGTTTTCGGAGAGGTGGGCGGCTTCGATTCGCTCAATCCCTACATCCTGCGCGGGCGCGCGCCATGGTCGCTGGGGTCACTGACGGTCGAGACTTTGCTGGGCCGGAATTATGACGAACCCTTTGCCCTCTACGGCCTTCTGGCCGAATCGGTAGAGACGGACGAGGCTCGCAGTTTCGTCGAATTCACCCTGCGCGAAGAGGCCCGATTCTCCGACGGCAGCCCGGTGACGGTCGAGGATGTGATGTGGTCGTTCGAGGTGCTGGGCACCGACGGTGCGCCGCGCTACCACACCGCCTGGGCAAAGATCGCGACGATGGAACAGACCGGGCCGCGATCCGTCCGCTTCACCTTCACCGAAACCGACCGGGAGATGCCTCTGATCCTCGGCCTGCGCCCGGTGCTGCAAAAGGCCCAGTGGCAGGGGCGCGATTTCACCCAAAGCACGCTCGACGCGCCCATCGGCTCCGGCCCCTATGTGGTGGATCGGTTCGAGCCGGGGCGCTTCATCACCTTCCGCCGCAACCCCGACTGGTGGGGGGCGGATCTGCCGTTCAATCGCGGCCAGCACAACTTCGATGAGATCCGCTACGACTATTTCGGCGATGCCGGCGTGGCGTTCGAGGCATTCAAGGCGGGTGACCTGTCCACATGGCGCGAGGTTAACGCCGCCCGCTGGCAGTCCAGCTATGACTTTCCCGCCGTGCAGTCCGGCGCGGTGGTGATGTCGGAGATCGAGCATCAGCGCCCCTCGGGCATCACCGGGCTGGTGATGAACACCCGGCGCGACCAGTTCGCCGACTGGCGCGTGCGCGAGGCGCTGATTCAGGCGTTCAACTTCGAATTCATCAACAACACCCTGAACGGCGGGGTAGAGCCGCGCATCACCTCGTATTTCTCCAACTCCATCCTCGGCATGGGCGACGGCCCGGCCGAGGGGGCAGAGCGGGCGCTGCTGGAACCCTATGCCGATGACCTGCTGCCCGGCGCACTGGACGGCTACACGCTGCCCGTCACCGAAGGGTCTGAAAACAACCGCGCGGGTATCCGCGCCGCGACGCGCCTGCTGGAAGAGGCCGGATGGACCGTTCAGGGCGGCGTGCTGCGCAACGACGCCGGCCAGCCGTTCGAGATAGAGGTGCTGCTGGCCCAGGGCCAGGCAGAGGTGCAGGCCGTGGTGGCGATCTATGCCGAGGCGCTGAAGCGGCTGGGCATCACGCTCCGCACGACGACGGTAGAGCCCGCGCAGCACACCGAACGGACCAACCGCTACGATTTCGACATGACATGGTTCACTCGGTCCCTGTCGCTGTCACCGGGGAACGAGCAATATCTCTACTGGGGCGCGCGGGGCCGCGATGAACTGGGGACGCGCAATCTGATGGGCGTGGCCTCACCCGCCGTTGACGGGATGATCGACCGGCTGCTGAACGCCGAAAGCCACGAGGATTTTCTGGCCGCCGCCCGCGCGCTCGACCGGGTGCTGACCAGCGGGCGCTATGTCATTCCGACATGGTATTCGGATGTCTCGCGCATTGCGCACCGGCGGGAATTGAAATTTCCCGACCGTCTGCCAATCTACGGGGACTGGCTGGGCTTCCAACCCGAAGTCTGGTGGTTTGAGGATCGAGAGCAATGAAAAAAACACTACTGATGGCCCTGTTTCTGGGCCTCGTCGCCTGCAACACGGTCGAGGGCGTGGGCCGCGACATCTCGGGCGGCGCACAGCGCGTCGGCAGCTATTTCTGACCGGCAGGGGGCGCGCGCGGCGCCCCGCTGGAACCCGTCTCTGACCGGCCGGGGCAGGGCGGCAGGGTGGCCGCGTGACCCGTGGACAAAGGTTAAGCCACGGTAAACAAAAAATGCGATTTCGTTTGTTATCAACGGGATGACTTTTTGTCCACGCGTGGACACCCCCCGAAATCGCCCCCCAAACGGCTATTTCACCCACATCTCCCGCTCGGTCGAACACAGCAGATCCGGCCCGTTTTCCGTAATCAGGATCGGCTCCGTCAACTCGATCCCGCCATCATCCAGCCACAGCGCCGGCATGAAATGAAACGTCATCCCCGCCTCCAGCACCGTCTGATCGTCCCGCCGGAAAGACATCGTCCGCTCACCCCAATCCGGCGGATAGCTCAGCCCGATGGAATAGCCGCAGCGGCTGTCCTTCTGAAACCCCAGCCGGTTCAGAACCCCGTTGAAGGCGTTGGCGATGTCAGCGCAGGTATTGCCCGGCCGCGCCATCTCCAGCCCCGCCTCCACCGCCTCCTTCACCGCCGCCTCGGCCCGGCGATACTTGTCGGGGGGCGGGCCAAAGAACAGCGTCCGCGACTGCGGCGCATGATAGCGCCGATAGACCCCCGCGATCTCAAAGAACGTCGGCTCCCCCACCTCGAACGGCCGGTCATCCCAGGTCAGATGCGGCGCCGAGGCATCGACCCCAGACGGCGCCATCGGAACGATCGCCGGATAATCCCCCCAATGCCCGCCCGCACCCCGAATGGCGGTGGCATAGATCTCGGCCACCAGCGCGTTCTTCGGCATCCCCGGCTCCGCCCTGTCGCGGATCGTGGCCATCATCGCATCGGTGATCGCCGCCGCGCGGCGCATGAACGCGATCTCGGCCTCGGATTTCACCGCCCGCTGCCAGTTCACCACGCCGGTGGTATCAAAGATGTCCGCATCCGGCAGCGCCGCCGTCAGCACCGCATGGGCTGCGGCGGAATAATAGTAGTTGTCCATCTCCACGCCCACCCGCGCCGCGCCGGTAAAGCGTTCCTGGATCAGGCTCGCCAGCGTCTCCATCGGATGCTTGGCGGGGTTCTGGACATAGGTATCGTCGTAGCCCACCACATGGCCGGGATCCATCCAGACCGTCCGCAGCGCCCCCAGCCCGTCCATCGCCCGGCCCCACCAGATCGGCGATCCCTGCTGCCCCAGCAGGACCGCCTGATGGACATAGAACGACCAGCCGTCATAGCCCGTCAGCCAGGCCATGTTCGACGGGTCGGAAACGACCAGCAGGTCAAGCCCGCGTTCCTCCATCGCACGGCGGGTGCGCGAGACGCGATCGTCATACTCGGCAAGTGAAAAGGGCAGGGTCAACGGCGTCATGCAGCCTCCGAAGCGAGATGCTCGACGTTTGCATTTCCCCGGTACCCCCGTCCAGCCTTACCGGATCGTGGACAAGCCGAGCCCCTGCTTCTATTTTCCGCCCATGGATGATGCGCGGATCTGGGACGATGAAGTCGACGCGGCGGGACTGCTCTGCCCGCTGCCTGTGCTGAAGGCGCGAAAGCGGCTGAAGGCGATGGCGGACGGCGCTGTTCTGAGGCTGATCGCCACCGACCCGGCGGCGGTGATCGACGTGCCGCATTTCTGCAGCGAAGCCGGTCATGGCCTGATCGCGGCTCAGACCATCGCCGAGCATCAGATCTATCTGATCCGCAAGGGCGGCTGACCGGCCGCTTGGCGCTGCGTCAGTCGGCGGCAGAAAACCCGCCGAACCGACCCTGCGAGAAGACCAGCGGATCGCCTGCCCGCAGACTTGCGTGCAGCACGCGGCCCACCACGATGGCATGGTCGCCGGCGTCGTGAGAGGCTTCCAGCGCGCAGTAGAACCGCGCCAGGCACCCCTGCAGAAGGGGTGTGCCCGCGTCGCTTTCCGTCACACCGGGCAGGTCGAAGTCGAAGCCTTTGCGCGCGAAATGCCGGCCCAGGGCGGCCTGATCGGCACCCAGGACGTGGATCGCGAAATGCGCCGCATCGACGAAATACGCGAACCGGCGCGAGAACTTGCCGGGCGCCCACAGGACCAGCGGCGGGTCGAGCGACAGCGAGGCGAAGCTGTTCGCGGTGATGCCCACCGGGCCGTCGGCCCCGCGCGTGGTGATTACCGTGACGCCCGTGGCAAAGCGCCCCATCGCATCGCGCAAATGACGCGCCGTTTCCGGGCCGGGAATGAAATCCAATGTGTCGGGCACCGCGCCTCCATCCGCCGTCAGGGCACTTCGTGGCCCATCGCAAGCGTGTAGAGGTGGAACCACGTTTCCCGGTCCATCGCCACCTTCGTCGCGTCGGAAAGGCGGCGGATGCGGTCCAGGTTGTTCGTGCCCATCACAGGCAGGATCAGTGCCGGATGCGCGAGGAGCCAGGCAATCGCAACAGCGGTTTCATCCACGCCCCAATGCGCGCCAATCTCGGACAGCGCCGCCCGCATTGTCGCCTGCTCGGGCTCGAACAGCGCCCCGCCGGCCAGTGGCGACCAGGCCATTGGCGGGATGCCACGCTCCTGCAGAAAGGCTACGTCGCCATTCGTCAGGCCGTCATGCGCCAGCAGGCTCAGTTCGATCTGGTTGGTGACCAGCGGTTGCTCCATCGCCGATTGCAGCAGGTTCCAGTCATGCGGCCGGAAGTTTGACACGCCGATCGCACGCACCTTGCCGCTGTCCACCAGATCGTCCAGCGCGCGCCCCGTCTCCAGATGATCCATCAGCGGGTCGGGCCGGTGCAGCAGAAGCACATCGATAGTCTCTATCGCCATATGCCGCAGCGACGCCTCGACCGAGGCGGTGATATGCGCTCCCGAGGTGTCGTAATGCTTCATCCGGCGTGCCGGATACTTGCCCGAGACCAGCATGATACCGCATTTGGTCACGATCTCCATGCCCGCGCGCAGCGCCGGTTGGTCCTTCAGGCACTGTCCAAGGATCATCTCGGATTCGTAGTCGCCGTAGATGTCTGCCTGATCGAAGGTCGTGATGCCCTGCTCCAGGCACGCCTCGATCTTGGCCTGCACGCGGGCGGGGCTGCGATCCACGTCCTTGCCCAGCCGCCACATGCCATAGACGATGCGGCTGACTTCAAGTTCTTCGGCGAGTTCGATCCGTTCCATCGAAGCGTGTGTCCTTCCCGACGGCCGCTGCATCTGTCAGACGCAACCTCTCAGCCGATCTCCATTGACGCCCCTGCGCTGGAGCTATCACGCGGCGAACTTCGATATGACCACGCCACTCCGTCACGGGTATTCCGTAACGGCGGTCAACTGGACTGCATTCTCACCTCGGCCCAATCAGCCAACGCCCCTTGGCCGAAATATCTGCAAAGGGGCCGGGGCGCCTGCGGGCGCGTACCCGTGCCGGTCGCGCCCGCGTGGCGGCTCAGTTCTCGGCCGGAAAGTTCGCGGCGTTGACTGCGTCGAAGCCTGCGGTGAACCCGGTCAGAGAGATCCCCAGTTCGACCTGCTGATCCGGCGCTGCCGCAGGCACGATGGTCATGACCGCGCGCGCACCACGCTTGAAGGCCGTCACCTCGGGCTCGGTAAAGCCTACCCGCGCGAAACAGCCGATCTGATTACACCATGAAAACGGATATCGCCGCGCCTGGCCGCCATCGACCTGAAGCGTGATCTGTTGCGTCAGCAGGGTTTCCAGCGGCGTGACGATCGTGGCGCCGGCCGCAGCCTGTTGCCCCGGCGGCAAGCCGAAGATGCTGATCTCGGCCACACTGTTTCCTTCCGAGTCCTCAAGAAGCTGGAACAGGGTGCAGGTCGTCTCCTCGGGAAGCGTTACGCAGCGCTTCTCCCAGTCGCCGAACACCTCGACCTCAAAGGGCTCGGCGCCGACTTCCTCGCCCAGGCTGAGGGTATCGCCCAGCGATGGCGCTGGTTCCGCCTCGGCCGGTGCGGCTTCTTCGGCTTGCTGCGCGGCGGCGGGTACGGCCAGCGCGACCGACAGGGCGATCGCCGCGATGATGGAGTGCTTCTTCTCTGGCATGGTTTTCCTGTGAGTGGTCGGTTCCGGCCCCGTCTCTAGCATGCGATGATGATGCTGTCAGGCCAGTATTCGGTGATCCCACGGTTCCTGCGGATCGGCGCCGTTCGCACAAGAAAAAGGGCCCCGCAAAGGGCCCTTTCCGATACTTCAAAGCTCCCTGTCGGACTGACCGACTTTCATTGTGGGGGACGCTACGACCGAATCCTTGGGGCGTCAACAGGGAATCGGCCTTCAAGCCGGGTTTGAACATATTGGAAAAGATGTGAAAAAAACCGCGCCCGACGGGCGCGGCCAGTCAACAGGGAGGAAGTAACGCCCGAACGGCCAAGACTACTGTTCGGACAAGAAGACTTCTGTCAGAAATAGGTTAACAACATGTGATTGCAGCGCGCGCCGCAGGTCTTGGCAGTTACTGCAGTTTCGAGGGCGACATGAACGACAGGGTTTTCGTTGGCGGCGGGGGGGATAGCTACGGCCAGCCGCAGGACTTGCTTTTGCAGTATGGCAATCGTCACGGCTTGATCGCCGGGGCGACTGGCAC
>JBJHCH010000112.1:0-12438 GCA_050485905.1 Paracoccaceae bacterium | reverse complement strand
CGGCGCAGTCTGCGGGCCTGATCCCCATCCTCTGTTTGGGCGAAACACTCGCACAGCGCGATGCGGGCGAGACATTGCAGGTGGTGACATCGCAGCTACTCGGATCCCTATCGCCCGAAGCGGACCCCACAAGGCTGGTCGTCGCCTATGAGCCCGTCTGGGCGATCGGAACTGGGCGCGTGGCGGAATCCGGGCAGATTGCAGAAGCGCATGGCGTGCTGCGCAAGACACTCAGCGAACGGTTCGGCGACAATGGCGACCGGATTCCGCTGCTCTACGGTGGCTCGGTCAACCCCAGCAACGCGGCGGCGATATTCGCCATAGCGGATGTGGACGGCGCACTGGTGGGCGGGGCGTCGCTGAAGGCTGCCGATTTCGGCGCCATCCTGGAGGCATTGCAGGCGGCCTGACCCCCGCGGCGCGACGGTGGTCAGGTGGCTGTACTGCAGACGTCTAAAGCGCGTCTATATCCGCGGCGATGATCGCCCCCATCTTCGACAGCGGGTGCTGCGTCAACGTCTTCGGCAGCTCTGCCAGAACCTTCTCCCTCGTTTGGGGGGAAAGGTGATCACGGATGACAGCCAGCAGTTGCGGCGGCGCGGCGATGACCAATTTCGCCCCGTTAAGCTTCAACTGGTTGATCCGCCCGGCAAGTTCCTCGGCAAAACGCTCCTTCGCCTCGCGAACCGGATCGGGCATCTCCATTGCAGACCGCTGGGTATGCCCAGCGCCGGGGTCGGGCATCCGGCCCGGCCTGTCGGTCAGCAGGTCCTGATTGCGGCCGATTTCCTGTTCGCGCTTGGTGCGGACAACAAGATGCGGCGCCGACGCCGTGCCCTCGTTGGTCAGGATCATCGCCTTCTCTCCATCGGCTACGACGACCACCGTGCCCTTTGGAAACAGTGCCATTGAATCCTCCGTTACCTCTGTGCGCACGCCGAAACCGACTGGGTCTGTTCGCCGCAGTCCGGAAGCATAGCGGACCCGGCCGGATGACCTGGCCCGCCACGGGATCAGAGCCGCGAAGCGACGTTTTCCCAGTTCACCAGTTTGTCGAGGAAATTCGACAGATAGGCCGGCCGCTTGTTGCGGAAATCGATGTAGTAGGAATGCTCCCAGACATCGCAGCCAAGAAGCGCAGTCTGACCGAAGCAGAGCGGATTGACGCCATTCTCGGTCTTCGTGACCTTCAGGCTGCCATCCGCATCCTTCACCAGCCAGCACCAACCGGACCCGAACTGGCCGGCACCCGCGGCGGAAAACTCTTCCTTGAACTTGTCGACCGACCCGAACGCCTCAGTGATCGCCTTTTCCAGTTCGCCCGGCATCTTCTTCTCGCCCGGACCCATCATTTCCCAGAACTGGGCGTGGTTCCAGTGCTGGCTGGCGTTGTTGAAGATACCGTTCTGCGCGACGGCGCCCGCCTTGTAGGTGCCCCGGACGATGTCTTCGAGTGACTTGCCCTCCCACTCGGTTCCGGCAATCAGCTTGTTGCCGTTGTCCACATAAGCCTTGTGGTGGATATCGTGATGATATTCCAACGTTTCCCGCGACATGCCCAGATCGGCCAGCGCATCGTGCGAATAGGGTAGATCGGGAAGTTCGAAGGCCATGGCAGGTCCCCTCTGCTGTTGATGTCTATTACCAGCAATAAGGGGCCTGACGATAGGAAGGTCAAGGGCGGCTCACGCCTCGTAAAGCGCGGCTTCGGTGCCGGGCTGCGCAGAAAGGCTCAGTATATCAAAAACATACTGCACAACCGACCGGAAGCAGATGAGCGTGAATGCGCCGTCGTCACCCAGCCAGAACGCCGCGGCGACCTGTGCCGCCCGAGTGCGGCGCAACTCTCCCGGACCGAAGGCGGCAGGCGACAGATCGACAGGCGAGAGTTTCGCCAGAACTTCACGCGCGGCCGGGCCGCTGATGCGAAAGACCGCGCGCGCGTCGGACATGTCGGTGGCGAGGTGATGCCGGCCCGCAAGCCGCTTCTCTAGCGACGCGATCCCCTCTGCGACGTCGGCGTAAGGAAGAAGGATCAGCACTTCGTCAGGCGACATCCAGCCCAGGCCACGGGCACCACCCTGACTGATGCTGCGCTGACCCGGCATAGCGACGCCCGCAACGGATTCCAACGCGCTCTGAACCTCAGGATCGGCCAGATCGCCGCGAAAGCCGATCATGCCCTGTGGACCGATCTCATCGATCCGCACTGAACCGTCGAAACTTAATCCGCCCAGAACTCGCTCAGACATCCTGCTTCGCTCCTTCCGGGTCGTAGAAGACGGGGCTGACGATGCGCGCCTTGACCTCGCCACCGCCGATCCTGGGGAAGGTCACAGTCTCGCCCAACCGCTCCGGCCCCCGGCGGATCAGACCCATGGCGATCCCGCGTCCCAGGGTCGGCGAGAAGTAGGTGGAGGTAACGCGCCCCTCGGTGTTGCGCTGGCCATTGGCGTTGCGCCCCTCGGTCACGGCATAGGCGCCCTCGGGGATCACCGAGCCGTCCAGCGTTTCCAGCCCGACCAGCTGCCACCGCTCCGGGTCGGTCAGGAAACTGCGCGCCTGCCCGCGCTTGCCCAGATAGTCAGCTTTCTTCTTCGAGATCGCCCAGTTCAGCCCCAGATCCTGTGGCGTCACCGTGCCGTCGGTCTCGTCCCCGATCATGATGAAGCCTTTTTCGGCCCGCATGATATGCAGGGCCTCGGTGCCATAGGGCATCGCCCCGAACTCGGCACCGGTCTCGATCAGCGCGTCCCAGAAGGCACGGCCCTTGCCGGCCGGCACGGCGACCTCAAAGCTCAACTCGCCCGAGAAAGAGATCCGAAAGACGCGCGCGCGGAACCCGCCCAGCCGTCCCTCGGCCCAGGCCATGAACGGCAGCGCCTCGCGGCTGACATCCATTCCGCCCAGTTTTTCAAGCACTTTCCGGGCATTGGGGCCGACGACTGCCACCTGCGCGAACTGTTCGGTCAGGTTGGCGGTATAGACCTTCCAGTCCCACCATTCGCATTGCAGCCAGTCCTCCATCCATCCATGGATACGGTCGGCGCCGCCGCTTGTGGTGTGGCACAGGAAGGTGTCGTCGGACAGGCGCGCGACCACGCCGTCGTCCGACAGGAACCCGTTTTCATTGCACATCAGGCCGTAACGGCATTTGCCCACCGGCAGCGTGCTCATCATGTTGGTGTAGAGCATGTCGAGGAAGCGGCCTGCGTCAGGCCCCTTTACGATGATCTTTCCGAGCGTGGATGCGTCCAGCAGACCAAGGGCTTGCCGGGTGTTCTTCACCTCGCGATGAACCGCCTGCTCAACGCTTTCGCCAGACCGCTGGTAGCAATAAGGCCGGCGCCAATGGCCCACCGGCTCCCAATGCGCGCCGTGTGCCTCGTGCCAGTCGTGCATCGGCGTGCGCCGCAGCGGCTGGAAGACCTCTCCCCGCGCCTCTCCGGCCAGCGCGCCGATGGTGACGGGCGTATAAGGCGGGCGAAAGGTGGTCGTCCCGACCTTGTGGATCGCCTGGTCCAGCGCACGGGATAGAACCGCAAGCCCGTTGATGTTGCTCAGCTTTCCCTGATCCGTCGCCATGCCCAGCGTGGTGTAGCGCTTGGCGTGTTCGACGCTCTCGTAGCCCTCGCGCGCGGCGAGCTGAACGTCCGAAACCTTCACGTCGTTCTGGAAATCCAGCCACATCTTCGTGCGCAGCGCCGCCCCGGCACCGTGCGGCATCATCCAGACCGGAGTGATCGGCGTCTCGCTGTCGTTCCCCAGATCGCCGTTCGCCGCGCCAACGCACGTAACGAACCCATGTCCATCGTGGCCCAGCGGCGGACGATCCGGGTCAGGGCGGAACAGGGCCTGTGCCTCGTCCCAGATCAGCTTGCCGCCGCAGTGCGACCACAGGTGGACCACAGGTGACCAGCCGCCGGACATGGCGACGGCGTCGCAGGCGATCTCCTCGATCACCGCGCCCTCGCCGGCCTGCAGGCAGACTGCGACGCCGGTGACGCGCTTGCCGCCCTTGACCTTGGCGATCCCTTTTCCGGCCTCGACGCGGATACCGAGGGCGCGCGCCTGTTCCGCGAGCGGACCATCTGTCGCCGTGCGAGCATCCAGGATCGCGGGCACCGACAGTCCCCCCTTAACCAGCGCGATGGCGGTGCGATAGGCATCGTCGTTGTTCGTGACCACCACCGTCCGGTCACCGGGGCTCACCGCCCAGTTGACGACATAGTCCCGGACGGCACTGGCCAGCATGACCCCTGGCAGGTCGTTGCCGGCAAAGGCCAGCGGGCGCTCGATGGCGCCGGTCGCGGCGACCACCTGCCCCGCGCGGATGCGCCAGAGCCGCTCGCGCACAGCGCCGAAAACCCGTTCGTTCGCAAGAACATAGCCGTGATCGTAGATGCCCGCGACAGTCGTGTTCAGCCGTATCGTGACGTTCGGCATCGCCTGCAACTCGGCCACGGCGTCAGCGACCCATTCAGCGGCGGGACGGCCCTCGACCTCGGTGCCGTCTACCGGCGCGCGGCCGCCCCAGTGGCCTGTCTGCTCGAACAGGACCACCCGTTCATCGGCCCGCCCGGCCTCCAGCGCCGCCTGCAACCCCGCTACGCCACCGCCGGCGATCAATCTGTCGCAGAAGGCGTAGAACTGTTCGTAGCGGTCGGTGTCGGCGGTGTCGGGCGCGCGGCCGAGGCCGGCGGATTGGCGGATGAACGGTTCGAACACATGCTTCCAGAACGGGCGGGGGTGGATGAAGGTCTTGTAGTAGAATCCGGCGGGCAGGAACCGGGCGGCGAGGTCGTTCACCTGGCCGATGTCCCAGTCAAGGCTGGGCCAGTGGTTCTGAGAATTCGCCTGCAAGCCATTGGAAAGAGGCGTCTGTGTGGCCCTGGCGTTGGGCTCGAACGCGCCGTCTGCGCCCAGGTTCATCAGGGCGTTCGGCTCCTCGGCGCCGCTGGCGAGGATGCCGCGGGGGCGGTGATACTTGAACGACCGGCCGACGAGCATCTGATCGCTGGCGAGCAGCGCAGAGGCCAGCGTATCGCCGGCATAACCGCGCAACTGCTTGCCGTTGAAGGAAAATTTCAAAGGCTGGTCGCGGTCGATCAGGCGGCCGCCGGTGGCGAGACGGATGCTCATGCGCGACCCTCCCAGTCCGGGCGGCGGGCCTTGATGCGGGCCAAGATCTCCTCTGTCGGCTGGGTGCATTGTGCCTTGTAAGTGCCGAAAACTTCTAGTGTTTCCGTGCATCTGGCGGCCAGGAACCACTTGCCGCAGCCATAGGCGTGGCGCCAGCGTTCGAAATGGACGCCGCGCGGGTTCGCGCGGGCAAACATGTAGGATTCGAACTCTGCGTCGGAAGCCTCTGATCCGGCACGCTTAAGATGTGCCTCGCCACCCGGAGCAAGTTCGGATTCCTCGGCCGCGACACCGCAGTAGGGGCAGGTCAGGATCAGCATGGCGCCCCCCGGAAGCTGCTGCCAGCGGGCGTATGGCAGGCGTATGGCACCTGTATGGCACCCGTATGGCACCCCGCAGCCACAAGACCGCAACGGGGGCAGGTCAGGATCAGCATTTCCTCGCCCTTTCCTGCCCGGAGTCCGACGTATGATTCACGTGCATCTGACGTGCATCCAACGTGCATACGTTGTGTGCATGCCCCGCCGCATCACCCCGGCCGGTCAATGCGCCACCCCCGCCGCCACGCTTTCGTCGATGAACCGCCCCTCACGGAACCGCTCGATGCCGAAGGCGGCGGCCAGCGGCCCCGGCTCTCCCTTCGCCATCAGCTCGGCCATCGCCCAGCCGGAGCCGGGGATCGCCTTGAACCCGCCGGTGCCCCAGCCGCAGTTGACGAAGATGCCGCCGACCGGCGTTTTCGAGATCAGCGGCGAGCGGTCGCCGGTCATGTCCACAATGCCGCCCCACTGGCGCAGCATCTTCAGCCGGCTGATCATCGGGAAGGTCTCGACCAGCGCGCGCAGCGTCTCCTCGATGTGGTGGAAGCTGCCGCGCTGGGTGTAGTTGTTGAACCCGTCAGTGCCGCCGCCGATCACCATCTCGCCCTTGTCGGACTGGCTCATGTAGCCGTGCACGGTGTTGGCCATCACCACGACATCCATGCAGGGCTTGATCGGCTCTGACACCAGCGCCTGCAGGGCGACGGATTCGATGGGCAGGCGGAACCCGGCCATGCCGGCCAGATGCGAGGAATGGCCGGCGACGACCATGCCGAGCTTCCTGGTGGCGATGAAACCCTTGGTGGTCCCCACCCCCTCGACCTGACCGCCCGTCACGCGCACGCCGGTGACGGCGCAGTTCTGGATCACGTCCATCCCCATCGCCGAGCAGGCCCGCGCATAGCCCCAGGCCACCGCATCATGCCGCGCCGTGCCGCCGCGCGGCTGCCAGAGCGCGCCAAGCACCGGATAGCGCGGCCCGTCGATGTTCATGATCGGGCACAGTTCCTTCACCCGCTTGGGGGTGATCCATTCCGTCGCCACGCCCTGCAGGTTGTTGGCATGGGCCGTACGCTGGTAGCCGCGCACCTCGTGGTGAGTCTGGGCCAGCATCATCACGCCGCGCGGGCTGAACATGACGTTCATGTTCAGATCCTGACTGAGCGTCTCATACAGGCTGCGCGATTTCTCGTAGATCGCGGCGGACGGGTCCTGCAGATAATTCGACCGGATGATCGTGGTGTTGCGCCCGGTGTTGCCGCCGCCCAGCCAGCCCTTTTCCAGGATCGCGACATTGGTGATGCCGTGATTCTTGCCAAGGTAATAGGCCGTGGCCAGCCCGTGACCGCCGGCGCCGACGATGATGGCGTCATAGGACGGCTTTGGCTGCGCCTTGGCCCAGGCGCGCTGCCAGCCGGTGTGGTTTCTAAACGCCTCGCGCACGATGGCGAAAACGGAATAGCGCTGCATGGCACCCTGCCCCTTGTCGCGCCCCTGATGCACCCTTGGCGCGGCCCGGCCCTAGCTGCCAGCGGCACGTTGCGGATATTTGCGACATGGCGCCGCGACAGTGTGACCGGCTGTCACGCCCTTTGGGGTTTCGTGCGCCTGCCACAGGGCTTACATGTCGGGCAGGTTGCCGATTGGGGGCGCGATGACGTTCTGGATTGCCGCGGGGTTTCTGGCGCTGGTCGTGGCGGGGCTTATGCTGCTCGCGCTGCGCAGGGGCGAGTCCCAGACGAGTGCGGCGGCGGATTACGACCTGCGCGTCTATCGCGACCAGTTGAAGGAAGTGGACCGCGATCTTGCCCGCCGGGTGATCCCGCCGGAAGAGGCTGAACGGCTTCGCACCGAGATCTCGCGCCGGATACTGGAGGCCGACCGCGCATCGGTGCGTCGCACAGTGGGCGGCAGCGCCCCGCGCGGGGCGACGGCAGCCGCGCTTGCGCTGGTGGCGGCGTTGGTGGCCGGCAGCTTCTGGATCTACGTCGAAACCGGGGCGCCCGGCTATTCCGACGTGCCGCTGCAAACCCGCATCGCCGCGTCCGAGGAGATGCGAGCAAATCGCATGTCGCAAGCGGAATATGAAAGCGAAATGGGCCAGATGCAGCCCATGCGGCAACCGGACGAGGAGTATATGGCGCTGATCGGGCAATTGCGTGAGGCGCTGGAAACCCGGCCCGACGATCTGACCGGCCACCGTCTGCTGGCCCAGCACGAGGCTGGTCTGGGCAATTTTCAGGCCGCCTATCAGGCCCAGGAGCGGGCTATCGAGATCCTTGCGGAACAGGCCACCAGCGAGGATTTTTCCGCACTGGCAGAACTGAAGATCCTCGCGGCCGGCGGCGCGATCTCGGCCGAAGCCGAGGCGGCGTTGACCGAGGCGCTGCGACGCGATCCGGCAAACGAACTGGCGCGCTTCCTGTCGGGCGACATGATGGCGCAGCTTGGCCGTTACGATCTGGCGTTCCGGTTCTGGGCGCCGCTGCTGGCGCAGGGCAGCGCCGAGGATCCGTGGTATTCGACCCTGCGCGCGGTGATGCCCGAGATCGCCTGGCGGGCCGGGCAGCACAACTACGAGGTGCCACCCCCGCGCGAGGCACGCGGGCCGACGCTCGACCAGATCACGGCTGCCGAGGAAATGAGCGCAGAGGATCGTGACGAGATGATCCGCGGCATGGTCGCGGGCCTGTCCGACCGGCTGGCGACCGAGGGCGGCACGGCCGAGGACTGGGCGCGGCTGATCCGGGCCTATGGCGTGCTGGGCGAGCAAAGCGCCGCAAGCGCGATCTGGACCGAGGCGGAGGTGCATTTTCAGGATCGCCCCGACGAGCTGGCAATGATCCATGCCGCCGCCCGCGACGCAGGCGTTGCCGAGTGAGCGTGCACGACGCGCTGGAGGATTTCGCCGCCAGCCTGGCCCCGATGCGGGCGCTGATGGGCCTCGACCTGGGGGAAAAGACCATCGGGATCGCGGTATCCGACCGGATGCTGTCAGTGGCAAGCCCGCTGGAGACGGTGCGGCGGGTGAAATTCACGGCCGATGCCGCGCGGGTGCTGGAGATCGCCGCCGCGCGTGAAGTCGGCGGGCTGATCCTGGGCCTGCCGCGCAACATGGACGGGTCCGAGGGGCCGCGCTGCCAGTCCACCCGCGCATTCGCCCGCAACCTGAGCCGGCTGACCGAGCTGCCGATCGGTTTCTGGGATGAGCGGCTGTCCACCGTAGCCGCCGAGCGCGCGCTGCTGGAGGCGGATACGTCACGCAAGCGTCGCGCGCAGGTGATCGACCATGTCGCCGCTGGCTATATCCTGCAAGGTGTGCTTGACAGGCTGCGGCATATGCGAGGTGGCGCGTGACGAACGAAGTGTGGAAGCGCGACGAGGTTCAGTCGCCCTGCGTGAAGGTCTGCGTGCTGCATGCCGAGTCGGGCTATTGCATCGGCTGCCTGCGCACGGTCGAGGAGATCAGCCTGTGGACCAAGATGGCGCCCGAGACGCGGAGCGCGATCATGGCCGCCCTGCCCGCCCGCCGGCCCGAGGTCGCACCGCGCCGCCGTGGCGGCCGCGCCGCAAGGCTGGCGCAGGACTAGGCGTTCGTGATCCGCGCCAGCGCCGCGACCTTGTCGTGCGCAGCACCCGAATCGATGCTCTCGGCCGCCATCTCGGCCCCCTTGCGCAGATCGGGTGCCCGGCCCGCCACGACCAGCGCAGCAGCGGCGTTCAGCAGAACCGCGTCGCGATAGGCGCCGGATTTGCCCGCCAGCAGGCCGCGCAGGGCGGTCGCATTGTCGGCCGGCGCGCCACCGAGTATCGCCTCGAACGGGTGCACCGGCAGGCCCGCTTCCTCGGGATGCACCTCGAATTCGCGCACCTTGCCATTTTCCAGCGCCGCGACCTTGCTCGAAGCCGAGATCGCAAGCTCGTCGGTGCCGTCGCCGCCATGCACGATCCACGCCGCATCGGAGCCGAGCGCCGCCAGCGTCTCGGCCATCGGCCGGATCAGATCGGCCGAGAAGGCGCCGGTAAGCTGCCGCTTCACGCCCGCCGGGTTGGTCAGCGGGCCGAGGATGTTGAAAATCGTCCGCGTGCCAAGCTCTTGCCGCGCGGGCATCACATGGCGGATCGCCGGGTGGTGCATCGGCGCCATCATGAACCCGATGCCGACCTCGGCCAGCGCGCACTCCACCACATCCGGCCCGACCATGACGTTGATGCCCAACTCGCCCAGCGCATCCGCCGCACCGGATTTCGAGCTGAGGTTGCGGTTGCCGTGCTTGGCGACCGGCACGCCCGCGCCCGCGACGACAAAGGCCGCGGCGGTGGAGATGTTCAGCGTGCCCTTGCCGTCGCCGCCGGTGCCGACGATGTCCATTGCGCCCTCGGGCGCGCGCACCGCATGGCATTTCGCGCGCATCACATGGGCGGCGGCGGCGTATTCGTCTACCGTCTCGCCCCGAGTGCGCAGGGCCATCAAAAAGCCGCCCATCTGCGCCGGGGTTGCCTGGCCCTCGAACAGGATCTCGAAGGCCGCTTCCGCCTCGGCCCGCGTCAGCGCACGCTCGCAGGCGGCGGCGATGAGCGGCTTCAACCCGTTGCTCATGCGGCGACCCGCGCCATGTTCAGGAAGTTGCGCAGCAGGTCGTGACCGTGCTGCGACGCAATCGACTCGGGGTGGAACTGCACGCCCTCGATGGGTTTTTCCTTGTGCCGCAGGCCCATGATGGTGCCGTCTTCCAATTCGGCCGTGACTTCAAGGCACTCAGGCAGCGTCTCGCGCTCGACGATCAGCGAGTGGTAGCGCGTCGCCTCGAACGGGCTGGGAAGGCCCGCGAAGACCCCCGCGCCGCTGTGCAGGATACGCCCCATCTTGCCGTGCACGATCTCGTGGCAGCGCACGACACGCCCGCCGAACGCCTGGCCGATGGTCTGATGACCAAGGCAGACGCCCAGCAGCGGCGTGCCGGTTTCCGCCGCCGCCAGCGTCAGCGGCAGGCAGATCCCGGCCTGATCGGGATCGCAGGGCCCCGGCGACAGCACGATGGCCGCGGGTCGCAGCGCCATCGCCGCCTGCACGTCCAGCGCATCGTTGCGATGCACGACCACATCGGCGCCGAGTTCTGCGAGATAATGCAGCAGGTTATAGGTAAAGCTGTCGTAGTTGTCGATCAGAAGCAACATCCGCGAGGTTCCGGCATTGGGGGAGTAGACCCCCCGTGGCGTCGGGCTATAGATGGTCAGAGCCACAGCGCATGGTCAAGGCCGCGATTTCAGGAGGTGGCGCATGTTAAAGGGATTTCTTGGCGGTTTCGCCATTTCGACTCTCATGCTGATCGTCTTGTCACTGGCCGTCCCGCTGACGCCAGACCCGGCAGCCGGTTCGCCAGCACCCGCGCCGGTGGTGCTGCCGCTGGCCAGCAGTGCGCCATCCGGTCCCGATTCCGTCGTGGCACCTGTTCAGCGCCCTGCCGATGGCGGCCAGATGCCTTCGGCCGCTGTGTTGCCCGCTGGGCTACCGGCGATGCGCAACGATCAGTCCCCTGCGCAAACCTCGTCTGAGGTGCCATCACTAGCCGGCTCTGGCAAGGCGAGGCCGCAACCACCCCTGGTCATGCTCATATCGCCGGTCGCGGGCGCCCTACCCAATCCGCAGTCTGCTCCTGCCTACCCCGCAAAGGCAACGACAACGGCGCCATCGCCACAAGTTCCCGCGCCGCTGGTTGACATAACCCTGCGCACCGACCGGTTGCCACAGATCGGCGTGCCCCGACCTTCCGGGCCGGCGCGAGAGGGCCGCAGCCCCGCCCGCGAACGATACGCCATGGCGGTCGGCGCGATGCCGGGCGATCAGCCGCGAGTCGCACTTTTGCTTCTGCATGAAAACGACCTGCCCAACCTGCCGGTCACGCTTGTCTTTGACCCGCTGGATCCCGACGCACCGGAGACTGCGCGTGCTTGGCGCGCGGGCGGTGGCGAGGTTGCGATCCTTGCCTCGGGGCTACCGCCCGGCGCCGATGCGCGCGACGCAGAGGTCACGCTTCAAAGCCATCTGCGCCTGCTGCCGGAGGCAGTGGCGCTGGTCGATTTGCCCGAGGGCGGGTTCGCGCGGGATCGCATACTATCCGCGCAAACCATCGCCATTCTGGCCGAGGATGGCCACGGGCTGGTTACACACGGCAACGGGTTGAATGCACCCGTCCGCATGGCCGAAAGTGCCGGTGTCGCGGCGCTGACGGTTGCTGCGCACATAACTTCCGACGCCTCACCCACAACCACGCGACGATTGCTCGACCGGATTGCGTTGCGCGCCGCGCAGGACGATCACGCGGTGATTTTCGGCACGGCGTCGCCCGAGGTTATTGGCCTAATCTCCGACTGGCTCGAGAACGGTCGCGGACGCGATCTCGTGCCCGTTCCGCTCTCGGTGCTGCTGAACGGCCGCTAGGCCAAAACGCACGGCCAGGCAGGTCGGGGACAGTTGCGCAGATGGCAAGCGCTGCATTATTTGGTCGTCGTGCGATATCAGTCGCCGTCCACCGCCGGAACAAACGTCAGGCGGTGACCGCCTAGTTCTCGGAACGCTCTCTGACGGCAGGTCAGCACGATGATTTGCAGATCCGCCGCCTGCCGGTGCAGAGCATCGAACATCGCCTCGATCCGGTCGTCATCGGTGAAGACCAGCGCATCATCCAGGATCAGCGGCGCCGGCCGCCCGGCGCGCGCGTGCATCCGTGCAAAGGCAAGGCGGACCAGCAGAGCGATCTGCTCCTGCGTGCCGCCCGAAAGGATATCCAGTTCCTCCTCCTGCCCTTCGCGGATCAGCAAGGACGGCAGAAGGGTTGCATCATCGAAGCGAAGATCGGCCTGGGGCCAGAGCAGGCGAAGCAGCGGCGCGAGTTCCGCCATCACCGGGGCGAAATAGCGCTCGCGTGCCTTGGCTCGGGCGGATTCCAGCGCGGACTCGAGCCGCCGCAACACT
>JBJHCH010000111.1:0-12681 GCA_050485905.1 Paracoccaceae bacterium | reverse complement strand
GGCCTGATCCTGTCGCCGCTGCTGGAGGACAACCTGCGCCGCGCGCTGCTGGTGTCGCGTGGCGATCCGATGATCTTTCTCAACCGGCCCATCAGCCTGGTCTTCATCACCCTCACGGCGCTCGCCCTGATCCTCGTGATCTGGAGCGAGTTCCGCTCAAGAAACCGGACACGGAATCCGGGGGCCACATCGAGCAGTGGCAACTGACGTTCAACCAAGGAGGAGAAGTCAAATGTCCATGTTCACGACAGCCGTGTGGCGCGGCAAGCGCGGCGCAACCGCCCTTGCCGGTGCGGCACTCATGGCGGGTTCGCTGGTGGCCGGGACGGCCGCGGCCGACTATCCCGACCGCGAAATCACGATGATCGTGGCCTTCGGCGCCGGCGGCTCGACCGACATCGTCGGGCGCATCGCCGCGCAGGCCATGTCGGAACGGCTGGGGGTGCCCATCGTCATCGACAACCGCGCCGGTGCCGGTGGGGTGATCGGCACGCAGTCCGCTGCGGGGGCCGAGGCGGATGGCTATACGATCACCGTTTCCACGACCAGCACCCATGTCGTCGGGCCCCTGACCCATGACGCGGCCGCTTATGACCCGGTGGAGGATTTTGCCCATATCGGGATGATCGGAGAGACGCCCTATGTCATGGCGATCAGCCCCAGCGTGCAGGCCGAAAGCGTGCAGGATGTGATCGACTATGCGCTGGCCAATCCGGGTGAGCTGAACTTCGGTTCCGCGGGCACCGGCTCCACCACCCACCTTGCCGGTCTGATGTTCCTTGCCGCGACCGGGACGGAGATGGAGCATATCCCCTATGACAGCAACGCCGCCGCGACCACGGCGCTGATGGGGGATGAGGTGCAGGTTCTGTTCGGCTCCATGCCTGCGGTGCTGGCGCAGATTCGCGCCGAATCCATCACCGCACTGGCGGTGGGCACCACAGAGCGTTCGCCGGAACTGCCGGATGTGCCGACGATGCAGGAAGCGGGGGTAGACGGGTATCGCGCCTCGCTCTGGCTGGGCCTTTCGGCGCCGGCCGGCACGCCGGACGAGGTGATCGCCACCCTTGCCGAGGCGCTGAGCGAGTCCTTGCAGGATGAGGCGGTCGCGGAGCAGCTTGCCTCGAACGGGGCCGAGCCCAGCCCGATGACGCCCGAGGAGTTCCGCCAGCTCATCCTCGACGAAATGGATGTCTATGGCGAGATCGTCGCCTCCATGGACTGAAGAATCGGGAGTGGCCGCACGCCGGCCGCGTCCCTGTATCCAGCCGGCAGGCCAGTGGCCTGCCGGCGCCTGACATGACAATGAAAAGGAAGTCACATGTCCCTCGACCTGAACGAAGACCGGTTCGTCATTCCGGCACCCGAAGTGGTCAGCATTCCGATCCGCGGGTCGCAGCAGCGGTTTCCGATCCATCGGATATATTGCGTCGGCCGCAACTATGCGGCCCATGCCGTCGAGATGGGACATGACCCGGACAAGGAGCCGCCCTTCTTCTTCCAGAAGAACCCGGACAATCTGGTGACGGAAACCGACGCGTTTCCCTATCCGCCGCAGACCTCTGACCTGCACCACGAGATCGAGCTGGTGGTTGCGCTGTCGAAGGGCGGCAAGGATATCCCCGCGTCCGAGGCGCTCGACTGCGTCTTCGGCTACGGCGTCGGGCTCGACATGACCCGCCGCGACCTTCAGGGGGAGGCCAAGAAGCTTGGCCGTCCGTGGGAAGTTGGCAAGGCCTTCGAGCAATCCGCACCCTGCGGCCCGCTGGTCCCGGTGTCAGAGGTCGGCCACCCCAACAAGGGGGCGATCTGGCTGGACGTGAACGGAGAGCGCCGCCAGGAAGGCGATCTGGACCAGCTTATCTGGAAGACGGCCGAGATGATCTCCTACCTGTCCGGCCTGTTCGAGCTGAAGCCTGGCGACCTGATCATGACGGGCACGCCCGCAGGCGTTGGCGCCGTCGTCCGGGGCGATGTCCTTCACGGCCACGTTGACGGGGTGGGCGATATCGAGTTCCGGATCGTCTGACGCGTTGCAGGGATGAGCGGCTGCGGCCACCTGCTGATTGCGCGTGGCCGCAACCATGTTTCGCGCGCGAAACATCAATTTAGCCTTTTGAATACAGTGTGTTGCGCGCAATGCGCCGCTTTTCCGACGCGTGGCATCAGCCTGTCGGCCCTTACGAGTCATGCAAGACGCGCCACTTTTTAGGTTCAGGGGTCTTTCCGAGAAGCGCGGCACATCGCTGCGCGAATCTCTGGACATGTCGAAATACATTCCGCTACGTTAACATGTGCGAGGGTTGTTTGGGAGAGCGCCCCGCGTGTCCGGTGCCAGTGAAAAATCTGATCCGATAGGGAGGACTATCATGAAACTCACCATCCGGGGAGCAGCGGTCTGTGCTGCGGCCCTTTTTGTCTTTCAGGCTGCGCCGCTACACGCGGAAACCCAGGTGAACCTCGAAGTCGTGGCCGAGGGCCTGCAGGCGCCACTCGTTCTGGTGCAGCCCGACGGGGATGACCGTCGCTTCATCGTCGAACAGCCGGGCCGCATCCGCGTGTTGGCCGATGACAACTTCCTGCTCGACGAGCCGTTCCTGAACATCCAGCACCGCATCGTGCCGCTGATGTCTACCTTTGACGAGCGCGGGCTTCTGGGCCTGGCCTTCCACCCCGACTTTGCCAATAACGGGCGGTTCTTCGTCTACTATTCCGGGCACATTCCGGGCAATTCCGACCTGGGCGTGCACCTGTGGTACAGCCACACGAACTATGTTGCGGAATACCGCGTCGATCCCGATAACCCGAACCGCGCCGACCACAATTCCGAGAAGATCATCATGAGCTTCGACTGGCCGCAGTTCAACCACAACGGCGGGTGGATCGGCTTTGGCCCCGACGGGCATCTTTACATCTCCACCGGCGACGGCGGCTATGCCAACGACTGGGGCATCGGCCACAATGTCGAGCTTGGCAACGGTCAGGATCTGAGCACCCATCTGGGCAAGATCCTGCGGATCGACGTGGATGTGGAAGACGGCTACTACGCCGTGCCCGACGACAACCCCTTCGTGGGCGACAGCAATGCGCTGCCCGAGATCTGGGCCTACGGGTTCCGCAACCCGTGGCGCTGCGGCTTCGATCCGGCAGGCGAGATCGCGGGGCTGTTCTGCGGCGATGTCGGCCAGAACGCCTATGAGGCGGTCCAACTCATCAACTCGGGCGAGAACCACGGCTGGCGCGTGAAGGAAGGCAGCCACTGCTTCGACTACGTCAACCCGAACGACCATCCGGCAAGCTGCGACGACGCCGGCATGATCGATCCGATCATCGAATACCAGAACTGCAACGTGTTCACCGAGTGTGAAGGCATCTCGATCACTGGCGGCAAGATGTACCGCGGTGCGTCGGATGCGCTGGCGGGCACCTATATCTTCGGTGACTGGAGCGCGCGGTTCGACGTGATGGACGGGCGTCTTTTCGCGGGCCGTCAGAACGGCGACGGCAGCTGGTCGATGGAGCGGATCACGGCCGAAGGCCATGACACGCTGCCCTACATGCTTGCCTTCGGGCAGGATGCGTCGGGCAATGTCTATGCGCTGACCACCGAAAGCCTCGGTCCGGTCGGGCAGCTTGACCGAATCTATCGCATCTCTGCCGGCGATTGATCGCACCACTGCCGGAGAGTTCCGGCCATGAGTTCCCGGCGCCAATGGCGCCGGGACGTTTCAGTTAGCGTCCAACAGGAGGTTTCCTTGCGTCCCCTTGCCGTCAGCATCGCCCTTGCCGCCAGTGTCCTTGTCGTCTCGCCGGCGCCGGGCAAGGCGCAGGACATGGAGTTTTCGGAAGAATTCATGTCCGACATGTCCGTGATCCGCGAGGGGCGCGATCACTTCCAGGCGCAGTGCGGCCATTGCCACGGCTCGCGCGCCTATCCGGGCAAGGCGCCGCGCCTGACCCCCGACCGCTACGAGCCGGATTTCGTCTATTGGGTGATCCAGAGCGGTTATGGACGGATGCCGTCGTTCGAGGATCGGTTCACCCACGAGGAGACGATGACGATTGTCGCCTGGGTGAAGAGCAACCTGTTCTCGCACTGATACGGGCGCGCCGGGCGGCCGAGGGCCGCCGCAAGCCTCAGGGGCATGGGGTGCCGATATCGGAAATGGCAGCTCGCCTGCGCCGTTCCGCCGGAACGATGCGGTGGCATCACTCGATGGTCAGCTTCTTCATGTCGCGTTGCGGGGTCTCGATCCGCGGCTCCTGCCCGCCGCGCAGGATCGAGTTGCCGGCGTAGAGCGTGCGCTGGTCGATCGGCGCGGGTTCCAGCCAGTCGCTTTCCTTCATCTGCCCGCTCTGGCCATAGGCGGCCAGCGCGTTGGAATAGGTGACCTTGCGGATATGCTCCTCTGCGTGACCGCGTTCGCGCATCAGCGCGGCGGTCTTCGGCACCGCCAGCGGTTCCGAGATGCCCCAGTCGCAGGCGCTGTCCACGATGATTCCATCCGCCCCATACTTGCGGACGATCTCGCTCATCCGCTCGTTGCCCATCTTGGTGCCGGGATAGATGGAGAAGGCGGCCCAGTAGCCACGGTCGAGCACCTCTTCGACCGTTTCCTCGTTGTTGTGGTCGATCACCACCATCGACGGCGGCATGCCGTGTTCCTCCAGCACATCCATGGATCGCTGGGTGCCGCGCTTCTTGTCGCGGTGCGGGGTGTGGATCATGATCGGCAGGCCCAGTTCCCTGGCCAGTTCTACCTGGGCGCGGAAATAGCGGTCCTCGGCCTCGGTCTGCTCGTCATAGCCGATCTCGCCGATGGCGACGACGCCCTCCTTGAGCGCGAAGCGGGGCAGGATCTCCATCACCTGCTCGGCCAGTTCCTCGTTGTTCGCTTCCTTGGAGTTCAGCCCGATGGTGCAGTAGTGGCGGATGCCGAACTGCCCGGCGCGGAACCGTTCGAACCCGACGATGGACGACAGGTAGTCAATGTAGCTGCCGACATAGGTGCGCGGCTGGCCGATCCAGAACGACGGCTCGATCAGCGCCACCACACCGGCCTTGGCCATCGCCTCGTAATCGTCGGTGGTGCGCGAGATCATGTGGGTATGCGGGTCGATGAACATGGTGTCCTCCGTCACAGCCGGGCGCTCAGTGCGTCCCATGTAAGGTCTCCCGACGCGATCTCGGCCTCAAGCGCGGACGCGGAGCCGAGCAACGTTTTTGCCTCTTCGGCCGGGCAGTCCGCCAGCGCCAGCGCCGCCGCGGCGCGTTCGGTCTCGCTGCCGGTGGTCAGAACGCGCTCCAGATCCTGCAGCGCGTCCCTGCCGGCAAAGCGACCGACGCAGCGCCAGAGTTCAGGGCTGACCGGCCGACCGGCGGCCCAGCGTTCGTGGGCATAGTCGCGCAGAATGCGCGCCAGTTCGGCGTTCGCGCGGTCCTTCAGCCCCTGAATCGGGTGCAGGGTGCTGCCGATGAACAGCGCCTTCAGCACCATGTTGTTCCAGGCATTCTGGTCGAACTCCTCGCGCGGATATGGGTTGTGGTGCGCCACCGCCTCGAACACCGGGCGCATGTTAGAGCGCGCACCCTCGCGCGCGCGCGCCTCGAGCAGTTCCGGCGCGGGATAGAGTGGCAGGCCGCGCAGAAAGGTGATCGTCTCGGCCACATCGGACGTGGCGATCAGGGTCTTGAGCCGGGCGGCAAATATCTCACCTGTGCCACCGGCACGCAGCACGATCAGGATCCGGGCGGCCTGATCGACGCTCCAGCCTGCGGGATCCCAGCCCGGCCGCGCGGCATCTGCCGCGGCGATGTCATTTGCGGAAAGCGCCAGATCGGCCTTGCCCAGCTTTCGCTGCACGAAGCTGATCGCGGTGAACAGGCCGCGATCGCTGGCGCGCGCGTCGTCGATGGCCCCGGCGAGCCATGCCCGCGCCGGGTCGCCAAGCTGCCGGTCGAGCCAGGCTGCCAGCAGATCCGCCGGGGTTGTTCCCGTCTCGTGTCTCATCGCCCGTTCATGCCTCCGTCTGCGATGTGGCCATCAGGTGCCGCTGATCCAGCGCTGACCGGCAAGGGTGATCGCGAAGCAGGTCACGGCTATCATCGCCAGCCCCGGCTGGCCGTGCCAGACTATCAGAAGCGCATCAAGAAGCGCGATACCCGCAATCAGCGACACCACCGCGCGCCCGACGTTGCGCTGTCGGCCTTTGCCCATGACAAAGCTCAGCGCATATCCGATCCATAGCAACAGCCCGAGCCAGAGTGCCGCCGCCAGCACGCCCGAGGCAAGCGCCGGCATGGCGTAGAGGAACGGGAGCGCCAGAAAGCCGAGTGGCCAGAGGTTGCGCACCTCGTTCAGGTTCTCCTGCTTGGCCACATAGGTCAGGCCGATCAGATAGGCCAGAAGCGCGCCCGCGCCGAGAAACAGCGCCGCCGCGGGCGCGGCGACCGCGGCATAGCCCGCAACCAGATAGACCAGCACCCGGCATAGCCCCATGATCAGCGGGCTGAGCAGATTGCCCTTGTGCCACGCATCATAGAGGACAACCGCCGCGGCCAGTGCCAAACCGGCCAGCGCCGCTGCCCAACTCACCGTTGCCAGCAGCACGACACCGAGGCCGAGTTGCGCGAAACCCAGCAGATAGACCGTGCCGCGACTGATCCGACCGCTCGGGATCGGGCGCTCGGGCCGTTCGCGGGCATCGATCTCGGCGTCAAAGGCGTCGTTGAGGAACATTCCGCCGACATACATCGCCGAGGCGGCCAGCAGCACCGTCAGCAGCGGGAAGGGCGCCAGCCAGCCGCCGGCCAGCACCACGCCTGCCAGAACGTTCGACCACACCGTCGGCAGGTTCGAAACCCGCCCCAGTTCCAGCAGCACCCGCGGCGTGATCCCCGCCCTGACCGCGTTACCGTTCCCGTTCATCGCAGCCGTTCCAGCACCCAGTTCAGTTCGCGCGCGATTGCCGCCGCCTTGTCGGTGCCAGCATGTTCCGGCGGCAGCACGTCCCAGGTGTAGGTCTCCACCTCCAGATGCGGCGAGACCTGCCCGGCGCGGCAAAGCGCCAGCACATCAAGCAGGAAGCCCTGAGTGGTGCCCAGCCGGCCGAGGTCCGGCAGGAAGATCGGCACATGGCAATGCACCCGCCATTCGCCACCCGCTGCGCCGGACTGCAGGTGGCGAAATGCGTCGGGCAGATCGACCAGCCGGGTGAGCGTACCGTCCCGCCGCTCTACCGTCTGGTGCAGATAGACGCCCTCGTCAAAGGGACGCAGCAGCGATTCAGTATCGGCGCCGACCTCGGGTACGCGAATTGCGGCGCTGAGCTGCAGCTTCGTCACAGCGATCCCGGCCTCGGCAAGAGCCCGCAGGCTGCCGGCGGGATCCTCGAACTCTACCGCCGCATGGCAGACATCGTAGCAGACCCCGAGATGCCGACGCAGCGCAGCCTCGGCCTCGGGCTCCGACAGCCCGGTTGCCGCGGCCAGCCGCGCCTGCGCCTCGGCCCCGAACAGGTGGCGGGTGAAGAAATCCACCGTTTCGTCGATCGTCTCCAGAAAGCACAGCGGCTCCGGCTCCACCGCCAGGGCGATCCGGCGGCCGGTGCGCCGTTCCAGATCGACCAGATGGGCGGCGTGATCGACGTAATGCGCGGCCATCGCCGCCACCGCCCCCGGTGCTGCGGCGCGCGGCTTGAAGCAGCCCGGCACGGTGCTGACGCTGCCGGTCATTCCCTCGGGCAGCAGCGCGGCCAGCAGATCGGCCGACAGGTTGGTGAAGCGCAGACGCTCATCGGTGGTCCAGTCTGGCAGATAGACCTCTTCCTTTACCCGCGTGCCGTGAAACGGGCCGTAGGGGAAGGCGTTGATCGTGAAGACATAGACGTCCAGATCGCGCAGGAAGGCGCGGAACTCGTCAAGCGTATCCGGTGCCGACAGCGCATCCGCGGCTATCCGGGACAGCCGCAGGCCCAGGCCGAAGGGTCGGTCGGGCGCGACGGCGGCCTTGATCGGCGGCAGGTGCAGAGCAAGGCTTTCGCGGATCTCGGCCCAGCTTTCGCCCGCATGGATGTTGGTGCAATAGGTCAGGTCCGGTTGACCCGGCAGGTGGTCGAGGCGCATCAGAGATCCTGCCTTGCCTTCAGCCAGCCGATCGCTTCGCGCACGCGGTCGGCGTCGATTTCATGGACTTCGATTCCGCGGCCGATGCCTTCCAGCAGCGTGACAGTCAACTCGCCCCCAAGATGCTCCTGGAACTCGCGCAGGCCCTCCAGCAGCACGAGGCCGCGCTCCCCCTTCATTTCCAGCGCCGAATGCCACAGCCGGAAACCCAGATGTTCCAGCAGCACGGCGATCCGATCCTCGGCGCCGGGTTCCAGCAATCCGGCGGATACCGAGTAGCGCGCATCAAGCGCAATGCCGATCGCCACCGCCTCGCCGTGGCGCAGGTGGTGGCGGGTCATCCCCTCCAGCTTGTGCGCCGACCAGTGCCCGTAGTCGAGCGGGCGCGCGCTGCCGGTTTCGAACGGGTCGCCACCATGGGCGATCTGGTGCATGTGCAGTTCGGCGCAGCGGCGGATCATGTAGGCCATGGCATCCGGCCGGAACAGCGCCAGGTCGTCGGCATTGTGCTCCAGCCAGCGGAAGAAGTCGCCATCGCGGATCAGCGCGACCTTCACCGCCTCGGCCATGCCGGCGATCTTCTCGCGCTCCGGCAGGGTCTCGATCAGCGCCAGATCGTTCAGCACCGCGAAGGGCGGCGCAAAGGTGCCGACCATGTTCTTCTGACCGGCGAGGTTCACCCCGTTCTTCACGCCCACGCCGGAATCGTTCTGGCTGAGAACGGTCGTCGGCACCCGAATGTGCCGCACCCCGCGATGAGTGGTGGCCGCGACCAGCCCAACCGCATCCAGCAGCGCCCCGCCGCCGACCGCGATGATGTAGGAATGGCGGTCGATGTGATGTTCGATCACCCGGCGCTGCATATCCTCCACGAAATGCAGGTCGATCTTCACCCGCTCACCGCCGGGCATCTGCACCGGCGGGGCGACCAGATCGATATGGGCGGCATGCGTCTCGGCATAGCGCAGGATTTTGTCAACCAGACCGGGCGTGGCCTCTGCCGCCCCGTCGTCCACGAAAACGATGCAGCGGTGGCGGCGGTCACGCTCTTGCCGGCACATCGTGTCGACGAGGACCGGATTCGCCGGATCGAACAGGTCGCGCGTGAAGTGAACCGGAAACTCGTATGTCACGGAAAATCGCTGCAGGATGCTTGCGTTCCGGCCGCGTTCCATGCCCTGCGCCTGCGCAGGACCCTGTGCGTCTGTCATGGCTTCTCCCCCGCCACCTGGGACGCGAGTCGCGGTCCGCAGGTGCCCTCGGGGAAACCTGCCCCTGCTGCCGGGAAAATGCAAGCAATGTTAATCTTCTGGTCGCCAGAGGGTCTTGGCACCATGCCAGCCGGGCGCGGTTGTCGATCCATCTGCGATCCGCTATTGCGGCCAGGGTTGCCTGCAGCCTTGGGGGGAGCATGCGCGAAACCGTCGTTCTGAACATCGTCGGTCTGACACCGGGAATGATTGGTGCCGATACGCCAAACCTGAAGCGGCTGGCCGACCGGGGTGGGATGCAGCCCCTGCAGACCGTCACGCCGGCTGTGACCTGCACCGCCCAGACGACGCTGCTGACGGGGCTCATGCCGCGCGACCATGGGATTGTCGCCAACGGCTGGTTGTTCCGCGAACTTTACGAGATCCTCTTCTGGCGGCAGTCGAACCGGCTGGTCTCGGGCGAGCGGGTATGGGACGCGGCAAAGGCGCGCGATCCGGGCTTCACCTGCGCCAACATGTTCTGGTGGTACAATATCGCCGCGTCGGCCGACATCGGCGTGACGCCCCGGCCGATGTATCCGGCGGACGGGCGCAAGATCCCCGATTGCTACGCAACGCCGCAATCCCTGCGCGACGAGCTGACCGACCGCTTCGGCCGCTTCCCGTTGTTTACCTTCTGGGGGCCGGCTACCAATATCTCCTCCTCCCAGTGGATCGCCGATGCGACGCTGCATGTCCGTGCCACGCGGCGGCCGACGCTGAGCCTCGTCTACCTGCCGCATCTCGACTACAATCTTCAGCGAGTCGGCCCCGACCATCCCGACATCGCAAAAGACCTGCGCGAGGTCGATGCCGTGGCCGGTCAGTTGATCGATGCCGCGACCGCCGATGGGGCGCGGGTGATCGTGCTCTCGGAATATGGCATCACGCCGGTGACCACGCCGGTCCACCTGAACCGTCACCTGCGCGCCGCGGGACTGCTGGGCCTTCGGGTGGAGCTTGACCGTGAGTATCTCGATCCGCCGCAATGCCGGGCCTTTGCCGTTGCCGACCACCAGATCGCCCATGTCTATGTTGCCGACCCGGCAGATATTCCCCGCGTCAAGGCAATCATCGAAGAGATCGATGGCGTTGAGGAGGTGCTGGACGACGAGGGCAAGGCGCGCATGGGGCTGGATCATCCACGGTCGGGGGAACTTGTCGCGATCTCCCGCGCCGACGCTTGGTTCACCTACTACTATTGGGAAGATGACGCCCGCGCCCCGGACTATGCGCGCACCGTCGAGATCCACCGCAAGCCCGGTTTCGATCCGGTGGAGTTGTTCGTCGATCCCGCCTTCCGCAACCCGAAGCTCGCAGTCGGCTGGCGGCTGGCAAAGCGGAAGCTGGGCCTGCGCGCGCTGCTTGACGTGATCCCGCTGGATGCGACGCTGGTCAAGGGTAGCCACGGCAGACTGACCGACGACCCGCGCGACGGCCCCGTCTTCATCAGCTCTGACGCGGCACTTGTTCCCGATTGCCCAGTTGCGGCACTTGCGGTGAAGGAGTTGATCTTGAGTCATCTCGACCTCGGGCGCGTGGGCTAGCGCAGGCTTTTCGACCGCGCGCCTTGGCACCCGCGAAGCACGGGATCAGTCGCCCGTCCGCGCACCTGCGCCCAGGCCCGCGTCGGTCGAGATCAGGAAGCGATCTGTGAGCGGCAGCGCCGCCGCGCCGAGCGCGCGGGCGTCGCTGCCCAGACTGCCCTCGATGGCGACGGGTCTGTCCAATCCCGCAAGGTTCTGTTCCCCCAATGCGCCCTGAAAGCTAGCCAGCAACCGTTTGCGGATTGCGGGCGGGAACCAGCCGTCGATGACGACGGCCTTGAAGTCGATCACCGCCAGACAGGCAACGGTTGCCTGCGCGATCGCCTCTGCCGCGGTATCGATCCATCCGGCGATCAGGTGTTCGGGAATTGGCCAATGCTGCGGGTCGGTCCACAGAAGGTCTGGGTCCAGCCCCTCGGCCACCAATTTCTGTTCAAGCCCATAGATCGAGGCGCGCTCGATTAGCTGGACTGTTCGGCCGTCAGGCGCACGCACCGGCATCGAACCCAGGGCGCCAGAGTTGCCGCTTTCCCCGGTGTGCAGCGCCCCATTCAGAACGACGCCGCCGCCGATGAAGAACCCAATGTAGAAATAGACGAAATCGCGCGGCAGCGCCTGGCCTCCGAAAACCAGCTCCGCACCGCAAGCGGCGCTGGCATCGTTGCGCAGAAGCACAGGGAACGGCAGATGCGCGCCGAGTTCCGCACAGAGATTGCAGTCGCGCCAGCCCGCCATGACCGCGGGCGGGGCGGCGATCGCTTCGGACCAGTCCCAGATCTGGAACGGCTGCGCTATGCCCAGACCCGCGACCCGCGCCCGGTCGGCCTCGGGTAGGCGATGGATTAGTGCATGTGCGGCCCTAAGGGAAAACTCGCGTGCGGCGCGCGGCTCAGGCCAGTTGTGGCGCAACGAATTGCGGTCGCGGATCTTGCCGTGAAAATCGATCAGGATCATCTCGCTGGAGCGTCGCCCGATCTTGAGACCCAGAAAATAGGCCCCGTTCGCTGCGAGCGACATCGGCACCGATGGCTGTCCGATCCGGCCGCGCAAGGGATCGCCTTTCGCAAGGAAGCCATCCTGTTCCAGCGCGCGGATGATGACCGACACCGTCTGCGCTGATAGCCCTGTGACGCGCGCGATCTCGGCCTTTGGCATGGCGCCGTGGCGATGCAAGAGCGTGAACAGCAGGCGTTCGTTCCAGGCCCGAAGGCCGGATTGGTTGGATCCGCGCATTCCTTGCGGCATCTGGGTCTGGCCGGTATCTTCGTTCATGCGTCACCTTTCGCAGTCGCCATGATTGCGAGAGGAGGCTGCGGCGTCAATACTAAATAAAAGTGATTTATTTATTGACAGGAATCAGATTCTGCTGTTTTCTCTGCTCATCGCGGACGGTCGGTGCTGTGAGAGGCACCCTAACTCCGGACCGTGGGATACATCTCAGGGAGGAAGCAGATGAAATTGAAAACCGGACTGAAGTTCTCGATAATGGGTGCCGTTGCCAGCACGGCGCTGTTGGCCAGCCCCGCCATCGCCGAAACCGGCGCGTGCCTGATCACCAAGACCGACACCAACCCGTTCTTTGTGAAGATGCGTGAAGGCGCAATGGAAGCGGCGGCAGAGCATGGCATTGCTCTGCAAACCCATGCGGGGCGCATCGACGGGGACGTCGAAACCCAGATCGCGGCAATCGAGAGCTGCATCGCCTCTGGGGTAAGCGGCATCCTGATCACGCCGTCTGACAGCCGTGCGCTGGTCCCGT
>JBJHCH010000110.1:0-12817 GCA_050485905.1 Paracoccaceae bacterium | reverse complement strand
TGGCGCAGAACGGCGTGAAGGGCAGCAGGTCCAGCCGTTCCTCGGCGATGGCCTCGCCGCAGCGCACGCAATGGCCATACTCGCCCGCCTCGATCCGGTCGAGCGCGGCCTCGATCATCCGCATCTCGCGCAGGCCGGCCTGGCCCATCCCCTCCAGCACCTCGTCGCCCTCGCGCTCGGTCGCCATTTCCTCCCAGTCGCGGGCGGTGTGGCTGTCAAGCTCGGCGTCGATGGTGCTGAGCCGGGCCTGAAGCTCTGCCAGGCGCGAGTTGAGTTGCTGGCGCCGGCGGGCATTGGCGGTGGCACGGTCGGACACGAGGCTCGCTCCCATTCTGGCGGCATGTCGGGGCAGGCTAGCGGGGACCAGCATATCGCCGCCTTGATACAGGTCAATTGCCGGTTGTGGTGCGGCGGGCTTTCGCGGCGCGCGCAGAGGCTGTATCAAGCCGCCGACAGCGCCAAGGGGGAACCGCCGATGGACATACGCCAGATCACCGCCGATTACGCCGTGTCGCCGCAGATCACGCCCGAGGATGCGGCAGCGATCAGGGAGGCGGGCTTCACGACCGTGATCTGCAACCGCCCCGATAGCGAGATCCCGGCCGAGGTGCAGTCGGACCGCATCCGCGCGGCGGTAGAGGGCGCGGGGATGCAGTTCATCGAGAACCCGGTGGTGGGCGGCGCGCTGACGATGGACAATGTGACGGCGCAGGGCGCGGCGATTGCGGGGTCCACGGGGCCGGTGCTGGCCTATTGCGCGTCGGGCAACCGGTCGTCCATCGTCTGGGCGCTGAGCCAGGCGGGCACGCGGCCGGTGGACGAGCTGATCGGCCTGCCGGCGCGGTTCGGCTATCAGCTTGAGGGGCTGCGCGCGCAGATCGAGGCGCTGGCGGCGCAGAAGGGCTAGGGCAGCGCCGCGACCTGCGCGGCGAAATCCTCTCCCCGCTTCTCGAAATCCGGATACTGGTCGAAGCTGGCGGCGGCGGGGGCGAGGAGCACGACCTCTCCCGCCTCCGCCTCCTCTGCCGCGCGGGCGACGGCGCGGGCCATCGTCTCGCAGATCTCGTGCGGGGTGTCGCCCAGTTGCAGGGCGAACTCTCGCGCCGAATGGCCGATGAGGTACGCCTTCACCACCGACCCCAGATGCGGGGCCAGCGCGGCGATGCCGCCGTCCTTGCCCAGCCCCCCGGCGATCCAGCGGATGCGGGGGAAGGCCTGCAGCGCCTTGGCGGCGCTGTCGGCGTTGGTGGCCTTGGAGTCGTTCACGAAGACCACGCCGGCGCGTTCGCCCACGATCTGGCTGCGATGCGGCAGGCCGGTGAAGCTGGAAAACGCGTCTTCGATCAGCCGGGGCGCAAGGCCGAGCGAGCGGACGGCGGCATAGGCCGCGCAGGCGTTCTGGTGGTTGTGCGCGCCGGGAAGGCCGCGCATCGCACGCAGGTCGATCGACGCCACCTGCCGCCCCTTGCGCCATTCGGCCAGAAACCCCTTGCGGGCGAAGACCGCCCAGCCGGGGCCGTCCAGCTTTTGCCCCGAGGAGATGCGGATCACCCGGTCGTCGCCCGCGCCCTGCGAGAGCTGGTTGGCGAGGAAGCGCCCCTCCACCTCGTCCACGCCGATCACGGCGCGGTCGGGGCCGCCCTCCGCGAACAGCCGGCGCTTGGCGGCGAAATAGCCGCCCATGCCGCCGTGGCGGTCCAGATGGTCGGGGGTCAGGTTGGTGAAGACGGCGATATCGGGGGTCAGGGCGCGGGCGAGCTCGGTCTGGTAGCTGGACAGTTCCAGCACCACCACCTCGCCCTCGCCCGGCGGGGTCAGGTCCAGCACGCCGCGGCCGATGTTGCCGGCCATCTGGCTGGGGCGGCCGGCTTCCTGCAGGATGTGGTGGATCAGGGCGGTGGTGGTCGACTTTCCGTTCGACCCGGTCACGGCGATCACGCGGGGGGGCTGGTCGAACCTTTCGAACCCCTCGGCGGCGAAGGAGCGGAAGAAGAGGCCGATGTCATTGTCCACCGGCACGCCGAGGGCCAGCGCGCGGGCGATCACCGGATTCGGCGCGGGATAGAGATGCGGGATGCCGGGGCTGACGATCAGGGCGGAGACGCCGTCAAAGGCGCGGTCGCGGGTCAGGTCGTGGAGGGTCAGGCCCGCGGCGGCGGCCTTTTCCCGCGCCTCCTGCCCGTCATCCCAGGCCAGCACCGTCGCCCCGCCGGCGGCCAGCGCGGCGGCGGCGGCGAGGCCGGACCGGCCCAGACCCAGGACGGCGATCCGCTGCCCCTCTACCCCCCTGACCGGAATCATCGCCGCCCCCTGACTTTCTGGCGGCGAAGAATGGGCCGGGTGGCGGCGGGCTGCAAGGGTGGTCTGGCGGGGATTTCTGGGGGATCTGGGGGTCTGTGCACGGGTTGGGCACGCGTGCACAAAATGCCAAGTGACTGATTTTCAACGATTCACGAAAATCCGTTAACCTTTGGGAAAGGTTTCGTGCAACACCCAACGCACGCTGGGGCAAGGTTTGGGTAACCGGCCCCCGCCTGCCCCCGCCCGACCCGCAGCCCGGCCCCCGCCTAGCCCTCTGCCACCAGCCCGGCGGCCTTGATCCCGGCAATCGCGGCCTCGGTATCATTCTCGGACGTGTCGCCGCTGATGCCTACCGCGCCGACGATCGCCCCGCCCGCATCGCGCACCAGCACGCCGCCCGCCACCGGGACCAGCCGGCCATCGAAGGCGCCGTTGATGGCGGCGACGAAATAGGACTGCGCATCCGCCCGCTCCTTCAGCTTGCTGGAGGGCATCCCCATCATCACCGCGCCATAAGCCTTGCCCTGCGCCACCTGAAACCGGCCGGGAGAGGCACCGTCGGACCGCGCATAGGCGATGGCATGCCCGCCCGCATCCAGCACGATCACCGCCAGCGGCTGCATCCCCCTGCCCGCGCCGTGGTCGAGGGCCGAGGCGATGATGGTGTGCGCCTGTTGCAGGGTGATGGGGGTGAGGATGGTCATCGGGGGGGGCCTTTCGGGTTGGGTCGGGCCGGTTATGCCGCCTGTGCGGCTACAGGTCCAGCCGCCCCTGTGCGACCAGGCTGTCAGGGCCTTTCGGACGCCTCTCCCGCAGCCAACAGGCTGCGCAGATCCTCGACCTCCGTCGCGTCACGCCGGTAGGTTTCCAGAAGCATGAGGTAGTTATCCGCAGCGATGCGGGTCGTCGGGTGGTGGTCGCCGACGCTGGCCCGCAGGATGTCCAGCGCCCGGCGATAGTTCTCCTCTGCCGCATCCACCTCGCCCGCCTTGTGATGGATGCCGCCGATATTGCTCAGGGCGATGGCATATTGCTGGTGCTCCTCGCCAAGGACGTTGCGGATGACTTCTGCGGCCTCGTGGAAAAGCGCAAGGGCTTCGTCGTCCTGCCCCTGGCTTTGCAGCACATGCGCGATGTTGTTCAGACGCACGGCAAAGTCAGGATGGTTTCTGCCGTAGGCGCGTTCGGTGATGTCCTGCGCTTCACGCAAGAGATGTTCGGCCTCATCGAAACGCTTCACCTGCGACAGGAACGCACCGAGATTGCTCAGGGCGATGGCCAGTTCGGGATCGTCCGGGCCGCGTGCCGCGCGCAGGATTTCAACCGAGTCGGTGAACATCGCCTCTGCAGATTGTTCGTCGCCAAGGTCGCGATGGATCGACGCGAGATTGTTCAATCGTATCCCGTATTCGGAGCTGGCCCGTCCGAGCCGTGCCTCGGTGATGTCAAGCGAGTCCCGGATCAGCGGCCTGGCGGCTTCGTAGTCGCCAAGCGAGATAAGGGTCAATGCCAGGTTCGAGGCGGCCTGGGCGACTTCGAGGGAGTCGGTGCCAAACTGGTCCTGTGCCAGCGCCAGCGCCGCCCTGTCATGGCTGAGCGCACGGTCGTACTGGCCGGACGCACGAAGGTAGTTGCCTGCGGCTTCAAGGCTTTCGATGCCCGGGTCGAGCCTTGCGGCGGTGGCGAAATGTTCTGCCGCGTCGCGCCAGCGGATGTCCTGCGCGGCGATCTCGCCACGAGCAAAAGCCGCCTTGGCCGCCAGCTCGACAGAGGCAAGGGTCTGCGCCGCGACCTCGGCGAACAGGTCGTCCGCCAGGCTGCGGTCGCCACGCGCGAGCGCCTGCCGGGCCTCGGCGAGGCGGTCGGCCGGCAGATCGGACGCGAGCGCATCGAGCCTCTCGGCCAGCGCGGCAAGCTGGTCCAACGCCTCGGAATGGGCGCGTTCGAGATTTGCCTTCTGCGCCGCGATCTCGACAAGCTGGGCCTGAAGCACCATGCGCTCCGCGTCGCCGGCCTCGTGCATCTCTGCGCGCACCCGCGCTTCCCGATCGTCGAGGGCCGCGCGGAACATCTCTTCGGTGAAACCAACTGTGACCGTGGCGCCACCTTCGGCGCGCACCTGGATACCGGACCCGGTCTGGATCATGCCTGCATCGCCGGCTACGATCTGGGGCTTCTGCGGCGGGCCGGCCGGGTCTAACCCGGACCAGCCGAGGTAGCCCAGTACGGCGACCACGGCGACAACCAGTGCCGGGACAACGATCTTGAGGACATCGGCTATCGACTTGGCAGACTCGCGATTGTCCTTGTCGCGCCACCAGGGGAAGATTTTATCGCGCCACCACTTGAAGACATTGGGCACCGCCGGTCCTCCGGCCGAGTCGTCGCTCAGGATGATATCACGAAATCAGGACCGGATCTGCCCTACCGCACCTTCAGCGTCGCCAGCCCGATCAGCGCCAGGATCAGGCTGATGATCCAGAAGCGGATGACGATCTGCGGCTCGGCCCAGCCCTTTTTCTCGAAATGGTGGTGGATCGGGGCCATCAGGAAGACGCGCTTTCCGGTGCGCTTGAAGTAAAGCACCTGGATGATGACGCTCAGCGCCTCGACCACGAAGATGCCGCCGACGATGGCCAGCACGATCTCGTGCTTGGTGCAGACGGCAATCGCCCCCAGCGCGCCGCCCAGGGCGAGGCTGCCGGTGTCGCCCATGAACACCGCCGCGGGGGGCGCGTTATACCACAGGAAGCCAAGCCCCCCGCCGATCAGCGCCGAGCAGAAGATCAGCAACTCCCCGGTGCCGGGGACGAAATGCACGTCCAGATAGGTGGTGAAATCGACCCGCCCCACGGCATAGGCGATCACACCCAGCGCGCCGGCGGCGATCATCACCGGCATGATGGCCAGCCCGTCCAGCCCGTCGGTCAAGTTCACCGCATTGGCCGAGCCCACGATCACGATCATCGCAAAGGGCACGAACAGCCAGCCCATGTTGATCAGCACCGACTTGAACACCGGCACCGCCAGTTGCCCGGTCAGCGCGGGCGGGTGGGCATGGGCCGCGGCAACGGCGGCGATGGCGGCGATCACCAGCCCGATGCCGAACCGCACCCGGCCCGGCACGCCCTTTGAATTGCCCTTTGACACCTTGGCGTGGTCGTCGGCATAGCCCACGATGCCGAAGGCCACCGTCACCAGCAGCACGATCCAGACATAGGGGTTGTCCAGCCGCGCCCAGAGCAGCGTGGCGACGCTGAGCCCGCCGAGGATCAGCACGCCCCCCATCGTCGGCGTGCCGGCCTTTGCCATGTGCCCCGCCGGTCCGTCGTCGCGGATCGGCTGGCCGTTGCCCTGACGGCGGCGCAGAAGGTCGATCAGCGGGCGGCCAAAGATGAAGCCGAAGAACAGCGCGGTAAAGAACGCCCCGCCGGCGCGGAAGGTGATGTAGCGAAAGAGGTTGAAGAACCCCCCGCCATCGGCCAGGTCGGCAAGCCAGAACAGCATCTACAGGAGCCCCTCGGTCAGATCGGCGCTGCCTTGGCGCAATTTGCGGATGGCGTCAACAACCAGGCTGACGCGCGAGGATTTGGAGCCCTTGACCAGCAGGACATCGCCGGCATCGGCCAGCGTATGGGCGCGGGCGGCCATTTCGACCGCATCCTTGGCCCAGTCGCCGCGCTTTTCGCGCGGCAGGGCGTTCCACAGGTGCCGCATCAGCGGGCCGACGCAATGGATCCGGTCGATGGCGCCGATCATCGGGTGGCGGGCGACGGCGGCGTGCAGGGCGGCCTCGTCCGGCCCCAGTTCCAGCATGTCGCCCAGCACCGCGACGCGGCGGCCACGGGTGACGCGACCGATGCCATCGGCGACCTCTGCCGCGCCGAGGACGTCGAGTGCTGCGGCCAGAGAGGCAGGGTTGGCGTTGTAGGCGTCGTCGATCAGGTCGATCGACAGGTGATCGTCCACCAGATCCAGAACGATGCGCTCGCGCATGCCACGGCCCGCGGGCGGGCGCCACTGGCCCAGCGACAGCGCCGCCTCGGCCAGATCGACGCCCAGCGCATGGGCCACGGCCAGCGCGCCCAGCCCGTTCATGGCGAAATGCCGCCCCGCGCTGTGCACCTTGAACAGGAGCGGCTTGCCCGCAACCTCTGCCTGCACGACGGTGGTGTCGCGGGCGAGCGTGATGTCGAGCAGGCGGAAATCGACGCCCGGCGCGGTGCCGAACAGGATCTGCCGCGCGCCCAGCGCCTCGGCGCGGGCGGTCAGGATCGGCGTGGTCGCCAGGTCGGCGGGCAGGACGGCGATGCCGCCCGGTTCCAGCCCGTCGAGGATCGACGCCTTTTCCCGCGCGATCCCCTCGATCCCGTCAAAGGCCGCCAGATGCGCGGGGGCCACGGTGGTGATCAGCGCCGCGTGCAGGCGGGCGAGGCGGGCGAGCGGCGCGATCTCTCCGGGGTGGTTCATGCCGATCTCGATCACCGCGAAATCGGTGTCGGCGGGCATCCGCGCCAGCGTCAGCGGCACGCCCCAGTGGTTGTTGAAGCTGGCCTCGGCGGCGTGGACGCTGCCCTGCCCCGACAGGATCGCGCGCAGCATCTCCTTGGTCGAGGTCTTGCCGACGGACCCGGTGACGCCGATCACCCGCGCCGCGGTGCGGTCGCGGGCGGCGCGGGCGAGGGCTTCCAGCGCGGGCAGCACCTCGGGGACGACCAGCAGCGGCGCGTCGTCCGGCAGGCCATCGGGGGCACGGCTGACCATCGCCGCAGCGGCACCGCGCGCCAGCGCCTCGGCCACGAAATCATGGCCGTCGCGCACATCCTTCAGCGCCACGAACATGTCGCCCGGCTGCAGGCTGCGGGTGTCGATGCTGAGACCGGTGGCAGAGAAACCCCGCGTCACCTGCCCGCCCGTGGCGGCAGCGGCGTCGGCGGATGTCCAGAGCGGCGCGGTCATGCGCGGTCGTCCAGCGCTTCGACCGCGACGCTGGCCTGTTCGGCATCGTCAAAGGGAAAGACATCGTCGCCGACGATCTGCCCCGTCTCATGCCCCTTGCCCGCGATCAGCAGCGCATCGCCCGGCTGCAGGGCATCGACTGCGCGCAGGATCGCCTCGGCCCGGTCGGGGATCTCATGTGCCTCGGGGCAGGCGCGCAGGATCGCGTCGCGGATCGCGGCGGGGCTTTCGCTGCGCGGATTGTCGTCGGTGACGTAAAGCACATCGGCATGGGCGGCGGCGGCGGCGCCCATCAGCGGGCGCTTGCCCCGGTCGCGGTCGCCGCCCGCGCCGAAGACGATGATCAACCGGCCCATCACATGCGGGCGCAAAGCCTGCAGCGCCGTGGCGATGGCGTCGGGCGTGTGCGCGTAATCGACAAAGACCGTGGCCCCGTTCCGGCGCGTGGCGACATGCTGCATCCGGCCGCGCACCGTGGACAGGCGCGGCAGCATCTCGAACACCTCGGCCGGGTCGGCGCCCGACCCGATGGCGAGGCCCGCCGCAACCAGCACGTTCGCGGCCTGAAACCCGCCGATCAGCCCCAGCCGCGCCTGCCGCGTCGCACCGTTCCAGGCAAAGCGCAGATCCTGCCCGGTGGCGTCGAACCGCTGGCCGACGATCCAAAGGTCGCAATCGGTGGCGTGGCCGACCGAGATCACCCGCTGGCCGCGCCGTTCGGCCACCGCCGCCATGTCGGCCCCGCGCGGATCGTCAAGGTTGATGACGGCGGTGGCGTCGTCAGGCAACACGCGGTCGAACAGCCCCGCCTTGGCGGCGAAATAGGCGTCGAAACTGCCGTGATAATCCAGATGGTCCTGGGTGAAGTTGGTGAAGGCCGCCGCCGCCAGCCGCACGCCGTCAAGGCGGCGCTGGTCCAGCCCGTGGCTCGACGCCTCCATCGCCACATGGGTCACGCCGTCCTCGGTCATCTCGGCCAGCAGGCGGTGCAGGGTGATCGGTTCCGGCGTGGTATGGGCCAGCGGCGCGGAGAATGCGCCCTCGACCCCGGTGGTGCCGAAGTTCGCCGCCGACAGGCCCATGGCGGACCAGATCTGTCGGGTGAAGGTGGCGACCGAGGTCTTGCCGTTGGTGCCGGTGACGGCGACGACGGTATCGGGCTGCGCGCCGAACCAGAGGGCGGCGGCATAGGCAAGGGCTGCGCGCGGATCCTCGGCCAGCACCAGCGCCGCGTCGGAGCCGTCAAGTTCGCTGCGGGCCAGCGCGGCCCCCATGGTGTCGGTCAGGATCGCCGAGGCACCCATGCGCAGGGCATACTGGATGAATTCTGCCCCATGCAGGCGCGATCCGGGCAGGGCCGCGAACAGATGCCCCGGCCTTACGTTCCGGCTGTCCACCGACAGGCCGGTGATCCGCGCGTCGCGCCCGCCCTGCGCCCGCAGTCCCAGATCGGCGAGCGTCTTCGTTGGTCCCATGATTCCACCGCCTCAGTTGCGGACGAGGGTTACCCCATCCAGCCGGGCAGGTTCAATGACGGGGCGAAGGCCCAGCAGCGGCGCGGTGCGGCGGATCAGCTCGCCCGCGACCGGCGCGGCGGTCCAGCCGGCGGTGCGGCGGGGTTCGGACCCGCTGGTTTCCACCGGCTCGTCCAGCGTGACCACCAGCACATACTTTGGGTCGTAGCTGGGGAAGACGGCGGCGAAGGTGGCGATCACCTTGTCCTTGTAATAGCCGCCGCGCGGGTTCGGCTTGTCGGCGGTGCCGGTCTTGGCGCCGACCGAATAGCCCGGCACATCGGCAAAGCCGGCGGTGCCCGCCGTCACCGTCTTGCGCAGCATCTCGCGCATGATGGCCGAGGTCTGGGGTGAGATCACCCGCTCTCCCGGCACCGGGGTTGGGTTGCGCAACAGCGTGGGCTTGACCAGCGTGCCGCCGTTGACCAGCGCGGCATATCCGGCGGCCAGATGCAGCGGGCTGGCCGACAGGCCGTGGCCGTAGCTGATGGTCATGGTCGAAAGCTCTGACCAGTTGCGCGGCAGCAGCGGGCGGGCGCCCGGCGCCTCGACCAGTTCCACCGGGGTCGGTTCCAGAAAGCCGAGGGTGCGCAGGAAATCCTGCTGCCGTTTCGCGCCGATCTGGATCGCCATGCGCGCGGTGCCGATGTTCGAGGATTTGACGATCACGTCGGTGACCGACAGTTCGGGGCCGTAGTTGCGGAAATCGCGGATGCGATACCGGCCCCAGGTCATCGGCCCCTTGGTATCCAGCATGGTCAGCGGGCTGACCAGCCCCAGTTCGATGGCCTGCGCGGCGGCGAAGACCTTGAAGGTCGATCCAAGCTCATAGACCCCCTGCACCGCGCGGTTGAACAGCGGGCTGTCGGACGGATCGCCCGCGACCAGCGGGTTGGGCCGGGTGTTCGGGTCGAAGTCGGGCAGGGAAACGAGGCTGATCAATTCGCCCGTATGCACGTCCATCAGGATCGCGGTCGCGCCCTTGGCGTTCATCAGCCGCATGCCAGCATCCAGCACCTCGGCGGTGGCGGCCTGGATCGTCAGGTCGAGCGACAGTTGCAGCGGCGCGCCGCCCTGGGCGGGGTCGCGCAGGTAGTCGTCATAGACCCTTTCGATGCCGGCGGTGCCGATGATCTCGGCCGCCTGCACGCCCTCGCGCCCGTAGCCGGTGCCGCCGAGGATATGGGCCGCCAGCCGGCCGTTCGGATAAAGCCGCATCTCGCGCGGGCCGAACAGCAGGCCGGGATCGCCGATGTCATGGACCGCCTGCACCTGTTCGGGCGAGATGCGGCGCTTCACCCAGACGAAGCGGCGGTCGGGATCGGTGAACTGGCGGGTCAGGCGTTCGGCATCCAGATCGGGGAAGACCTCGGCCAGCTTGCGCGCCGCGCGCCGGGGATCGACCATCTGCGGCGGCTGGGCATAGAGAGAGTGGGTGACGAGGTTGGTGGCGAGGATGCGGCCCTGCCGGTCCACGATGTCGGCCCGGCCCGCGACGATGGGCGCGCCCAGGCTGGCGATGCGCGGCTCCTGCGGCTCCTCGGCCGCCAGCATCCCCATCCGCGCGCCGATCACCGAGAAGGCGGCAAAGAAGCACAGGCCCAGCATCAGAAGCCGCCCCTCGGCACGGCTGCGCGCGCGGTCGCGCATCGCCTCGTGGCGCAGGCGGATGTTCTCGCGTTCGATGGCGTCGGGGTTCTCGCCCTTCTGGCGGGCCTCCAGGATACGCGCGAGCGGGCGCAGCGGCGTGCGGGTCACAACTCGTCCTCCGGCAGGAATGCATCCAGATCGATCACGGTCGGATCGGGCGGCAGCGGGTAGCTGACATGTTCCACCGCGCCGAACTGTTCGGGGCGGAGCGGCAGCAGGCCCAGCCGGTCGAAGTTCAGATCGGCCAGTTCCCGCAACCTTTGCGGGCGATTGAGATATGCCCATTCCGCGCGCTGCACGGCCAGCGCCTCGGACAGTTGTGCGATCTCTCGCTGCAGGCTCGATGCCTCGCGCAGCGCCTGCTGGGTGGTGTAGTTCTCGCGGTAGGCCCAGAACGCCAGCGCCATCACCGCGATCCCGGTCATAACATAGACGAAGCCGCGCATCAGAACCCCTCCAGTACGGGTTTCGGCAAGCCCAGCGCAGTCCGGTCGGCGGGTGCGGCAGGCGCATCGGTGCGTTCGGCCACCCGCAGCAAAGCCGAGCGGGCGCGCGGGTTGGCGGCGATCTCATCCTCGTCCGGCCCCACGGCGCGGCGGGTGAGCAGGCGAAAGGCGGGGGCGTCGGCTTCGGCCTCGGGCGCGTAGCGGTTCGCCCGGCCCGCCGCCCCGGACCGCGCCGCCATGAATCGCTTGACCACCCGATCTTCCAGCGAGTGGAATGTCACCACCGCCAGCTTGCCGCCCGGCTTCAGTGCCCGCTCTGCCGCCTCCAGCCCCGCGATCAGTTCGCCGAATTCGTCGTTCACGGCGATGCGGATCGCCTGAAAGCTGCGCGTCGCCGGGTGGCTCTGCCCCGGCTTCGGGCGCGGCAGGCAGGATTCGACCACGCGCGTCAGGTCCAGCGTGGTCGTCAGCGGCCGCGCGGCAACAATGGCCCGAGCGATTCGGCGCGCGGCGCGCTCCTCGCCGTAATGATAGAGAATATCTGCCAGATCGGATTCACGCGCTGTGTTCACTATGTCGGCGGCAGTCGGCCCCGCCTGCCCCATCCGCATGTCGAGCGGCCCGTCCTTGGCAAAGGAAAACCCCCGCTCGGCCTGATCGAGCTGCATCGATGACACGCCAAGATCGAGCACCACGCCATCCAGCGGCCCCTCTGCGTGTTCGTCCAGCCGCCCGAAAGTGCCCTGCACCAGCCGCAGCCGGTCGCCGTATCCCGCGCCCCAATCCTGCGCCATACGCAGCGCAAGCGGGTCGCGGTCCACGCCGATCACCCGCTCGGCGCCGGCCTCCAGCAGGCCGCGCGCATAGCCGCCCGCCCCCAGCGTTCCGTCCAGCCAGACGCCCGTGATCGGGGCGACGGCGGCCAGAAGCGGGCGCAGCAGGACGGGGATATGGGGGGTCTCGGTCGGCATGGCGGCAGCGGCTGCCATGGCTCAGCCATCCTCCGGCGCGTCGAGAAGGGCGAGCGTGTCCGCGTCACCCTCAGACGGGTTGGCCTCGGCCTCGGCAAAGGTCTCGGGCTTCCAGATCTGGAAGGTGTCCAGCATGGCGGCGAAATAGGCCTCGCCTTCAAGACCGATCTTTTCGCGCAGCTTCTGCGGCAGGACGATGCGGCCGTCCTCGTCCACTTCGGAATAGTGGGAATAGGTAGAGATGAAGCGTGCGAGCCTGCGCCGGCGCAGACTGCCGCGCGGCAGGCTGGCGATCTGCGCCTCGACCTCGTCGATGGAGGTCATCGTATAGCATTCCAGGAACCGGCGGCTGTCGTCGCCATAGACGATCACGAAGCGCGCGCGCTGTTCGCTGCCCTTCCATTCCGGGTCGCCCGCCTCGATCACGCGGCGGAAGGTGGCCGGGATCGACACCCGCCCCTTCGCGTCAACCTTGAGGTTGAACTCGCCCCTGAACGTCTGCGTCACCGACCTGCGGCCCCTCGATTCCTGCGCCAGGAACGAAAAGGGCGGACCGAGCTGCTGCCAACCGCTCGATCCGCCACCCTCGTCCCATTACTGGGTGCCCGGTTGCGCTGTCACCTGGGGGGATGTCTGCTCACGCGCGCGCCGGATCTCTCTCGTTTCGATGATGCGGGTGCCTGTATGAAGCCTGCTTCGCCTGTGTGGGGTCTTGTTGCCCCTTGTCGTCCCGTCTCATCGTGCATCATTCATGGCATGGGATTTCATGGGGATCAATGGGTTTCTTTGGGTGTTAGGCGGGATCAGGCGTGCTCTCGCGGTGGCATCGAGAGTCCAGCATCGGCTAGGTGCCACAGATATCGCGCAATTTTGAACACATGACACAAGATGTGGCTCAGCGGCGCTTTCTCGCGCAATCGCCGATGCGTCCCAGACAATGCAAAGGATTTTACGGATCCCACCGTACGCAGGGCCG
>JBJHCH010000109.1:0-12861 GCA_050485905.1 Paracoccaceae bacterium | reverse complement strand
GGGGCGCAGCTTTTCGGTGAACCGGCGCTGGAACTGGCGGATTTGATGACCAGCGACGCCGAGGGGTGCGGGCGCATCAACATCCTGTCGGGCGAACGCCTGATGCAGTCGCCGCGGCTGTATGCCACCTTCCTGCTCTGGCTGCTGTCGCAATTGTTCGAGGAACTGCCCGAGGTGGGCGACCCCGAGAAGCCGAAGCTCGTCTTCTTCTTCGACGAGGCGCATCTGCTGTTCCGCGACGCGCCCCGCGCGCTGGTCGAAAAGGTCGAGCAGGTCGCCCGGCTAATCCGATCCAAGGGGGTCGGCGTCTATTTCTGCACCCAGAACCCGGCCGACGTGCCCGACGCGATCCTGGGGCAATTGGGCAACCGGGTGCAGCACGCGCTGCGCGCCTTTACCGCCCGCGACCAGAAGGCGCTGCGGATGGCGGCGCAGACCTACCGCGACAACCCCCGTTTCTCGACCGAGGAAGCGATCCGCGAGGTCGGCACGGGCGAGGCCGTCACCTCGTTCCTGGAAGACAAGGGCATCCCTGGCATTGTCGAGCGCACGCTGATCCGCCCGCCATCCTCCCGGATGGGGCCGATCACAGACACCGAGCGCACCGTTCTGATGACGCGCTCGCCGCTCGTCGGGAAATACGACACGCCGATCGACAGCGACAGTGCGCATGAACGGCTAGCCCGGAGGGCCGAGGACGCCGCGCGCGCCGCCGAGGAGGAAGCCGCCCGCGCCGCGCGGGATGCCGAGGCAGAGCGCGAGTATCGCGCCGCCCGCCGGTATGAGCCGAAGACACCGGCCCGGCGGTCCACGACGACGACCACGCGCACCAGCCGCAGCGACTCTGTAACCGATGCCTTCGTGAAATCCTTTGCCCGGCAGCTAGGCAGCCGGTCGGGGCAGGCGATGGTGCGCGGCGTGCTGGGCAGCCTGTTCAAGGGGCGCTGAGGGCGGGCAGGGCTTTCCCTCGACCGGCGCCGTGGAATAGGATGCGGCGAAGGTTCTGGAGAAGTTTGCCATGAAAGATGCGCCCGTCGCACCCGCGCTGAAGGCCAAGGATGCGCCCGACCTGTCCCGCTTTACCTGGGACGACCCGTTCCGGCTGGAGGACCAGTTGACCGAGGACGAGCGCATGATGCGCGACGCCGCCCGGTCCTATGCGCAGGAAAAGCTGCAGCCCCGCGTGATCCGCGCCTATGCCGAGGAAGAGACCGACCCCGCGATCTTTGCCGAGATGGGCGAGATGGGCCTGCTGGGCGTGACGGTGCCCGAGGAATACGGCGGCCTTGGTGCGGGCTACGTCGCCTATGGCCTGATCGCGCGCGAGGTGGAGCGGGTGGATTCCGGCTATCGCTCCATGATGTCGGTGCAGTCCAGCCTGGTGATGTACCCGATCTATGCCTACGGGTCCGAGGATCAGCGCAGGAAGTACCTGCCCAAGCTCGCTAGCGGCGAATGGATCGGCTGTTTCGGCCTGACCGAACCCGATGCCGGGTCGGATCCGGCGGGGATGAAGACCACGGCAAAGAAGACCGACGGCGGCTATGTGCTGAACGGGTCCAAGATGTGGATCTCCAACAGCCCGATCGCGGATGTCTTCGTCGTCTGGGCCAAGTCCGAGGCGCATGGCGGCAAGATCCGGGGCTTCGTTCTGGAAAAGGGCATGGCGGGGCTGAGCGCACCGAAGATCGGCAACAAGCTGAGCCTGCGCGCCTCCATCACCGGCGAGATCGTGATGAAGGATGTGGCGGCGGGTGAGGATGCGCTGCTGCCCCATGTGGAGGGGCTGAAGGGGCCGTTCGGCTGCCTGAACCGCGCCCGCTATGGCATCAGCTGGGGCGTGCTGGGTGCGGCGGAGTTCTGCTGGCACGCCGCGCGGCAATACGGGCTGGACCGCCGGCAGTTCGGCCGTCCGCTGGCGCAGACGCAGCTGTTCCAGAAGAAGCTGGCCGACATGCAGACCGAGATCGCGCTGGGGCTTCAGGGTAGCCTGCGCGTGGGCCGGCTGCTGGACGAGGCGCAGGCGGCGCCCGAGATGATCAGCCTTATCAAGCGCAACAACTGCGGCAAGGCGCTGGAGATCGCGCGGGCGGCGCGGGACATGCATGGGGGCAACGGGATCTCGGGCGAGTTTCAGGTGATGCGTCACATGGTGAACCTTGAGACGGTGAATACCTATGAGGGCACCCATGACGTTCACGCGCTGATCCTGGGGCGGGCGCAGACCGGGTTGCAGGCGTTTTTCTGAGGGCTGCTCACGCGTGAGCAGAATCTCAAGTGCCTGATATGAAAAGAATCCCCGTTTTTTGTTAACCTGAACTTCACCCTTTCGGGCGGGGTTCAGGCCATTTCGGCCCGATCCGACCGGATGCGCGAACCGCCCCGCGCGGGCCGAATGAGGTGGCGGTTTCCGGCGCGATGGGCCAGAAGGCGGGGGAACGAAAAAGGGGGTGGCGACCGTCCCGTCCGATGGATCGGCAGGGGACGCGCCACGACGAGAGGAAAGGACGATCCATGACCGCTGCAGACATACTCGCCGCCGCCGGGCTGAGCGATGCCGAACTGACCGGGGGCACGCTGCCCGTCCGCTCGCCCATCGACGGGGCCGAGGTGGCGCGGGTGGCCGAGACGCGGGCCGACGAGATGGGCCGCGTGATCGCCAAGTCGCAGGAGGCGTTTCGCGCCTGGCGGCAGGTGCCCGCACCGCGCCGGGGCGAATTGGTGCGGCTGCTGGGCGAGGAACTGCGCGCGGCCAAGGAGGCGCTGGGCGCGGTGGTCACGCTGGAGGCGGGCAAAATCACGTCCGAAGGCTTGGGCGAAGTGCAGGAGATGATCGACATCTGCGATTTCGCGGTGGGCCTGTCGCGCCAGCTTTACGGGTTGACCATCGCCAGCGAGCGCCCCGGCCATGCGATGCGCGAACTGTGGCACCCGATGGGTCCCTGCGCGGTCATCACCGCCTTCAACTTTCCCGTCGCGGTCTGGTCGTGGAACGCGGCGCTGGCGCTGGTCTGCGGCGATCCGGTGATCTGGAAACCGTCGGAAAAGACCCCGCTGACCGCGATGGCGACGATGAAGGTGATGGAGCGCGCGCTGGCGCGGTTCGGCGATGCGCCCGAGGGGCTGGCGCAACTGGTGATCGGCGGGGCCGAGGTCGGCGCGGCGCTGGTGGAAAGCCCGGATGTGGCGATTGTGTCCGCTACCGGATCGACGCGGATGGGCCGCGCCGTGGGGCCAAAGGTGGCCGAACGCTTTGGCCGCTGCATCCTGGAACTGGGCGGCAACAATGCGATGATCGTCGCGCCCTCGGCCGATCTGGACATGGTGGTGCGGGCGACGGTGTTTTCCGCCGTGGGCACCGCGGGGCAACGCTGCACCAGCCTGCGGCGGCTGATCGTGCACGAAAGCATCCGCGCCGATCTGGTGGCGCGGCTGGCGAAAGCCTATGCCAGCCTGCCGGTGGGCGACCCGCGCGAAGCGGGCACGCTGGTCGGCCCGCTGATCGACGGCGCGGCGCGCGACCGGATGATGGCGGCGCTGGACCGGGCGCGGGCCGATGGCGGCACGGTGCATGGCGGAAAGGCGGCCGAGGGCGTGGGCGAGGGGGCCTATGTCACCCCCGCCATCGTGGAGATGCCGGGCCAGACCGAGATCGTGCGCGAGGAAACCTTTGCCCCGATCCTGTATGTCATGGGCTATGACGATCTGGATCAGGCCATCGCCATGCAGAACGACGTGCCGCAGGGCCTGTCATCCTGCATCTTCACGCTGAACGTGCGCGAGGCGGAAACCTTCCTGTCGTCGGTGGGGTCGGATTGCGGCATCGCCAATGTGAACATCGGCCCGTCGGGCGCCGAGATCGGCGGGGCCTTTGGCGGCGAGAAGGAGACGGGCGGCGGGCGCGAAAGCGGGTCGGATGCGTGGAAGGGCTACATGCGGCGGCAGACCGCAACGGTGAACTATTCCGCCGCGCTGCCGCTGGCGCAGGGCGTGAAGTTCGACATCTGAGCGCCGAAAAGGGCTGCGCCGCCCCGCAACATGCCGTAACTTCAAGGCAAAGAGAGGGAGGCGCAGCATGACACACACCACGACACGAAAGATCGGCGCAGCCGAGGTGACGGTGCTGACGGATGGCACATTTGCCTTTCCCGAGGCGCTGTTCCCCGGCACCGACCCCGCACATCTGAAGGACCTGCTGGACAAGGCGGGCGAGAGCGAGATCCGCACCAACTTCAACGCGGTGCTGATCCGCACCGGCGGCCGGACGATCCTTGTCGATGCCGGCCCGCGTGAGTTGATGGGGCCGACCGCCGGGCACCTGCAGGCCGGATTGGGAGAGATTCGCGTGGCGCCGAAGGACGTGGACCGGATTTTCGTCACCCATCTGCACCCCGACCACATTGCCGGGCTGATCACCGCAGACGGGGCGGCGGTGTTTCCGAATGCCGAACTGGCGGTGATGCGCGACGAGCGGCGGTTCTGGATGGAGGACGGCAATTTTGCCGGGGCAGACGAGAATGTGACCGCCTGGCAGCAACTCGCCAAGGCGGTGCTGGCGGCCTATGGCGACCGGATCGTGCCGCTGCAGGGCGAGGCCGAGATCGCGCCGGGGATGACCATGCTGCCGCTGCCCGGCCATACGCCGGGCCATTGCGGCTGGCGGCTGGAATCGGCGGGCGCGGTGCTGATCCATGTCGGCGACATCGTCCATGCCCCGGCGGTGCAGATCCCCGACCCGGAGGTCGGGATCGGGTTCGACATGGATCTGGATGCCGCGCGCGAGACCCGAAAGAAGCTGCTGGACCGGCTGGCGTCCGAGGCTGCGCTGTTCACCGGCGGCCATCTGCTGCAGCCGGCCTTTGCCCGGCTGAAGCGGGCGGGATCGGGCTACGAGCTTGTGCAGGAGTGACCGGGCAGTCCGCCGCCGCGCGCAGTGAGGTGCGGGCATGACGCCGGCGGCCCGTGTTGCAGCAGCAATCGGGATACTGGACCGCGCGCTGGCGGGCGAGCCGGTGGAGCGGGTGCTGACCACCTGGGCGCGGGGCAGCCGGTTTGCCGGGTCGGGCGACCGGGCGGCGATCCGCGATCTGGTGTTCGACGCGATGCGGCGGCGGCGGTCGCTGGCGGTGCTGGGCGGGGCCGAGACCGGGCGCGGGCTGATGCTGGGCGCGCTGCGGCTGGCGGGGGATGATGCGGCGGCGATCTTCACCGGAGAGGGCCATGCGCCTGCGGTGTTGAGCGAGGCGGAGCGCACCCATGTTCCCCGCGCGATGACCCCGGCCGAGGCGGCGGATTGCCCGGACTGGCTGGAACCGGCGCTGAGGGACAGTCTGGGGGGCGATTTCGAGCGCGTGATGGCGGCGCTGCAGTCGCGCGCGCCGGTGTTCCTGCGGGTCAATGTTTCGCGCGCGAAACCGGACGGCGTGGCCGACCTGCTGGCCGGCGAGGGGATCGAAACGCGGCCGGTTCCGGGTGTGAAGACCGCGCTGGAAGTGACGGGGAACGCGCGGAAAATCCAGAACTCCCGGCCATATCTGGAGGGGCTGGTCGAGATGCAGGACGCGGCATCGCAGGCGGTGGTGCTGGACCTGCCGCTGGGCGACGGGATGCGGGTGCTGGATTATTGCGCGGGTGGTGGCGGCAAGACGCTGGCGATGGCGGCGCGGGCGCGGGTGGAGGTCCTGGCCCATGACGCCGACCCCGCGCGGCTGCGCGACCTGCCGGCGCGGGCGGATCGGGCGGGCATTGCGGTCAGGCTGGTGACGGACGAACAGGCCCGCGCGGCGGCGCCGTTCGATCTGGTGCTGCTGGACGTGCCCTGTTCCGGTTCCGGCAGCTGGCGGCGCAGCCCCGAGGCGAAATGGCGGCTGACGCCCGAGGCGCTGGCGGCGCTGACGGCGACGCAGGATGCGATCCTGGACCAGACCGCGCCGCTGGTCGGGGCAGAGGGGCGGCTGGCCTATGTCACCTGCTCGATCCTCACGGTGGAGAACCGGGCGCGGATCGATGCCTTCCTTGCGCGAATGAACGGCTGGCGGCTGGAGCGGGAGCGGCGTTTCCTGCCGGGGCCGGCGGGCGACGGCTTCTACCTTGCGATCCTGAGCCGCGACGGCCCCGGCAATCATCCTTAACACAAGGTTAATGATTTTCGGTCCTATTGGCCGCGAGGTCGGCGGGGGATCAGATCATGTCGGATGCAACTGCGTCGCTGCGCCCGCTTGCGCAACGGGTGTCGCTGCAACGGTCCGAAGGGATCGCGCTGGTGCTGGCGGCGTGCCTGTTCCTGCTGGCCGGGGCGATCGTGGGCGAGTCCCTGATCCGCATGGTCCTGCTCGCGGTCGGCGGAACGCTGATGGCGCTGTCAGCCCTTGGCACGGCCGACTGGGCCGCAAGGCGCCGCAGCGCGCAACTGGCCGAGAACCGGCTTGAGGAACTGGTCGGCCGCGATCCGGCACCTGCGTTTTCCACCGATGCAAGGGGGGCGATCAGCTACCGCAACGCCGCCGCGCGACAGCGGTTCGGCGGGGGCGACGGCGCGGCGCTGACCGACGCCCTGGGCGATCTGTTCGCCGAACCCGCCGCGGTGCTGGCCCGGATGCGCGAGGATGCGCTGGCGTCCGGGGCGGCGCGCGAGGATGTGCTGACCCGGCGCGGCCACGCCCGGCTGACGGCCCATCGCCTGAAGGCCGGGGGGTGCCTGTGGCGGCTGGAGGAGCTGTCCGATCCGCTGGTCGCCGCGCGCGGGGCGGATGGCCTGTCCTTGCCGATGATGGTCGCCAGCCGCAGCGGCACGGTGCTGTTCATGAACGACGCCCTGCGGCGCCTGCTGGGGCGGAGCGTGGCGACGCTCGACCGCGTCTTCATCGACATGCCATTGCGGCCGGGCGAGGAAATGGAGATCGCGGCTGCCGAGGGGCGCCGGCGGGTGCTGGTATCCGAGATCGAGGCCGATGGCGGCCGGCGCGAGATCTACCTGATGCCCACGGCGCCCGCGCATCTGCGCCCGGCGGCCGATCCGGCTGCGTTCGAGGAGATACCGGTGGCGCTGCTGTTGCTGGGCGGCGATGGCGAGATCGGCAATGCCAACCGTTTGGCGCGAGAGTTGCTGACCGTGGATTCCGGGCAGCCGCTGCCGGAGGGCACGCTGTTTTCGGATCTGGTGGACGGGTTGGGCCGACCCGTCGCCGACTGGCTGGCCGATGGGCTGTCGGGGCGCATAGTGAACCGGCCCGAAGTGGCCCGCGTGCGGCGGGAAGACCGCGAGGTGTATGTGCAGATCATCCTGCGCCGGGTGGTCGAATATGGGCGCCCGCGGCTGGTGGCGGTGCTGATCGACGCGACCGAGTTGAAGGCGCTGGAGGCCAAGTTCGTCCAGAGCCAGAAGATGCAAGCGATCGGGCAGCTTGCGGGCGGGGTGGCGCATGATTTCAATAACCTGCTGACCGCCATATCGGGCCATTGCGATCTGCTGCTGCTGCGCCACGATACGGGCGATGGCGACTATGCTGACCTGATGCAGATCCACCAGAACGCCAACCGCGCCGCTGCGCTGGTGCGTCAGCTTCTTGCATTCTCGCGCAAGCAGACCCTGATGCCAGAGGCGGTGGATCTGCGCGATTCGCTGTCGGACCTTACCCATCTGCTGAACCGGCTGGTGGGAGAGCGGGTGACGCTTTCGTTCTCCAACGATCCCGAACTGCACCCGATCCGCGCCGACCGGCGGCAGTTGGAACAGGTCATCATGAACCTGGTGGTGAACGCCCGCGACGCGATGCCAGAGGGCGGCGAGATCCGGATCGAGACGGGCAATCTGAAGCTGAAGAAGACCCAGACGCGCGACCGCGCGACGGTTCCGCCCGGCGACTACGTCATGGTTCAGGTGCAGGATACCGGCGTCGGCATTCCGCCCGACCGGCGGGACAAGATCTTCGAGCCGTTCTTCACCACCAAGCGGTCGGGCGAGGGCACGGGGCTGGGTCTTTCGACGGTCTATGGGATCGTGAAACAGTCGGGCGGCTATGTCTTCGTGGACAGCACGCCGGGCGAGGGCACGACCTTCACACTGTACTTCCCCGCGCTTCTTCAGCCGCTGGTCGTGGAGAAACCGCAGGCGCGGAAGGCCAACCCGGATATCGGCGAGGTGGCCGCTGTCACCTCCGCTCCCGCGGCGGCCCCTTCCACCGACGCGCCGGGCGCCGAGAGCGGCACCGCGACCCGTGGCGGCGAGGGCGTGGTTCTGCTGGTCGAGGACGAAGCGCCGGTGCGCGCCTTTGCCGTTCGTGCCCTGCGGCTGAAGGGCTACACGGTGCTGGAGGCCGAGAATGCCGAGGAGGCATTGGCCACGCTGGAAGATCCGGCCCTGCAGGTCGATGTCTTCGTAACGGACGTGATCATGCCCGGCATGGACGGCCCGACCTGGGTGCGCGAGGCGATCAAGACGCGCCCCGAGGTTCGGGTGATCTTCATGTCGGGCTATGCCGAGGACAACATGTCCGAGGCGCAGGCGCGCATCCCGAACTCCGTCTTCCTGCCAAAGCCGTTCTCGCTGGGCGAACTGGCCGCCACGGTGAATGCCCAGATGCGCTAGACGCGGCGCCGAGGAGCGCGCGTATCGTAAACTGCGCGTTAATCATCTTTGCCGAAAGCTCGGATTTGACGAAATTCCGGTTGATATGTTCTCATTTTACCCCTACGAAGAAATGCGAACATGACGTGAACAAAGGCACGATTGCCCCCCCTTGATGGCTGTGGAATAAGGAACCCGAACATGGCTACGGCGAGTTTGCTCGACATGACCGACAGGCGCACAAGCGAACGGCAGAAGGCGCTGGATTCCGCGCTGGCCCAGATCGAACGGCAGTTCGGCAAGGGCTCCATCATGCGGCTGGGTGGCGACAACCCGGTGGCAGAGATCGAATCCACCTCGACCGGGTCGCTGGGCCTCGATATCGCGCTGGGAATCGGTGGTCTGCCGAAGGGGCGGGTAATCGAGATCTATGGCCCCGAAAGCTCTGGCAAGACGACGCTGACGCTGCATGTCGTGGCCGAGGAGCAGAAGAAGGGCGGCGTCTGCGCCTTTGTCGACGCCGAACACGCGCTGGACCCGCATTACGCGCGCAAGCTGGGTGTGAACCTGGACGAGTTGCTGATCAGCCAGCCCGACACCGGCGAACAGGCGCTGGAGATCGTGGATACGCTGGTGCGGTCGGGCGCGGTCAGCCTCGTGGTGGTCGATTCGGTCGCCGCGCTGACGCCGAAGGCCGAGCTTGAGGGCGACATGGGTGATGCCACGGTGGGCGCGCAGGCCCGGCTGATGAGCCAGGCGATGCGCAAGCTGACCGCGAGCATCAGCCGGTCGAACTGCATGGTGATCTTCATCAACCAGATCCGCATGAAGATCGGCGTGATGTTCGGCAGCCCCGAGACGACGACGGGCGGCAACGCGCTGAAGTTCTATGCCAGCGTGCGACTGGACATCCGCCGCATCGGCTCGATCAAGGACCGCGACGAGGTGGTGGGCAACGCGACCCGCGTGAAGGTTGTAAAGAACAAGGTCGCGCCGCCGTTCCGGCAGGTGGAGTTCGACATCATGTATGGCGAGGGGATCTCCAAGACCGGCGAGTTGCTGGACCTTGGCGTGAAGGCCGGCGTGGTGGAGAAATCGGGGTCGTGGTTCTCCTACGGCGATGAGCGGATCGGCCAGGGACGCGAGAATGCCAAGTCCTTCCTGAAGGAGAACCCCGGCATCGCGCAGGAGATCGAGGACAAGATCCGCGCCTCTCACAAGATCGACAAGGAAATGGTCACCGGGCCGGATTCGGGCGACGACGACATGATCGAGGCCTGAGCGGGCCGAACACGCAGCCAAGGGGCCGGCATCACGCCGGCCCTTCTTCGTTCGGGCCGCCGATTGCGGGGCGGTGGACAGGCCCCGCGGGCGTCGGTAAACGATGGGCCTGTTTCCCTTTGAAGGCCGCGCCCATGCCCTCGCTGAACGATATCCGGTCCACCTTCCTCGACTATTTCGCCCGGCAGGGGCATGCGGTGGTCGACAGCTCGCCCCTGGTGCCGCGCAACGACCCCACGCTGATGTTCACCAACTCGGGCATGGTACAGTTCAAGAACGTCTTCACCGGGGTCGAACATCGCGACTACAGCCGCGCGACGACCAGCCAGAAATGCGTGCGCGCCGGCGGCAAGCACAACGATTTGGACAACGTAGGCTATACCGCGCGGCACCATACCTTCTTCGAGATGCTGGGGAATTTCAGCTTCGGCGACTACTTCAAGGAGGACGCCATCCCCTTTGCCTGGGAGTTGCTGACCCGCGATTTCGACATCCCGAAGGACCGGCTGCTGGTCACCGTCTATCACACCGACGACGAGGCCGCGGCGATCTGGAAAAAGGTCGCGGGCCTGCCGGAAGAGCGGATCATCCGCATCCCGACCGACGACAATTTCTGGCGCATGGGGCCGACCGGCCCCTGCGGGCCGTGCACAGAGATCTTCTTTGACCACGGCGACCACATCCCCGGCGGCCCGCCGGGCAGCCCGGACGAGGATGGCGACAGGTTCATCGAGATCTGGAACCTCGTCTTCATGCAGAACGAGCAACTGCCGAATGGCGACCTGATCGAACTGCCGAACCAGTCCATCGACACCGGCATGGGGCTGGAGCGGATCGGCGCGCTTCTTCAGGGCAAGCACGACAATTACGACACCGACCTGATGCGCGCCCTGATCGAAGCCAGCGCCAATGCCACGAACGCCGACCCGGACGGGCCGGGCCGCATCCACCATCGGGTGATCGCGGACCATCTGCGGTCCACCAGCTTCCTGATCGCCGACGGGGTGATGCCGTCGAACGAGGGGCGCGGCTATGTGCTGCGCCGGATCATGCGCCGCGCGATGCGCCATGCGCACATGCTGGGGGCGAAGGATCCGGTGATGTATCGGCTGGTCCCGGCGCTGGTCCGCAAGATGGGTGGGCACTACCCGGAGCTTGGCCGGGCGCAGGCGCTGATCGAGGAGACGCTGCGGCTGGAGGAAACGCGGTTCCGCCAGACGCTAGACCGCGGGCTGCGGCTACTGGACGACGAACTGATGAAGTTGCCCGAAGGCGCTGACCTGCCGGGCGATGCGGCGTTCCGGCTCTATGACACCTACGGCTTCCCGCTGGACCTGACGCAGGATGCGCTGCGCGAGCGGGGGCGGGCAGTGGACGTGGCCGGTTTCGATGCGGCGATGGCCGAGCAGAAGGCAAAGGCGCGCGCCGCCTGGGCCGGGTCGGGCGAGACGGCCGAGGCCGCGATCTGGTTCGATCTGGCCGAGGACCACGGTGCGACGGAGTTTCTGGGCTACGACACCGAAGCGGCCGAGGGGCAGGTGCTGGCGCTTGTGCAGGCGGGCGAGGCGGTGGATCGCGCCGCCACGGGCGAGGCCGTGCAGATCGTCGTCAACCAGACCCCGTTCTATGCCGAGTCTGGCGGTCAGGTGGGCGATACCGGCACGATCCGCACGCCGACAGGGGCGGCGAAGATCACCGATACCCGAAAGGCACAGGGCATCTTTGTCCATGTGGCCGAGGTGACCGAGGGTGAGATCCGCGCGGGGCAGGGTGCGGAGCTGGCGGTCGATCACGACCGGCGCACCGCGATCCGCGCCAATCATTCGGCCACCCACCTGCTGCACGAGGCGCTGCGCCGCGCGCTGGGGGACCATGTGGCACAGCGCGGCAGCCTGAATGCGCCTGACCGTCTGCGCTTTGACTTCAGCCACTCCAAGGCGCTGAGCGCCGAGGAGCAGGCGCAGGTCGAGGCCGAGGTGAACGCCTATATCCGCCAGAACGCGGCCGTCGAGACCCGCATCATGACGCCCGACGATGCCCGCGCCATCGGCGCGCAGGCGCTTTTCGGTGAGAAGTATGGCGATGAGGTGCGGGTGGTGTCGATGGGCGTTCAGCGCGGCTCGGGCAAGGGCACGAACGGCGCGACCTATTCCATTGAACTCTGCGGCGGCACCCATGTGAAGCGCACCGGCGACATCGGCGCCTGCGTCCTGCTGGGCGACAGTGCCTCCTCTGCCGGGGTGCGGCGGATCGAGGCGCTGACCGGGCAGGCGGCGCTGGATCACCTGCGGGCACGGGATGCGCGGCTGGCCGAGATCGCGGCGCTGCTGAAGACCCCCGTTGCCGAAGTGACCGAGCGGGTGCGGGCGCTGGCCGAGGAACGCCGGGCGCTGGCCAATGAGGTGGCGCAGCTGCGCCGCGATCTGGCGATGGGCGGCGGCGGGGCTGCGAAGGCGCCAGAGGCGCGCGAGATCAACGGCGTGAAATTCTCGGCCCAGGTGTTGAACGGCGTATCCGGCAAGGATCTGCCCGCGCTGATCGACGAGATGAAGGCGCGGCTGGGGTCGGGCGCAGTGCTGCTGGTCGCCGACACCGGCGGCCGGGCGGCGGTGGCGGCCGGGGTGACCGACGATCTGACCGGTCGGCTGTCGGCTGTGGACATGGTGCGCGCGGCGGCCGAGGCGCTGGGGGGCAAGGGCGGCGGCGGCCGGCCTGACATGGCGCAGGCAGGCGGTGCCGATCCGACCCGCGCGGCCGAGGCGATTTCCGCCGTCGAAGCCCTGATCGGAGGCTGAACCATGTCCGCCTATATCATCGCCCGGATCGAAGTGACCGATCCCGAGGAATATCAGAAGTATGCCAGCCAGACCGTCGCGCTGGCCGAAACGGCCGGCGGGAAGTTTCTGGTCAAGGGCGGGCCGATGACCCAGGTGGAGGGCGCGGGGCCACCGCGCCATGTGGTGATCGAGTTTCCCGACCGGGCGGCTGCCGAGGCGTGGTATGCGTCCGACGCC
>JBJHCH010000108.1:0-12888 GCA_050485905.1 Paracoccaceae bacterium | reverse complement strand
GAAGTGGAGCGTGACACCGGCCTGCTGATCGCCGCGGCGGTGGTGTTCATCTACGCCGTTCTGGGCGGGATGAAGGGCATCACCTACACCCAGCTGGCGCAATACTGCGTGCTGATCGTCGCCTATACCATTCCGGCGGTGTTCATCTCGCTGCAGCTGACCGGGCACATCCTGCCGCAGACCGGTCTGTTCGGCATCCACAACGAAAGCGGCCTGCCGCTGCTGGCGAAGCTGAACGAGGTGCTGCTGGAGCTTGGCTTCAACGACTATACCGGCAACCACGGATCGACGTTGAACATGGTGCTGTTCACCATGTCGCTGATGATCGGCACCGCCGGTCTGCCGCACGTCATCATCCGCTTCTTCACGGTGCCGAAAGTGTCCGACGCGCGGAAATCCGCGGGCTGGGCGCTGGTGTTCATCGCGCTGCTCTACACCGTGGCCCCGGCCGTCGGTGCGATGGCGCGCCTGAACATCATCACCACGATCTATCCGCAAGGCACCGCCGAGCAGCCCATCGCCTATGATGAGCGGCCCGACTGGATGATCAACTGGGAAAACACCGGCCTGCTGCGGTTCGAGGACAAGAACGGCGACGGCCTGATCCAGTACTACAACGACGCAAGCGCCGGCTTTGCCGAAACCGCAGCCGAGCGTGGCTGGGAAGGCAACGAGATGGTCACGTTCAACCAGGACATCCTGGTGCTGGCCAACCCGGAAATCGCGCAGCTTCCGGGCTGGGTGATCGGTCTGATCGCCGCCGGCGGTCTGGCGGCGGCGCTGTCCACGGCCGCGGGTCTGTTGCTGGCGATCTCGTCCGCCATCAGCCACGACCTGATCAAGTCGACGCTCAATCCGGGGATCTCGGAAAAGGGCGAGTTGCTGGCGGCGCGGATCTCGATGGCCGTGGCGATCGTGGTCGCGACCTATCTGGGGATGAATCCACCGGGCTTTGCGGCACAGGTGGTGGCGCTGGCCTTCGGTCTGGCGGCATCGTCGCTGTTCCCGGCGATCATGCTGGGGATCTTCTCCAAGCGGATGAACTCGGCCGGTGCGATTGCAGGGATGCTGGTGGGCCTCGGCTCAACGGTTCTCTACATCTTCACCTACCTCGGCTGGTTCTTCATCCCCGGCACCAACATGCTGGAGAACGTGCCCGCCAACTGGCTGTTCGGTATCTCGCCGCTCAGCTTCGGTGCGGTCGGCGCGCTGCTGAACTTCATCGCGGCATACATCGTGTCGTCGATGACGCAGGAGCCGCCGGAAGAGATCCAGGAACTGGTGGAATCAATCCGCGTGCCGCGCGGGGCCGGGTCCGCCGCGGATCACTGATCCGTCACGAAACCGGCGCGTCCCCACGGGGGCGCGCCCACCACCCGGAGGCGGACATGGACGACGATCATATCGACCGCATCCTGAGCTTCCTTGAAACCGTTCACCCCTATGACAGCCTGCCGCGGGACGAGATGGCGCGTGTCGCCGCCTCCTTCAGCCGCAGGATCTTCCCCAAGGGCGCCGAGGTCTATTCCATCGGTGAGCCACTGAAGGGGATCTATCTGGTCAAGCGCGGCAGCGTCGAGGTCACTGACCGGAATGGCGGCCTCGTCAGCCTGCTGGGGCCACGCAACAGCTTCGGTGAGCGGGGCCTGATGCGCGACGGGCTCGCCTTGACCTCTGCAACGGCATCCGAGGAATCAGTGCTCCTGATGCTGCCGGGGGCAGAGTTTCGCCGCCTGATCGCCGAATTTCCCGCATTCGAGCGATACTTCAACCGCGGCCGATCCGCCGAGACACGTGGATCGGACCTGACCACTTTGAAGGTGGCCGACCTGATGTCGCGCAAGCCCGTCTCCTGCGCGCCTGAGGACACGGTTCAGGAAGCGGCCCGGATGATGCGCGAGGCGCGAGTCTCATCGCTGGGCGTGGTGAAGGACGGCGAGCTGGTCGGCATCATCACCACCCGCGACATGGCACAGCGCGTGCTGGCCGAAGGGCGCGACGGGTCGATGACCGTGGCCGAGGTGATGACCGCCGATCCGGTGGCGCTGCCGCCGAATGCGCTGGGGTCGGACATCCTGCATATGATGCTGGAACGTCGGATCGGCCACCTGCCGGTGGTCGAGGGCGGAAAACTGGTGGGCGTCATCACCCAGACCGACCTGACCCGGTTTCAGGCGGTCAGTTCCGCGCAACTGATCCGCGACATTGCCACCGCAGACGATGTGGCGCAGATGGCGGCGATCACCCAGCGCATCCCGCAGCTTCTGGTGCAACTGGTCGGCGGCGGCAGCGCGCATGAGATCGTCACCCGGCTGATCACCGATATCGGCGACGCAGTGACCCGGCGCCTGCTGAAGATGGCCGAGGCGGAACTGGGGCCACCGCCGGTGCCCTACCTCTGGCTCGCCTGCGGCTCTCAGGGCCGGCAGGAACAGACCGGCGTCAGCGATCAGGACAACTGCATCTTCATTGACGATGCGGTGACCGAAGACGACATGGCCTATTTCGCGAAACTCGCCCGGATCGTCTCGGACGGGCTGAACGCGGCGGGCTACTACTACTGCCCCGGCGACATGATGGCGACCAATCCGAAATGGTGCCAGCCGGTCAGGGTCTGGCGTCGCTATTTCCGCGGCTGGATCGACACGCCGAACCCTGAGGCGCAGATGCTGGCGAGCGTGATGTTCGACCTGCGCCCCATCGGCGGCGCGCTCAGCCTGTTCCGCGATCTGCAGGCGGAAACCCTGCGGCTGGCATCGAAGAACACGATCTTCGTGGCACACATGGTTTCCAACTCGCTGAAGCACACCCCGCCGCTGGGCCTGCTGCGCGGCTTTGCCACCATCCGGTCAGGCGAGTTCAAGAACCACGTCGACATGAAGCTGGGCGGCGTGATCCCGGTCGTGGACCTTGGCCGCGTCTATGCGCTGCAGGGACAACTGACAGAGGTGAACACCCGCGCCCGACTGCTTGGGGCCGAGGCGGCGGGCGTGATCTCGGTCTCAGGCGCGCGCGATCTGATCGAGGCCTACGACCTGATTGCCTCGATGCGGCTGGACAATCAGGCGGCGCTGGTGAAGTCGGGGCGCAAGCCCGACAACTACCTCGCTCCGCATGACCTGTCGGATTTTGAACGCAGCCACCTGCGCGATGCCTTCGTCGTCGTGCGCACCATGCAATCCGCCATCGGCCAGGGCCGTGGCGCGCTGAGTTAGGACCGCACATGCTGCTGGAGCTTCTTGCCGTGATCTTTGCCGGCGTCGGTGCCGGGGGCGTCGCGCGCATTGCCGATGTGATGACCGGCCGCCGGCTGCTGCCGGAATGGATCGTGCCGGCCGCGGTCGGCGCGGGCATGCTGGCCACGGTCATCTACCTTGAATACACTTGGGCCAGCCGCGCCGAGGGGTCGATGCCCGAGGGCACGGTGATCGCCAGCTTCAATGAAACGACCGCCTGGTATCGGCCGTGGTCCTTTGTCTGGCCGCTGTCGAACCGCCTGATTGCCGTCGATCACCGCGTCACGCAGCGCCACCCGGATCATCCAGATCTGGTGCTGACCGGGGTGATCCTGCGCGAACGCTGGGCACCGGCCTTTGGTTTTCAGTCAATGTTCGATTGCGCCGGAAACCGGCGGGCGGATGTAAGCCAGGGCACGCGCCTGACCGCCGACGGCGCACCCGAAGGGATGGACTGGTATGCGCTCTCGCCGGACGACCCGGTGCTGAGAGCGGCCTGCGACGGAGGATGAGCATGGCCGACGGGGGGAGGAAACGGGTTCTGATTGTCGAGGACGAGGACAACATTGCCATCGCGCTCGACTATCTGCTGACCCGGGAGGGATATGAACAGGACCGCGTCGCCAACGGCGCCGAGGCGATGGCGCGGGTCCGCGCGATGCAGCCTGATCTGGTGCTGCTGGACGTGATGCTGCCCGAGGTTTCGGGCTACGAGATCTGCCAGCAGATCCGCATGGACCCGGCGCTTTCGGACGTGAAAATCCTGATGATGACCGCGCGCGGCTCGGCGATGGAGCGGCGCAAGGGGCTGGCGCTGGGGGCCGACGGCTTCATCTCGAAACCCTTTGAACTGACCGAACTTCGGGCCGAGGTGCGCCGCATCCTGGGCGTCGAGGCGGCCGGAAATGCTTGAACGGCTCAGCCTCCGGTTCCGCATCTTCCTGTTCTTCGCCGCGCTCGCGCTCGGCAGTCTGGCCGCGATCGGCCTTGGCCTTTGGCAGGGCGCGCGCCATGCCGGCGCCGAGGCGCTGCCCGCGCTGGTGCAGGGTGGGCTGATCGCGGGTTTCCTGATCCTCGGCCTGACGGCCTGGGTCTGGCTGATGTTCGACACCCATGTCGCCCGCGCCATCGAGGCGCTGGCCGCCGCGATCCGCGCCCGCGCGCATGCCGATGTTGCGGCAGATCTCGACAAGACCCGCGCCCGCTATCTGGGCGATCTGGCCCCCGCCGCCGCCGCCGTGACCGGGCGCCTGACCGAAACCCAAAGCGCACTGGCCGAATCCGTCGCCCGCGAAACCGCCCGCCTGGCCGAGGAGAAGGCGCGACTGGAAACGCTGCTCTCGGACGTGCCGGTGGGGGTGCTGCTCTGCTCGCCCGACCACCAGCTTGTGTTCTACAACGGGCAGGCAGTGGATCTGCTGGGTACGGGTCATGCGCCGGGGCTGGACCGCAACCTGCTGGACTATCTTCGCGAAGGCCCGATCCGCCACGCCTATCAGCGCCTCTGCGAGGCCGAGGATGGCGATGCGGCCTCGGACCTTCTGTGCGCCACGAAGGGAGATGCGCGGGTGCTGGCGGGCCGGATGCGGCTTCTGGCGCGCCAGCCGGGGCAGGCGGCGCCGGGCTATGTGCTGACGTTGCGCGACGTGACCACCGACCTTGCAGCGCATGCCAAGCGCGAGCAACTGCTGTCAGAGGTCTTCGACCGCGTCCGCCGCCCCGCCGCCAACCTGCAGACCGTGATCGGCGTGCTGGCCGAAGAGGCGGAGATGCCCGCCGCCAGCAAGCTCAACGCCGCCATGCTTGAAGAAATCGCCGCCCTCACCGCGGCCATATCCGAGCTTGGCGGGCGCTATGACGAGGGGCGCACCGACTGGTGGCCGCTGGCGCAGACCCGCAGCGCCGACCTGCTGGACAGCCTGCGCGCCCGGTTCGAAACCGCCGGCCTGACGCTGGAGACCGAGGGCGCGGGCCTGATCCTGCGCTGCGACGGCTTCGAGATCGTGGCCCTGATCGCCGCGATGGGCGAACGCCTCGCGGCCGAGGGCGTGGCGCGCGACTTCCGCCTGAACATCTGGGAAGAGGACGGCCCCGGCGCGGTGATCGACCTGGAATGGCAGGGCGCGCCGGTAAACGTGGGCGATTTCGACCGCTGGCTGACCGACCCGCTGGAGGTGGGGCTGGCCGACGTCACCGGCCGCACCGTCCTGCAGACCCACGGGACCGAGGCCTGGCCGGAACGCCTGCCCGAGGGCCGCGCCGCCATCCGCATCCCCATCCGCCAGGCCCGCCGCGCAGGCCGCCGCCCGCCGCCCATTGCCCGTGCCGTGGTCTATGACTTCGACCTGCTGTCCAAGGCCCGCAACGACCGCGTGGCCGACAACCGGCTGGAAGACCTGACCTACGTCGTCTTCGACACTGAAACCACCGGCCTGACCCCTTCGACCGACGAGATCGTGCAGATCGCCGCCGTGCGCCTCGTCAACGGCCGGCGGGTGGAGGGCGAGGTCTTCGACACGCTGGTCAATCCCGGCCGCCCGATCCCGCCGGGCTCGACCGAGGTGCACGGCATCACCGACAGCATGGTCGTCGGCGCGCCCGACATCGGCACCGCCGGCGCACAGTTCCACCGCTTTGCCCAAGGCGCGGTGCTGATCGCCCACAACGCCCCCTTCGACATGGAATTCCTGCGCCGGCACGAAGCCGCGATCGGCGCGCGTTTCGATAACCCGATCCTCGACACCGTGCTTCTGTCCGCCGTCGTCTTCGGCCAGCAAGAGGCGCACAGCCTCGACGCCCTGACGGCGCGGCTGGGCATCACCATCCCGGCCGAGGCGCGGCATACCGCCATCGGCGACACGGTCGCCACGGCCGACGCCTTCCTCAAACTGCTGCCGATGCTGCGCGCCCGCGGCTTCGCCACCTTTGGCGAGGTGCTGACCGAGGTGCGCCGCCATGGCCGGTTGCTGAAGGATCTGAACTGACGCGGCCTGACCGGGGGTTGCGGCCCCCCGGTGGCGACGCCTATCTAGGGCGAAAGCTTCAGGAGAGATCATGCGCACGCCCGTATTCGACGCCGACACCGCCGCCGCCCAGACCTTTGGCGACCTGCCGGAATGGGATCTGTCCGACCTCTATGCCGCCCCCGACGCGCCAGAGGTGAAGCGCGATCTGGACTGGTTGGCCAGCGAATGCGCCGATTTCGCCGAAACCTATCAGGGCAAGCTGGCGACGCTGGATGCGCCCGCCATGCTGGCCTGCGTGCAGCGGTATGAGAAGATCGACGAGGTGGCGGGCCGCCTGATGTCCTATGCCGGCCTGCGCTACTACCAGATCACCACCGACGCCGCGCGGGCCAAGTTCATGGCCGATTGCCAGGACAAGGTGACCGACGCCACCACGCCGCTGGTGTTCTTCGCCCTCGAATTCAACCGGGTGGAGGATGCGCAGTATCAGGGCTGGATGGACGCGGACGCCGACCTCGCCCGCTATCGCACCGTCTTCGACCGCATGCGCGCCATGCGCCCGCACCAGCTGTCGGACGAGTTGGAACGCTTCCTGCACGACCAGTCCACCGTCGGCGCCGCCGCCTGGAATCGCCTCTTTGACGAAACTCTGGCCGAACTGCAGTTTCAGGTCGTGGGTGAGACCCGCGGCCTTGAGGCGACGCTCGACCTGCTGTCCGACCCCGACCGCTCGCGGAGAGAGGATGCGGCGAAATCGCTGGCAGAGGTGTTCGAGAAGCGCCTGCGCCTCTTTGCCCGCGTCCACAACACGCTGGCCAAGGAAAAGGAGATCGAGGATCGCTGGCGCAAGATGCCCACGCCCCAGCACGGCCGCCACCTGTCGAATCATGTGGAGCCGGAGGTGGTGCAGGCCCTGCGCGATGCGGTCGTCGCCGCCTATCCTCGCCTGTCGCACCGCTACTACCGGCTGAAGGCGAAATGGCTCGGGCTGGACAAGCTGGAAATCTGGGACCGCAACGCCCCCCTGCCGATCGAGCCGCCGAAAACCGTGAAATGGGACGAGGCGCGCAGGATCGTGACCGAGGCCTATGCCGATTTCGACCCCCGCATGGCCGAACTGTCCGAGCCGTTCTTCACCAGGGGTTGGATCGATGCCGGCGTGAAACCCGGCAAGGCGCCGGGCGCCTTCGCGCATCCCACCGTCACCACCGCGCATCCCTATGTCATGCTCAACTACATGGGCAAACCGCGCGACGTGATGACGCTGGCCCATGAGTTGGGCCACGGCGTCCATCAGGTGCTGGCGGCCGGGCAGGGGGAACTGCTGTCATCGACCCCGCTGACGCTGGCCGAAACCGCGAGCGTTTTCGGCGAAATGCTGACCTTCCGCGCGCTGCTGGACCGCGCGAAAACGCCCGCCGAACGCAAGACCCTGCTGGCGGGCAAGGTCGAGGACATGATCAACACCGTCGTCCGCCAGATCGCCTTCTACGATTTCGAGTCAAAGCTGCACGCCGCGCGCCGCGAACAGGGTGAGTTGACGCCCGACGACATCAACGCGCTGTGGATGAGCATTCAGGCCGAAAGCCTTGGCGATGCGTTCAATTTCATGCCCGGCTACGAACGCTTCTGGGCCTATGTCCCGCATTTCGTCCACTCGCCCTTCTACGTCTACGCCTATGCCTTTGGCGACGGCCTCGTGAACGCGCTCTACGCGGTCTATGCCGAGGGCGCGCCGGGCTTTCAGGACCGCTATTTCGACATGCTGAAGGCCGGCGGATCGAAGCACCACAAGAAACTTCTCGCCCCCTTCGGCCTCGACGCCTCTGACGCTGCCTTCTGGGACAAGGGGCTGGGCATGATCGCGGGCTTCATCGACGAGCTGGAGGCGATGGAGGATTAGAGCATGTCGCGCAGAAGTGGGAACCGGTTCTGCGCTCCCCGGACATGCGAATACAACAAGCTAGAGCCTGTCGCGTGAATGCGAATGAACGCGACAGGTTCTAGGGCAGCGACGCTTTCGGCGGGATCGAATAGGTCAGCGAGGCGCGGGCCACCGGCGACTCGGCCCCTTCGGAAAAGATCAGCACGTCACCCACGGCAAGGCTGCGCCCCAATTTCAGCAGCCGCGCCTGGGCGATCAGGTCGACGCCTGCCGCAGGCTTCCGCATGAAGTCGATGGCGCAATTCGTGGTGACGGCCAGCGCCACCGGGCCGATCCGCGACAGGATCGCCAGATAGATCGCCACATCCGCCAGCGCAAAGATCGACGGGCCGGATACCGTGCCGCCGGGGCGGAGGTGGCGGTCGGCCACCCGCAGGCGGACGGCGATGCTGTCACGCTCCAGCGCCTCGATGGCGAAATCCCCGGCGACCTGCGGAAACTCCGCCGCCAGAAACGCCGTCAGGTCCGCCGCCGTCATCTCCGCCATGGCCTTCCCCTCGCCGCCCCGCGCCGCTAACCTTCCCGCAAACCGGGGGGAGCGCAAGATGAGCACGGAAACCGATCTGGTGACGCGCGAGGATGCGGGCGGCATCGCCACGCTGACGTTGAACAGTCCCGGCAACCTGAACGCCCTGTCGGATGCGATGATCGCGGCGCTGGCGGCGCGGTTCGCGGAACTCGAACAGGACCGCACCGCCCGCGTGGTGATCCTGCGCGGCGCGGGCCGCGCCTTCTGCGCCGGGCACGACCTGAAGGAGATGCAGGCCGGACGGCAGGCCGAGGATGGCGGGCGGGCCTATTTCGCCGACCTCTTCGCCCGCTGCGCCGCGCTGATGCAGATGATCCCCGCACTTCCCCAACCGGTGATTGCCGAGGCACATGGCATCGCCACCGCCGCCGGCTGCCAACTCGTCGCCAGTTGTGACATGGCCGTGGCGGCCGAGGGCACGCGCTTTGGCGTCAACGGCGTCAACATCGGCCTCTTCTGCTCCACTCCCATGGTCGCGTTGACCCGCGTGGTCCCGCGCAAGGCCGCGTTCGAGATGCTGACTACCGGCGCCTTCGTGGACGCCGGCCGCGCGGTGGAGATCGGGCTGATCAACCGCGCCGTCCCGCCCGAGGATCTGCCCGCCGAAACCCGCCGCCTGGCCGAAAGCGTCGCCGCGAAACTGGGCGCGGCGGTAAAGATCGGCAAGCGAGCCTTCTACGACCAGATCGGCCTCGACCTCGCCGCCGCCTACGACCACACCGCCGCGGTGATGGTGGAAAACATGCTCTGGCGCGATACCGACGAAGGCATCAGCGCCTTTCTGGAAAAGCGCCCACCCGACTGGTCGTGAGCCGCTAGGGCATCAGCCGCGCGACATAGCCGGGCAGGGCGAATGCTGCCTTGTGCACCGCAGGCGTGTAATAGTCGGGCGCGAACCCCGCCGCCGCCAGCCGCTCGGCCAGCACCGCCTCGCTCACCCCGCGCGCATCGCCGTCGGTGCCCCAGCCCATCGCCATCGGCCCGCCGGAATAACTCGGCACCGTGGCCAGATAGCAGCCCCAGTCCGCGAACAGCGCCTTGAAGGCGCGCATCGTGTTGGTCAGTTCTTCGCCCTGCAGGAACGGCACGCCGTTCTGCGTCACCAGTATCCCGCCCGGCGCCAGCCGCCGCTTCGCATGGCCATAGAACGTGTCGGTGAACAGCACCTCGGCCGGGCCGATCGGGTCGGTCGAATCGACGATGATGACGTCAAAGCTCTCGCCCGCCTCGCGCATGAAGGCCGCCCCATCCGCGATCACCAGCGCCAGCCGCGGATCGTCGAAGGCCCCTGCCGACAGCGCCGGCAGATACTCCCTGGAAAACTCCACCACGCCCGCGTCGATCTCCACCATGGTGACATGCGCGACGCCCGGATGCCGCAACACCTCGCGCGCGATCCCGCCGTCGCCACCGCCGACGATCAGCACCCGCCGCGCCGCGCCATGGGCCAGCATGGGCACATGCACCATCATCTCGTGATAGATGAAATTGTCGCCCTCGGTGGTCTGCACCACGTCATCCAGCGTCAGCACCCGGCCAAACCGCGCATTCTCGAACACCTGCAACCGCTGGTGGTCGGTCCGGCTGTCATAGATCAGCCGGTCCACCCGCAGCGCCTGCGCGAACTCGGGATGCAGGCGTTCCTGCATCCAGCGCGTCATGCCGCGCGGCCCGCAGACCCGACCAGCCCGTCGCCGCGCAGCAATTCGGTCACCCGCACGTCCTGGGTTTCGAACGCCGCCTTCAGCACATCGACCGCCCGCCAAGGCTCGGCATCGCCGCACATGAAGATGTCGAACGCGCCATAGCCGATCTCGGGCCAGGTGTGCACGCTGATATGGCTTTCGGCCAGCACCGCCACCCCGCTCACGCCCTGGGGGCTGAACTTGTGTGTATGGATGTGCAGCAGCGTCGCGCCCGCAGCGTCCACGCAATCGCGGAACGCGCGGTCGATCCGCGCCTCGTCATCCAGCCCGATACCGTTCATCACCTCCACGATCAGATGCGTGCCGGCAAAGACACGCCCGTCGCGGCGGATGAAATGGTCGGCACGATCCTCGTCCAGCACGGGATGCGTGCTGTCATGGTCTTCCTCTTGGGCGCCTGTCCCCAGGTCGATCCCCAGTCGGAAGAGGTTGGCGTCGCTCATGGCGCTCCCCTTCTTTCCAGCAGATGGCTCAAAGACAAAGGTTCCTTAGCGCCCCCCGGAAGGCAGGGATGGGATCGGTTCCTTGGTGTGGGGCCGACATAGGGAACTCACCCTCTGATTGCAAGGAAATCCGGACCCATCTGGACGGGGGGGCAATCACGCGTCAGTGTGTTGCATGGCAGGCGCGGCGGGGGCAGGGCGATGACACTGGAACAGCGGATCGCACAGGGCCGGGGCGAGGTGCCGGCCGATCTGGTGCTGAAGGGCGGCCGCGTGCTTTGCGTGGTGACCGGAGATCTGATCGCCGGCGACGTGGCGATCTGCGGCGATACCATCGTCGGTCTGGGCCACGATTATGACGGCACGCGAGAGATCGACGTGACGGGCCGCACCCTCGTCCCCGGCTTCATCGACACCCATCTGCACATCGAATCCTCCTGCGTGACGCCGTTCGAATTCGACCGCTGCGTGACCCCGCGCGGCGTCACCACGGCCATCTGCGACCCGCACGAGATTGCCAATGTCGCGGGCATCGACGGCATCCGCTATTTCCTGTTTGCCAGCGCCCGCACCCTGATGGACATCCGCGTGCAGATATCCTCCTGCGTGCCCTCCACCGCGATGGAAACCGCGGGGGCGGAACTGACCGCCGCCGATCTGGCCCCGCTGAAGGACCATCCGCGCGTCATCGGCCTGGCCGAATTCATGAACTACCCCGGCGTGATCCACCGCGACCCCGGCTGCATGGCCAAGCTGGAGGCGTTTCGCGGCCGCCATATCGACGGCCACGCACCGCTGCTGACCGGGCGGGATCTCAACGCCTATGTCGCCGCCGGGATACGGACAGAGCATGAGGCGACCAGCGCCGCCGAAGCAAAGGAAAAGCTGCAACGCGGCCTGCGCGTCCTGATCCGCGAAGGCTCGGTGTCAAAGGATCTGCACGCTCTGGCACCCCTGCTGACGCCCGTGACCGCGCCCTACATGTGCCTTTGCACCGATGACCTGAACCCGCTGGATATCGCCGAACACGGCCATCTGGACTACATGATCCGCACCCTGATCGCACTGGGCTGCGACCCGCTGGCCGTCTATCGCGCCGCCAGCCTGAGCGCGGCAGAGGCGTTCGGGCTGAAGGATCGCGGCCAGATCGCACCCGGAAAGCGCGCCGATATCGTGGTGCTGCCCGATCTGGAAACCTGCCGGGCCGAAATGGTGTTCTGCGCCGGCCGGCTGGCCGATGACGCGGCCTTTGCAGGCCGAGAGCTGATCCCCGCCGTCGCCCGTCAGTCGGTGCAGGCGCGCAAGGTCACGGCGCAGGATTTCCGCTGCCCCGGCGGGCCGGATGCGCCGGTCATCGGCATCTGGCCGGGCAAGATCCTGACCGAACATATCCGCGAGGCCGTGGAGCCCAGCGCCGAGGATCGCCCGCCCGACCCCGCCCGCGACCTTGCCCGCATCGCGGTGATCGAACGCCACGGCCGGAACGACAACATCGCCACCGGCTTCGTGCGCGGCTTCACCCTGCAGCGCGGCGCCATCGCCTCGACCGTCTGCCACGACCATCACAACATCGCCGTGGTGGGGGTGGATTACGACGACATGGCCCATGCCGCGAACCGGCTAGGCCAGATAGAGGGCGGCTTCGTCGTGGTCGAGGGCGGCAAGGTGCAGGCCGAACTTGCCCTGCCGGTGGCGGGCCTGATGAGCCTTGCGTCGTTCGAGACGGTGCGGGACGCGCTTGTGAACCTGCGCGCCGCCGCCCGCGCCCTGGGGGTGGAGCTGGAAGAGCCGTTCCTGCAACTCGCCTTCCTCGCCCTGCCGGTGATCCCGCATCTGAAGATCACCGACCACGGCATGGTCGACGTGGACCGGTTCGAGGTGATCGGGGGCTGAAGCGGGGGCCGGGGCAGGGTGGTGCGCGAACCTGCCCGAGACAGTTAAGGGCAAGTCACACTACACGACTCTCGCGCTTGTTTTGAGTATCTGGAGGGTTGTCCATGGCTCGAGTGTCTTGATCGGATCGCTTCGCAGGAGGGTTCGGAGGCGGTCGAAGCCGATGCGGA
>JBJHCH010000107.1:0-13196 GCA_050485905.1 Paracoccaceae bacterium | reverse complement strand
GATCAAGGCCAAGCTGGAAGCAGCTGGTGCCAAGGTCGAACTGAAGTAAGGCGGCGAAGCGCGCGAGATCGTGCGCGACGAACGCATTGAAAGCGGCTGGATCCGGGCCATTTCGGGTCCAGCCATACCTGTCTTGGAGGGGGCTTTGCCACAGAGCCCCGTCATGGGCAGGTGTCGGATTCGGGCGCGGATCGGTGGGACGATCCGCAGGAATGGAATCCGCCCCCCGTTTCGCGTGGGATGCGCTGCCGTGGCCCGACGGTGCGCGCGTCCGCGAAAAGATGAAAGGTGACCACCAGCATGGCGCAGTCCTACGTCGGCCAGAAGCGCGTTCGGCGCTATTTCGGCAAGATCCGCGAAGTTCTCGAGATGCCGAACCTCATCGAGGTTCAGAAGTCCTCGTATGACCTGTTCCTGAAGTCGGGCGAGGCCGAGACGCCGACCGATGGAGAGGGCATTCAGGGCGTGTTCCAGTCGGTCTTTCCGATCAAGGATTTCAACGAGACCGCAACGCTCGAGTTCGTGAAGTACGAACTGGAAAAGCCGAAGTACGACGTGGACGAATGCCAGAGCCGCGACATGACCTATGCCGCGCCCCTGAAGGTGACGCTGCGTCTGATCGTGTTCGATGTTGATGAGGATACCGGCGCACGGTCGGTGAAGGACATCAAGGAGCAGGACGTCTACATGGGCGACATGCCCCTGATGACCGGCAACGGTACGTTCGTCGTGAACGGCACCGAGCGGGTTATCGTCAGCCAGATGCACCGCTCGCCCGGCGTCTTCTTCGACCATGACAGGGGCAAGACCCATTCCTCGGGCAAGCTGCTGTTCCAGTGCCGGATCATCCCCTACCGCGGCTCGTGGCTGGATTTCGAGTTTGACGCCAAGGATCTGGTCTTCGCGCGGATCGACCGCCGCCGGAAGCTGCCCGTGACGACGCTTCTCTATGCTCTGGGCATGGATCAGGAAGCGATCATGGACGCCTATTACGACACGGTGAACTTCCGGCTGGAGAAGGGCAAGGGCTGGGTGTCCCGGTTTTTCCCCGAGCGCGTGCGCGGCACCCGCCCGCCGTTCGATCTGGTCGATGCCGCCACGGGCGAGGTGATCTGCAAGGCCGGCGAGAAGATGACGCCGCGGATGGTCAAGAAGATCATAGACGAGGGCAAGGTCACCGAACTGCTGCTGCCGTTCGAGCAGATCGTCGGCCGCTACGTCGCCAAGGATATCATCAACGAGGAAACCGGCGAGATCTGGGTCGAGGCCGGAGACGAGCTGACCTGGGATCTGGACAAGGACGGCGAGGTGAAGGGCGGCACGCTGAAAGTGCTTCTCGATCAGGGCATCACCGAGCTTCCGGTGCTAGACATCGATAACGCCTCCATCGGCCCCTACATCCGCAACACGATGGCCGCGGACAAGAACCTGAACCGCGAAACCGCGCTGATGGACATCTACCGGGTGATGCGCCCGGGCGAGCCGCCCACGGTGGAGGCTGCGAGCACGCTTTTCGACAGCCTGTTCTCTGATTCCGAACGCTACGACCTGTCCGCCGTCGGCCGGGTGAAGATGAACATGAGGCTGGATCTGGACAAGCCCGACACCCAGCGCACACTGGACCGCGAGGATATCGTGGCCTGCATCCGCGCGCTGGTCGAACTGCGTGACGGTCGCGGCGAAGTGGATGACATCGACCATCTTGGCAACCGCCGGGTGCGGTCGGTCGGCGAGCTGATGGAAAACCAGTATCGCGTCGGCCTGCTGCGCATGGAGCGCGCGATCAAGGAGCGCATGTCTTCGGTCGAGATCGACACTGTGATGCCGCAGGATCTCATCAACGCTAAGCCCGCGGCGGCGGCGGTGCGGGAGTTCTTCGGCTCTTCGCAGCTTTCGCAGTTCATGGACCAGACCAACCCGCTGTCGGAAGTGACGCACAAGCGCCGTCTTTCGGCCCTTGGACCGGGCGGTCTGACGCGTGAACGCGCGGGCTTCGAGGTACGCGACGTGCACCCGACCCACTATGGCCGGATGTGCCCGATCGAGACGCCGGAAGGGCAGAACATTGGCCTCATCAACTCCCTCGCCACCTTCGCGCGGGTGAACAAGTACGGCTTTATCGAGACACCCTATCGCAAGGTCGAGAACGGACAGGTCACCGATGACGTGGTCTACATGTCCGCGACCGAGGAGATGCGTCACACCATCGCACAGGCCAACGCGCGGCTGGACGATGCCGGGCGGTTCCAGAACGACCTCGTCTCGACCCGAAAGGGCGGCGAGTTCATGCTGAATCCGTCGGACTCGGTCGATCTGATCGACGTGTCGCCGAAGCAGCTTGTCTCGGTTGCGGCCTCGCTGATCCCGTTCCTGGAGAACGACGACGCGAACCGTGCGCTGATGGGTTCGAACATGCAGCGTCAGGCGGTGCCGCTGCTGCAGGCGGATGCGCCCTTCGTGGGCACGGGCATCGAGGGCGTTGTGGCCCGTGACTCCGGCGCCGCGATCATGGCGCGGCGGGCCGGTGTGATCGATCAGGTGGACGCCACCCGGATCGTCGTGCGCGCGACCGAGATGCTGGAGCCGGGCGAGCCGGGCGTGGACATCTACCGTCTTCGCAAGTTCAAGCGGTCGAACCAGTCGTCCTGCATCAACCAGCGTCCGCTGGTGAAAGTGGGCGATACGGTCACCCGCAACCAGGTCATCGCCGACGGTCCCTGCACCGATATGGGCGAGCTGGCGCTGGGCCGGAACGTGATCGTCGCCTTCATGCCGTGGAATGGCTACAACTACGAGGACTCGATTCTTATTTCCGAGCGCATCCTGAAGGATGATGTCTTTACCTCGATCCATATCGACGAATACGAGGTGGCGGCGCGGGACACGAAGCTGGGGCCGGAAGAGATCACCCGCGACATCCCGAACGTGGGCGAAGAGGCTCTGCGCAACCTCGACGAGGCGGGCATCGTCTATATCGGTGCCGAAGTCGGGCCCGGCGACATTCTGGTGGGCAAGATCACGCCCAAGGGTGAAAGCCCTATGACGCCGGAAGAGAAGCTGCTGCGCGCCATTTTTGGCGAGAAGGCAAGCGATGTGCGCGACACCTCTCTGCGCCTGCCGCCGGGCGCCTTCGGCACGATTGTCGAGGTGCGTGTTTTCAACCGGCACGGTGTCGACAAGGACGAGCGCGCCCTGCAGATCGAGCGCGAGGAAGTGGAGCGGCTGAGCCGCGACCGCGACGACGAGCTGGAGATCCTGCAGCGCAACATCTACGCGCGTCTGAAATCGCTGATCCTGGGCAAGACCGCGGTGAAGGGGCCTAAGGGCGTCAAGCCGGGGTCCGAGATCACCGAGGAACTGCTGGACACGCTAAGCCGCGGCCAGTGGTGGCAGCTTGCCATCGGTGAAGAGGCCTTGGCCCAGGAAGTCGAGGCGTTGAACGCGCAGTTCGACGCGCAGAAGCGCGCGCTGGAGCACCGGTTCGAGGACAAGGTCGAAAAGGTGCGTCGCGGCGACGACCTCCCGCCGGGCGTGATGAAGATGGTCAAGGTCTTCGTCGCGGTGAAGCGCAAGCTGCAGGCCGGTGACAAGATGGCCGGGCGTCACGGCAACAAGGGTGTCATCTCGAAGGTCGTGCCCGAGGAGGACATGCCGTTCCTCGCAGACGGCACGACGGTCGATGTCGTGCTGAATCCGCTGGGTGTACCCAGCCGGATGAATGTGGGTCAGATCCTTGAAACCCACATGGGCTGGGCGGCACGCGGCCTTGGCGTCAAGATCGACGAAGCACTTCAGGAATATCGCCGGTCAGGCGACCTGACGCCGGTGCGCGAGGCCATGCGGATCGGCTATGGCGACGAAACCTACGGAACCGCGTTTGGCGATGCCGACGAGGAATCGCTCGTGGAGTCGGCCGAGGCTGTGCGTGGCGGCGTGCCGATCGCGACGCCGGTCTTCGACGGCGCCAAGGAACCGGATGTCAACGATGCGCTGCGTCGCGCGGGCTTTGACGAAAGCGGCCAGTCGGTCGTCTTTGACGGTCGCAGCGGTGAAGCCTTTGCCCGGCCGGTCACGGTCGGCGTGAAGTACCTGTTGAAGCTCCACCACCTGGTCGACGACAAACTGCACGCCCGCTCGACCGGCCCCTACTCGCTGGTCACGCAGCAGCCGCTGGGTGGTAAAGCCCAGTTCGGTGGTCAGCGTCTTGGCGAGATGGAGGTCTGGGCTTTGGAAGCCTACGGCGCCGCCTACACGCTGCAGGAAATGCTGACGGTGAAGTCGGACGACGTGGCGGGCCGGACCAAGGTCTACGAGAGCATCGTCAAGGGTGAGGACAATTTCGAGGCCGGCGTGCCGGAATCGTTCAATGTGCTCGTCAAGGAAGTGCGCGGCCTCGGCCTCAACATGGAACTCCTGGATGCGGAGGAGGAGTGAGGGCGGCCACCGCCCCCACTCGACCGCCCCTGATATGTAAGGACGCTAGATGAACCAGGAACTCACCACCAACCCGTTCAACCCGCTGGCCGCGCCGAAGACCTTCGACGAGATCAAGATCTCGCTGGCAAGCCCCGAGCGGATCCTCAGCTGGTCTTTCGGCGAGATCAAGAAGCCGGAAACGATCAACTACCGCACCTTCAAGCCAGAGCGCGACGGCCTGTTCTGCGCTCGCATCTTTGGTCCGATCAAGGACTACGAGTGCCTGTGCGGAAAGTACAAGCGGATGAAGTATCGCGGCGTCGTTTGCGAGAAATGCGGCGTCGAGGTGACGCTGCAGAAAGTTCGGCGCGAGCGCATGGGCCATATCGAGCTGGCCGCGCCGGTTGCCCACATCTGGTTTCTGAAATCACTGCCCAGCCGCATCGGCCTGATGCTGGACATGACGCTGCGGGATCTGGAATCGATCCTCTATTTCGAGAACTACGTCGTGATCGAACCTGGCCTGACCGAATTGACGTCTGGTCAGTTGCTGAACGAGGAACAGTTCCTTGAGGCGCAGGATCTTTACGGCGCCGATGCCTTTACAGCGAATATCGGTGCCGAGGCGATCCGCGAGATGCTGGCGGCGATCGATCTGGAACTGGAAGCCGAGCGGCTGCGTGAGGAGCTGAAGGAGGCCACCGGCGAACTTAAGCCGAAGAAGATCATCAAGCGGCTGAAGGTGGTTGAGAACTTCCTTGAATCGGGCAACCGCCCCGAATGGATGGTGCTTACCGTGCTGCCGGTGATCCCGCCGGAACTGCGCCCGCTGGTGCCGCTCGATGGCGGCCGCTTTGCCACTTCGGACCTGAACGATCTGTATCGCCGGGTCATCAACCGCAACAACCGCCTGAAGCGGCTGATCGAGCTGCGCGCGCCCGATATCATCGTCCGGAACGAGAAGCGGATGCTGCAGGAGGCGGTGGACGCGCTCTTTGACAACGGTCGTCGCGGCCGGGTCATCACCGGCACGAACAAGCGCCCGCTGAAGTCGCTGTCGGACATGCTGAAGGGCAAGCAGGGCCGGTTCCGTCAGAACCTTCTGGGCAAGCGCGTGGACTTCTCGGGCCGTTCGGTCATCGTGACCGGCCCGGAACTGAAGCTGCACCAGTGTGGTCTGCCGAAGAAGATGGCGCTCGAACTTTTCAAGCCGTTCATCTATTCGCGGCTGGAGGCCAAGGGTCTTTCGTCCACGGTGAAGCAGGCTAAGAAACTGGTCGAGAAGGAGCGTCCCGAGGTCTGGGATCTTCTGGACGAGGTGATCCGCGAGCATCCGGTCCTGCTGAACCGCGCGCCGACGCTGCACCGTCTGGGCATCCAGGCCTTCGAGCCGATCCTGATCGAGGGCAAGGCGATCCAGCTGCATCCGCTGGTCTGCGCGGCCTTCAACGCCGACTTCGACGGCGACCAGATGGCGGTTCATGTGCCACTGTCGCTGGAAGCCCAGCTTGAGGCGCGCGTCCTGATGATGAGCACCAACAACGTGCTCAGCCCCGCGAACGGCGCGCCAATCATCGTGCCGTCGCAGGACATGGTGCTTGGACTCTACTACTGCTCGATGGAGCGGAACGGGATGCCGGGTGAGGGCATGGCGTTTGCCAGCGTGGACGAGGTCGAGCACGCGCTGGCCGCGGGCGTGGTGCACCTGCATTCGAAGATCACCGCACGGATCAAGCAGATCGACGAGGAAGGCAACGAGGTCATCCGTCGCTATGAGACGACACCTGGCCGCCTGCGCCTGGGTGCGTTGCTGCCGATGAATGCCAAGGCGCCATTCGATCTGGTCAACCGCCTGCTTCGTAAGAAGGACGTCCAGACCGTCATCGACACGGTCTATCGCCACTGTGGCCAGAAGGAGTCGGTGATCTTCTGCGACCAGATCATGAGCATGGGCTTCCGCGAGGCGTTCAAGGCGGGCATCAGCTTCGGCAAGGACGACATGCTGATCCCCGACGGCAAGTGGGAGATCGTTAACGCCACCCGCGATCAGGTGAAGGAGTTCGAACAGCAGTACATGGACGGCCTGATCACCCAGGGCGAAAAGTACAACAAGGTTGTCGATGCCTGGTCGCGCTGTTCTGATGCCGTTGCGGGCGAGATGATGAAGGAGATCTCGGCCGTGCGTCTGGACGATGCCGGCGCCGAGAAGGAACCGAACAGCGTCTACATGATGTCCCACTCCGGGGCGCGGGGGTCGCCGGCACAGATGAAGCAGCTGGGCGGTATGCGCGGTCTTATGGCCAAGCCGTCGGGCGAGATCATCGAGACGCCGATCATCTCGAACTTCAAGGAAGGTCTTACCGTGCTGGAGTACTTCAACTCCACCCACGGTGCGCGGAAGGGTCTGGCCGATACCGCGCTGAAGACGGCGAACTCGGGCTATCTGACGCGGCGTCTGGTGGACGTGGCGCAGGACTGCATCGTGCGCGTAAATGACTGTGGCACCGATCGGTTCATCACCGCGTCGTCGGCGGTGAACGATGGCGAGGTCGTGGCGTCGCTGGCCGAACGGATCCTCGGTCGTGTGGTGGCAGAGGATGTGCTTGATCCGGCGACCGACGAAGTTATCGTCGCGCGTGGCGAACTGCTGGAAGAGCGCAAGGCGGAACGGATCGAGGCCGCGGGCATCGCCACAGTCAAGATCCGCTCGCCGCTTACCTGCGAGGCCGAGGAAGGCGTCTGTGCCATGTGCTATGGCCGAGACCTCGCGCGCGGAACGATTGTCAACATCGGCGAGGCGGTGGGCATCATTGCCGCCCAGTCGATCGGCGAGCCGGGCACGCAGCTCACGATGCGGACTTTCCACATCGGCGGCATCGCGCAGGGCGGCCAGCAGTCCTTTGTCGAGGCGAGCCAGCCCGGCAAGATCGAGTTCCGCAACGCTGCCATTCTGGAGAAGAAGTCGGGCGAGATGGTCGTGATGGGCCGCAGCATGCAGCTTGCCATCATCGACGAGAACGGCACCGAGCGGGCCACGCACAAGCTGCCGTACGGGGCCAAGCTGTTCGTGCGCGACACGCAAGTGGTGAAGCGCGCAGACAAGCTGTTCGAATGGGATCCGTTCACGCTGCCGATCATCGCTGAGAAACCCGGCGTGGTGCGCTTCGTCGATCTGGTCTCGGGTATTTCGGTGCGCGATGATACGGACGAGGCGACCGGCATGACCCAGAAGATCGTGTCCGATTGGCGTTCGGCGCCGAAGGGCAATGATCTGAAGCCCGAGATCATCCTGATGGACGGGGCGAGTGGAGAACCGGTTCGCAATGATGCGGGCAATCCGGTGACCTATCCGATGTCGGTCGACGCCATCCTGTCGGTCGAAGACGGGCAGGACGTGCAGGCCGGCGACGTGGTGGCCCGCATTCCGCGCGAGGGTGCACGGACCAAGGACATCACCGGTGGTCTGCCGCGGGTGGCGGAACTGTTCGAGGCGCGGCGGCCGAAGGATCACGCGATCATCGCGGAAATCGACGGCTATGTACGGTTCGGCAAGGACTACAAGAACAAGCGCCGCATCACGATCGAACCCACTGATGACTCGCTGGAGCCGGCCGAGTACATGGTGCCCAAGGGTAAGCACATCCCGGTGGCCGAGGGCGACTTCGTCCAGCGGGGCGAGTACATCATGGACGGTAACCCGGCACCGCACGATATCCTGCGGATCATGGGAATCGAGGCGCTTGCCAACTACCTGATCGACGAAGTGCAGGACGTCTATCGCCTGCAAGGCGTGAAGATCAACGACAAGCACATCGAGGTGATCGTGCGGCAAATGCTGCAGAAGTGGGAGATCCTGGATTCGGGTGGCACCACGCTTCTGAAGGGCGAGCATGTCGACAAGGACGAGTTCGACGAGGTGAATGCCAAGGCGATTTCTGACGGACGCGAACCTGCCAAGGGCGAGCCGATCCTGCTGGGCATCACCAAGGCGAGCCTGCAAACACGCAGCTTCATCTCGGCGGCCTCGTTCCAGGAAACCACTCGCGTGCTTACCGAAGCCTCGGTTCAGGGCAAGCGCGACAAGCTCGTGGGGCTGAAGGAGAACGTGATCGTTGGCCGGCTGATCCCCGCGGGAACCGGCGGGGCGACCTCACGGGTACGCCGCATTGCGGCTGATCGCGACAACAAGGTGCTGGAGGCGCGGCGGGCCGAGGCTGAGGCCGCCGCGGCACTGGCCGCACCCATCGAAGAGGTAATCGGCGAGGATGAGATCGAATCGAACCTCGTCGACACGCCTGAAGGGCGCGACTGACACGTCTCAGGACGAAAGAGGGGCCGGTCCTGCGGGACCGGCCCTTTTCATTTCGACAGGCCCTTGCCCTTCACGGGGCGCCGCCATAAGCCGGGCGCGGCGTTGCACGGGTTAAGGATCTGGCGTTGAGCGACAATGCGCGCGGGGCGCTTCTGATGATGGCGGCGATGGCCGCCTTCACGCTGAACGATGCCTGCATGAAGCTGCTTTCTGCTGAGTTGCCGCTATTCCAGGCCCTGTTCATCCGGGGCATCGGCACCACGATTGCGCTTGGCCTGATCGCGTACCGGATGGGCGCGCTGCGATTTGACTTCCCGCGGGCCGACTGGTGGCTGGTCCTGATGCGCACGGCTGGAGAGATCGCGGCCGCCTTCTTCTTCCTGACCGCACTGTTCAACATGCCGCTTGCGAATGTGACGGCAATCCTGCAGGCGCTTCCGCTCACGGTAACGCTGGCCGGTGCGGTGTTTCTGGGGCAGGCCGTGGGCTGGCGACGGCTGATGGCTGTGCTGATCGGCTTCTGCGGCGTACTGCTGATCGTTCGGCCGGGAACCGAGGGTTTCAACGTCTATTCGCTTATGGCGTTGGCCGCTGTCGTCTGCGTGACGGTACGCGATATCGCCACGCGGCGGTTGAGCGCCGCCGTGCCCTCGGTCACCGTGGCGTTCTGTGCGGCTATCGGCGTGATGGCGTTCTCTGCCTTCGCATCGCTGGCCGAGACCTGGGCGACGCCGTCCCCTGCCGGAATATGGCAACTGGCCGGCGCCACGGTCTTTGTCGTCGGGGGTTATCTGCTGGCAGTTCTGGCAATGCGCTCAGGCGATGTGGGGTTCGTCTCGCCGTTCCGCTATACCGGTCTTGTCTGGGCGCTGGTGCTGGGTCTTGTGGTCTTTGGCGACTGGCCCGAAGCTCTGACGCTTCTGGGTGCGGCGATCATAGTCGCCACGGGCCTTTTCACCTTTTATCGCGAGCGCCAGATTGGTCGCGCGGCGCGGCGGCCGGCGTGATCCGGGTGCTGTTGACAACCCCTGCGACTCTGCCTATACGGCGCCAACTCGGATGCGGGCATGGCCCGCGGCCCGGGATCAGAACGAACTAGCGGTCAAGATCCGGGCCTTCTGTGCCCCGATCCTCTGGAATTCCACCGCGTCGCCCCGAAGCATTGGGGCGCATGCGGTTTTGGCGTTTTCAAGAGCGCCTTGAGACATGAACGGGATGCAACACGGGGTAGAACCGGAATGCCGACGATCCAACAGCTGATCCGCAAGCCGCGGCAGCCGAACGTGCGAAAGTCCAAGTCGCAGCACTTGGAATCCTGCCCGCAGAAGCGGGGCGTTTGCACGCGCGTCTACACGACGACGCCGAAGAAGCCGAACTCGGCCATGCGGAAGGTTGCCAAGGTGCGCCTGACCAATGGCTACGAGGTGATCAGCTACATCCCCGGCGAGAAGCACAACCTGCAGGAGCACTCGGTGGTCCTGATCCGTGGCGGCCGGGTGAAAGACCTTCCCGGCGTCCGCTACCACATCCTGCGCGGTGTTCTGGATACCCAGGGCGTCAAAGACCGCCGTCAGCGCCGTTCGAAATACGGCGCGAAGCGTCCGAAGTGAGGAACTGAGATATGTCGCGTCGTCACGCCGCCGAAAAGCGCGAAGTCCTGCCTGATGCCAAGTATGGTGATCGGGTTCTGACCAAGTTCATGAACAACCTGATGGTCGATGGCAAGAAATCCGTCGCCGAGAGCATCGTCTACAACGCCCTTGACCGGGTCGAGAGCCGCCTGAAGCGCGCACCGATCGAGGTCTTCCGCGAGGCGCTGGACAACGTGAAGCCCTCGGTCGAGGTGCGTTCCCGTCGGGTCGGTGGTGCGACCTATCAGGTGCCTGTCGAAGTGCGCCCCGAGCGCCGCGAGGCGCTGGCGATCCGCTGGCTGATCATTGCCGCGCGCAAGCGCAACGAGAATACGATGGAAGAGCGTCTGGCGGGCGAATTGCTCGATGCCGCCAACAGCCGCGGCACCGCGGTGAAGAAGCGCGAAGACACCCACAAGATGGCCGATGCCAACAAGGCATTCAGCCACTACCGCTGGTAAGGGGTAACGACGATGGCACGCGACTATCCGCTGCAGCGATACCGCAATTTCGGGATCATGGCGCATATCGACGCCGGCAAGACCACGACGACCGAGCGGATCCTCTACTACACCGGCAAGTCCCACAAGATCGGCGAAGTGCATGACGGCGCTGCGACGATGGACTGGATGGAGCAGGAGCAGGAGCGGGGGATCACGATCACCTCGGCTGCTACGACGACCTTCTGGCAGCGTCAGGAAGACCCGACTTCGGAAGGCACATCCGACACGAAGTATCGCTTCAACATCATCGACACGCCCGGGCACGTAGACTTCACCATCGAGGTGGAGCGTTCGCTTGCCGTGCTCGACGGCGCGATCTGTCTGCTGGACGCCAACGCAGGTGTCGAGCCTCAGACCGAAACCGTCTGGCGTCAGGCCGACCGCTACAAGGTGCCGCGTATCGTCTTCGTGAACAAGATGGACAAGATCGGCGCCGACTTCTTCAACTGCGTGAACATGATCAAGGATCGCACCGGCGCGACTCCGCTGCCGATCGCGCTGCCGATCGGTGCCGAGGACAAGCTCGAAGGCATCATCGACCTGATCAAGATGGAGGAGTGGACCTGGAAGGGCGAGGATCTGGGTGCATCCTGGACACGCCAGCCGATCCGCGACGACTTGCAGGATCTTGCCGCCGAATGGCGCTCGAACCTTGTCGAGACCGCTGTCGAGCAGGACAACGACGTGATGGAGGCCTATCTGGAGGGCAACGAGCCCGACGAGGACACCCTGCGCCGTCTGATCCGCAAGGGCACACTCAGCCTGTCGTTCGTGCCGGTGGCCGCTGGCTCGGCGTTCAAGAACAAGGGCGTGCAGCCGCTGCTGAACGCGGTTATCGACTATCTGCCGAGCCCGCTCGATGTGCCGGCCTACATGGGCTTCGCGCCGGGCGACGAGACCGAGACCCGCAACATCGAGCGGTCGGCCGACGACGCTCAGCCGTTCTCGTCGCTGGCGTTCAAGATCATGAACGACCCCTTTGTGGGCTCGCTGACCTTCACGCGCATCTATTCGGGCGTGCTGAAGAAGGGCGACTCGATGCTGAACTCGACCAAGGGCAAGCGCGAACGTGTCGGCCGAATGATGATGATGCACGCGATCAACCGCGAGGAGATCGAGGAAGCATTTGCGGGTGACATCATCGCGCTGGCGGGTTTGAAGGAAACCACCACCGGCGATACGCTGTGTGATCCGTCTAAGCCGGTGATCCTTGAAACCATGACCTTCCCCGAGCCGGTGATCGAGATCGCCGTCGAGCCGAAGTCGAAGGCCGATCAGGAGAAGATGGGCATCGCGCTGGCGCGTCTGGCTGCCGAGGATCCGTCTTTCCGCGTCGAGACCGATTTCGAATCGGGCCAGACGATCATGAAGGGCATGGGCGAATTGCACCTCGACATTCTCGTCGACCGCATGAAGCGCGAGTTCAAGGTCGAGGCGAACATCGGTGCGCCGCAGGTGGCCTACCGCGAGACGATCAGCCACAAGACCGAGATCGACTATACCCACAAGAAGCAGACCGGTGGTACCGGCCAGTTCGCGCGGGTGAAGCTCGAGATTGAGCCGACCCAGCCGGGCGAAGGCTACAGCTTCGAGTCCAAGATCGTCGGTGGTGCCGTGCCGAAGGAATACATTCCTGGCGTCGAGAAGGGCATCAAGTCGGTGATGGACTCCGGTCCGCTGGCCGGGTTCCCGGTGATCGACTTCAAAGTAGCCCTTACGGACGGCGCATTCCACGACGTGGACTCCAGTGTGCTGGCGTTCGAGATCGCGGCGCGTGCGGCGATGCGCGATGGTTTGAAGAAGGCCGGCGCGAAGCTGCTGGAGCCGATCATGAAGGTCGAGGTGGTCACGCCCGAAGAGTATACCGGCGGCATCATCGGCGACCTGACCAGCCGGCGCGGCCAGGTCACCGGGCAGGAGGCGCGCGGCAATGCCGTGGTCATCAACTGCTTTGTGCCGCTCGCCAACATGTTCGGCTATATCAACACACTGCGCTCCATGTCATCGGGCCGGGCGAACTTCACCATGCAGTTCGACCACTACGACGCGGTGCCGCAGAACATCTCGGACGAGATCCAGAAGAAATACGCATGACGGTGCGGCGGGGTGAACCCCGCCCTACCACACCTGTAGGGCGGGGCCACCCCGCCGCCACCGAGACCCGATAAGGAGAGGCCACAATGGCAAAGGCAAAGTTCGAACGGACGAAACCGCATGTGAACGTTGGCACGATTGGCCACGTTGACCATGGCAAGACGACGCTGACGGCGGCGATCACGAAGTATTTCGGCGATTTCAAGTCGTATGACCAGATCGACGCGGCGCCGGAGGAGA
>JBJHCH010000106.1:0-13320 GCA_050485905.1 Paracoccaceae bacterium | reverse complement strand
CGCCGTGCATGATCGTGGTGTGGTCGCGCCCGCCGAAACGGCGACCGATCTCGGGCAGGCTGCGGGTGGTCAGCTGCTTGGCCAGATACATCGCGATCTGGCGCGGCCGGGCGATCGTGCGCACCCGCTTGGGGCCGATCATGTCGGACAGGCGGATGTTGTAGTGCTCGGCCACCTTGCGCTGGATCTCCTCGACCGTGACCTTGCGGTCGGAGGCGCGGAGGATGTCGGCGAGGCAGTCCTGCGTCAGATCGAGCGTGATCTCGCGCCCCACCAGACTGGCGAAAGCAAACAGCCGGGTCAGCGCGCCTTCCAGCACGCGGACATTGGTTGTGATGCGGTGGGCGAGGAATTCCAGCACCCCGTCGGCCAACACCAGCCCGCGATACTGCTGACGATAAAGTTCCACCTTGGCCTGCAGGATGCCGAGTCGCAATTCGTAGTCGGTGGGGTGCAGATCGACGACCAACCCGCATTGCAGGCGGCTCTTTATCCGGTCTTCCAGATCCTTGATCTCGCCCGGCGCGCGGTCGGCGGAGATGACGATCTGCTTGTGCTGGTCGACCAGCGCGTTGAAGGTGTGGAAGAACTCCTCCTGCGTGCTTTCCTTGCCGGCGATGAACTGCACGTCATCGACCATCAGCACATCGACTGACCGGAACAGCCCCTTGAAATCCATGATCTGCTTTTCGCGCAGGGCCTGGATGAAGCGGTACATGAACTGCTCGGCCGAGAGGTAGAGGACGCGCGCTTCGGGCTTCTGCTTTTGCAACTCATGGGCGATCGCGTGCATCAAGTGCGTCTTGCCCAGACCGACCCCGCCATAAAGGAAGAGCGGGTTGAAGGTGACAGGCCCGCCCTCGGCCACGCGACGGGCCGCGGCGTGAGCCAATTCGTTCGGCTTGCCCACGACGAAGCTGTCGAAGGTGAAGCGCGCATCGAGCGGCGCCCCCGGCAGATCGTCGTCATCCGACACGCGGAGCACCGTCCGCCGCGTCACCGGCCGGGTCTCGGCCCCGTTCATCGCCCCGGCATCCGTCCGATTCGGCGAGGGCACGGAAAATTCGACCCGTTCCACCTCGGCCCCGGCGAAAGTCAGTTGCTGGCGAATGGCTTCCGCGAAATTGCGCGACACCCAATCACCGATGAAGGTGGTTGGCGCCTCGAAACGCGCGACGCCATCCCGCAGCCCCGAGAACCTCAGGGGTTCGATCCAGGTGACGTAGTTGTTCTTGCCGACAGATTTGATGAGTTCGCCACGGACTTGCCCCCAGGTATCTTGCGTCATTTCCGACCCGTTTTATCGTTCTTATCACCGGAGGCACCCGCGCCGTTCTGGCCGCTTGCGCCCTCCGCAATCGCACGATGTCACATAGCCGGGCAGCATCCTTCACCGGGGCAGAACCGGTGCGGTCGTGTCGGTCGTCTCGCTGACACGCAAGACCAGGCGCATGCCCGGAATATTCCGACTGCGCATGGACCGTTTCGGTCAGCGAACCTCTCAATGGACGATCAGCACCATCGGTGCGCTAGGCAGCGCCCCGGCCGGGTTCTCCGATAGCAGGCAAAGCCCCCTTTGCCCGCCGACGGCGTCCCGGGCGCGGTCCCGATCCGGCTGCGATGGTGTTGGCAGACAACCACCCGATACCGGTCCGGACCCGCGCGTGCGTCAAGTCCCCCCAGGCGACGTGAATCGCTTTCATGACGCTATCCCGGCCGCCGCCGAGCCCGCAACAGAACTTCGATCTTGACTCGGAGGCGATTGCCGCGAATCCCGCAATCGATGCAAAATGAACACGCTAGAGTTGTGCACCGACCGGAAGACTCGCGAAAAGAAAAGGGCGCGCCAGCGGCGCGCCCTTTTCGCTGTCTCGAAGATCGGTCTTGGTCAGACGGCCAGTGCCTTGACCCGGGCCGACAGGCGCGACATCTTCCGCGCCACGGTGTTCTTGTGCATCACGCCCTTCGACACGCCACGGGAAAGTTCCGGCTGCGCGGTCTGCAGGGCGGTCTTGGCGACGTCGGCATCGCCTGACGCGATCGCCTCTTCCACCTTGCGCAGGAAGGTGCGAATCCGCGACCGACGCGCCTTGTTGATGGACGCACGGCGATCATTCTGGCGCGCGCGTTTCTTGGATTGGGGCGTGTTCGCCATTGCTACGTTCCGGTCTTGTCTCGGGTAAATCTGAAGCCGCGTCTCTAAGGCGGGTGCCGGGCCGAGTCAACCGGCTGAACAAAGAAAAACATGGCGCTCAGCGGTCGCGGAACTGCGGCTCGCGCTTTTCCAGAAACGCGCCCATGCCCTCTTTCTGATCCTCGGTGGCAAAGAGGGCATGAAACAGCCGGCGTTCGAACAGAAGCCCCTCGCGCAGGCTGGTTTCCTCGGCCCGGTTCACGGCCTCCTTCACCGCCATCACGGTCAGGGCGGATTTCTCGGCGATCTTCTGCGCCGCGGCCAGCGCCTCTTCCATCAGCTTCTTCACCGGAACGACCCGGCTGACCAGCCCTGCCCGCTCTGCCTCGGCAGCGTCCATGAAGCGCCCGGTCAGATGCATGTCCATCGACTTCGACCGACCGACCAGCCGGGTCAGGCGCTGCGTGCCCCCGATGCCGGCGACGACGCCCAGGTTGATCTCTGGCTGGCCGAACTTGGCCGTGTCGGATGCGATGATGAAGTCGCACATCATCGCCAGTTCGCACCCGCCCCCCAGCGCATAGCCCGATACCGCGGCGATGATCGGCTTGCGCACGCGCAGGATGGCGTCGGTCTCGGCGGTGAAGAAATCGGCGGCAAAGACATCGACGAAGCTTTTCTCCGCCATCTCCTTTATGTCGGCACCGGCAGCGAACGCCTTTTCCGACCCGGTCAGAACGATGCAGCGGACCTTTTCGTTGGCCTGCGCCGCCGCCAGGGCCGATGCGAGTTCCGCCATCAGCTGCGCGTTCAGCGCGTTCAGCGCATCGGGCCGGTTCAGGCGGATCACGGATACGTGGTCGTTGGTCTCGACGACCAGGGTCTCATAGGCCATGTCGCGTCTCCTTTCGCCCGGGAAGTCGTAACACCCCGGTCGGATGGTTCAAGCTATCTCTGGCAGGCCGGGCAGTAGAACGAAGACCGGCCAGATTGGACGACGCGGCGCACGACCCCGGCGCAACCCGGCGTCGCGCAGGGCTGCCCCTCGCGCCCGTAGACGCGAAAGGTGTGCTGGAAATAGCCGAGTTCCCCGTCGGTCTGGCGGTAGTCGCGCAGCGAAGAGCCGCCCGCCGCGATGGCCTCGGACAGGACATCGCGGATGATCGGGACCAGCGACGCCACCCGCGCGGTCGCGACTCTGCCGGCCAGCCGCGTTGGCGAGATCCCGGCGCGGTGCAGCGCCTCGCAGACATAGATGTTGCCCAGTCCCGCGACCGTGCGCTGATCCAGCAGCAGGGCCTTGACCGGGCTGCGGCGACCCTGCATCCGGGCGATCAGCCAATCCTCGTTGAAGGCGTTGCCCAGAGGCTCGGGGCCAAGGGATGCCAGAAGCCGGTGCCCCTCGGCCGCGCCGGTCGCCACCAGATCCATCGCGCCAAAGCGGCGCGCGTCGTTGAAGGTCACGCGCGCGCCCGACCCCATGTCGAAGACGACATGATCGTGCTTTGCGGGGGTCGGGTGATCATGGTGGAACGCACCCGGCACCTCCCGTACGGCCATCGCGGCCCCGGGACGCGAGATCAGGATGCGCCCCGACATGCCCAGATGCACGATCAGCGTCTCGCCGATGGACAGGTCGGCCAGAATGTATTTCGACCGCCGCCGCAGCCGCTCCACCCGCGCGCCGGTCAGCCGTTCGGCCATCCGGTCCGGCAGGGGCCAGCGCAGGTCCGGCCGGCGAACATCGGCCCTTGCGATAACCTGTCCCTCCATCACCGGCACCAGCCCGCGGCGAACTGTCTCGACCTCTGGCAATTCGGGCAAGTGCGGCTCCTGTGGGTTCCCGGCGGATTGTAACCCCCCGCCCGCGCCCTATAAGAAGGGGCACTTCACAGGACGGCAAGGCCCGATGAGCGACGAGCGAAAGCAGACCCATTTCGGCTACCAGACCGTCGAGGAGGACGCCAAGGCCGGCATGGTGCACGGCGTATTCACCCGCGTTGCATCGCGCTACAACCTGATGAACGACCTGATGAGTGCAGGCGTCCACCGGCTGTGGAAGGACGCGATGATGGACTGGCTGGCCCCGCACGACGGCCAGCACCTGCTGGATGTGGCGGGCGGCACCGGCGACATCGCCTTTCGCTTCCTGAAGCGCGCGCCCGGTGCGCGGGCCGTGGTCTGCGACATGACCGAATCCATGCTGGCCGAGGGGCGCAAACGCGCCGGGGCCGAAGCTCTGGCCGACCGGCTCGACTGGGTGGTGGGCGACGCGATGGCCCTGCCGTTTCCGGACGGCAGTTTCGACGTCTATACGATCAGCTTTGGCATCCGGAACGTGACGCGGATCGGGGAGGCGCTGGCCGAGGCGTTTCGTGTCCTGCGCCCCGGCGGGCGGTTGATGGTGCTGGAATTCAGCCAGCTTCCTAACTCCGCGCTGCAATGGGCCTATGACCGCTATTCTTTCAACGTGATCCCGGCGATGGGACAAGTCGTGACCGGCGACCGCGAGAGCTACCAGTATCTGGTGGAATCGATCCGCCGCTTTCCCGATCAGGAGGCGTTCGCGCAGATGATCCGCGACGCCGGGTTCGAGCAGGTTAGGTATCGCAACCTGTCCATGGGCGTTGCTGCGCTGCATTCGGGCTGGAAGATCTGACATGCGCGGCCCGCACAACATCTGGCGCCTGATCCGCACCGGCGCGACGCTGGAGCGCACCGGCGCGATGGGCGTGGTGCTGGAGGCGTTTCGCGCCCCCCCGAGACTGCGGGTTCTGGCACGCATCCTCGGCTGGCCGTTCAAGTGGCTGGGCCTCAAGGGCGATCCGGCGCTGCCGCCCGCGACGCGGGCGCTGACTGCGCTCGGTCCCGCCTACATAAAGTTTGGTCAGATCCTGTCCACCCGCCCTGATGTGGTGGGCGAGGAACTGGCCGACCAGTTGCGCTATCTTCAGGACAAGCTGCCGCCCTTCCCCTCGGCTGTCGCACAGCGGATGATCGCCGAGGAACTGGAGCGGCCGGTCCTCACGCTCTTCACCGACTTCTCCGAACCCGTCGCGGCGGCGTCGATCGCACAGGTCCACAGCGCACACCTAGCCGCGACCGGCGAGAAGGTCGCGGTGAAGGTATTGCGCCCGAACATAGAGCGCGCCTTTCGCAAGGATATCGACGCCTTCTATCTGGCGGCCTGGATCATCGAGGCGATGCTTCCCGGAACGCGCCGGCTGCGCCCGACCGACGTGATCGCCCATTTCGAGGGCGTTGTGATGGGAGAACTGGACCTGCGCATGGAATGCGCCGCCGCCGCGGAGTTCGCCGCGAACACCGCGCGGGACGAAGGATTTCAAGTTCCGAAGCCGCAATGGTTCCTGTCCAGCCGCAACGTGATGACCCTTGCCTGGGCCGAGGGCGTGCCGCTGGGCGAAAACGAGGCGCTGGATGCCGCCGGCCACGACCGCAAGCTGTTGAGTGAGCGGGTGCTGCAACTGTTCCTGCGCCACGCCCTGCGCGACGGCTACTTCCACGCCGACATGCACCAGGGAAACCTGAAGGTAGCGGAGAACGGCGATATCATTGCGGTCGATTTCGGGATCATGGGCAGGATCGACGAATACACCCGCCGTGTCTATGCCGAGATCCTGTTCGGATTCATCCGCAAGGACTACCGTCGCGTTGCCGAGGTGCACTTCGAGGCAGGCTATGTGCCCGCGGACCGCGACATCGACGAGTTCGCCCGCGCCCTGCGATCCGTGGGCGAGCCGATCTTCGGAATGGACGCAACGCACATCTCGATGGCCCGCCTGCTGAACTACCTGTTCGAGGTGACCGAGCGTTTCGGCATGGAAACCCGGACCGAGTTGATCCTTCTGCAACGAACGATGGTCGTGGTCGAGGGCGTCGCCCGTTCGCTCAACCCCCAGATCAACATCTGGGAGGTCGCCCGTCCGATCGTCGAAGGCTACATCCGCGAGAATATCGGCCCGCAGGCGACGCTGCGCGATCTTGTCCGCACCGCACGCGTGCTGGCGCGCTTTTCGCCCAAGCTGCCGGTGGTGGTCGAGGCCGAACTCATTCGGCAATCCAGCCCGCAGCCTCTGCCGGCGCCTCAATCGCGTCTCCGGCCGATGGGATGGGTCATTCTGGGGGCCGCACTGACCGGTGCTGGCGTGTGGATCGGAAGCCTGCTCTAGGGTCGGGAAGTTGATTGGGTTACCGATCCACGGTTGCCCCGAGAATGAGAACTGGAAATTCGACGAGAGGAGCAAGTCGTGACCGATCTGCTGCGCAAACCTTCGGGCCGCCACGGCAAGGTGCATGACATCACGCCGGGATCGGCAGGCTGGCGTTACGTCGGCTTTGCTCTGTACCGGCTGCAGGCGGGTGAGCAGGCGGCCGAGGCGACCGGCGAGAATGAGGTGATCCTGGTTATTGTCGAGGGAAAGGCCCGGATTCAGGGCGCGGCGCAGGACTGGGGGGTGCTTGGCGACCGGATGGATGTGTTCGAGAAGACCCCGCCGCACTGTCTCTACTTGCCGAACGGCACGGACTGGCAGGCGACGGCAGAGACGGACTGCGTCCTCGCCGTCTGCTCCGCCCCCGGCCACGGCGGGCATCCCGCCCGCCGCGTCGGGCCCGAGGGCATCACCCTGACCGAGCGCGGGCGGGGCACCAACAGGCGTCACATCAACAATATCGCGATGGAGCACGAGGACTACGCCGATAGTCTGCTGGTGACAGAGGTCTTCACCCCGGCCGGCCACTGGTCCTCCTACCCAAGTCACCGGCATGATGAGGACGACTTTCCGCGCATTACCTATCTGGAAGAGACCTACTACCACCGCCTGAACCCAGCGTCTGGCTTTGCGGTTCAGCGCGTCTACACCGACGACGGCAGCCTGGACGAGACCATGGCGGTGAAGGACGGCGACGTCGTCCTCGTCCCCCGCGGGCACCACCCCTGCGGCGCTCCGTACGGGTTTGAACTCTACTATCTGAACGTCATGGCCGGCCCGCTGCGAAAATGGCGCTTCGTCGCCGCACCGGAAGTGGACTGGATCATGGCGCGGGATGCGTGAACATCCGGCATAAGCTGCGGCACCGCAGCCACGAAGCCTGCGTAGAAAATCTGCACACCTGCACGGAGGACCGGACTGTTTGCAGGTGACGAATGGCACGTTCCATGCGACATTCGTGAAAACATCGTTTCACAGGATCTCTGATGGCACGACAGAAATCTATTCTGGCACGGGTGCGCGCAGAGCTCGACGATTTGCATCCGGCAGAGCGCAAACTGGGTGAGTTGCTCTGCGACTTTCCAGGGGAACTGGCCAGCTATTCGGCCCGCGAGCTGGCGGCGCTAGCGGGTGTGTCGAACGCAACCGTGACGCGCTTCATCCGCCGGTTGGGCTACGAAAGCTACGAAGAGGCGCGCCGCCACGCGCGCGAGGAGAGCGAGACCGGATCGCGGCTCTACCTCTCGACGGCAGCGGATGGCCAAAGCACCGACCCCGCCTCGATGCAGGTCGAACAATGCTTGCGCAATATCCAGCAGACCATGGCCGTGATCGACGCAGCGACAATCGATGCCGTGGCGCGCGCGATCCTTGCTGCGCGCAAGGTTTGGGTGATCGGATTTCGCGCCAGCCACCCCTTTGCCAGCTATCTACACTGGCAGCTTACGCAAGTAACAGAAAGCATTATTGCCATTCCCGGCGCGGGCCAGACGCTGGGCGAACATCTGGTGGACGTGCGGGCCGAGGATTGCGTGATCTTCTTTGGTCTGCGCCGCCGGGTGGCGGTGACCGACAACATCCTGGCCGACGCGGAACGGCGCGGCGCGGCGGTGCTGTTCGTCACCGACGAGGGCTTGCCCCTGCGCACCACCGCCACCTGGCATTTCCGCTGCGACACCACGGCGCCGGGGCCGCTCTTCAACCATTCCGCCGTGATGGTGCTTTGCCACCTCATCGCGACCCGGGTGATCGAGCTTGCAGATGCGGCCGGGCGTGACCGGCTGCGCCGGATCGAGACGCTGAACGACGCTCTCTCCGAACTCTGACACGCCGCAATCCCGCGCAAGCTGCCGGAAATCCGGGCGTTTCGCGCGCGAAACGAGGGCTGCACCGTCACGAAACAAAATTTTTGTAGACGTAGCGTCAAGGAAAATCTATTTTCATATGAAGCGGGGCCGGCAGAAGTGGAATCGGACCCCGACAGACCGCCGCCAAACCACTCAATGACACAGGAAGGACCAGACCATGCTTCGCACGCTCCTTTGCACCGCCGCCGCCCTGACCATCGCCACCGCCGCCCAGGCCGATCCCTTCGCGCTCCGCGTCCTCGGCCAGCCGGTCGGTTCTGGCCTGATCCAGCAGCAAAAGGAACAGCCGTTCTTTGAGGGGCTGGCCGAGGCCACCGGCCTAGATGTCACTGTGGAATACCTGCCGGTCGATGTGGCCGGCATCCCCGATACTGACGGGCTGCGCGTGCTGCGCTCGGGCCTCTTTGACATCGTGTCGATCCGCGGCCCGCAGGTCAGCCGCGACGAGCCCACGGTGCTTGGCCTCGATCTCGTGGGCCTGAACTCCTCTTTCGCCGCCGGGCGCGAACATACCGACGCCTTCCTCGCCACGGTCGATGCCCGGATGCAGGAACGCTTCAACGCCAAGCTGATCGGCGTGTGGCCGGCCGGCCCGCAGGTGATCTTCTGCAAGCCCGAGATCGGCGGCCTGTCCGACCTGCGCGGGTTGAAGGTACGGGTGGGCGACCAGTCGGCGGCGAACTTCGTCGCGGGCCTCGGCGCCACCGGCGTGCCGATGCCGTTTGGCGAGACCCAGCCGGCGCTCAGCCGCGGCGTGGTCGATTGCGCCATCACCGGGCCGTCCTCGGCCAATTCCGGCGGCTGGCCCGAGGCCACGACCACCGTGCTGCCCATCGCGCTGCAACTGGCGATCAACGGCTATGCGATCAACCTGGCGAAATGGAACGCCCTGATGCCCGAGCAGCAGGAGACGCTGGAAGCGGCGGTCAAGGGCCATGTCGATGCGATCTGGGACTTCTCCGAGGAGCTCTACGACGACGCGATGCGCTGCAACACCGGCCAGGAACCCTGCGAGCGCGGCACCTCCTACAACCTGACCGTGGTGCCGGTGACCGATGCAGACCTCGACCTCGTCACCAACGCACTGACCGAGACCTCGCTGCCGGTCTGGGCCGAACAGTGCAACGCCGTGAACCCGACCTGCGAGGCCGACTGGCGCGCCAGCATCGGCACGAAGCTCGGCCTCTGATCGCCGAAACGGGGGAACAGCCATGAAACGCTTCTCGCGCGCCAGCGCCATCGCCTTTGGTGCGATGATGCTGGTGCTCTCGGTGATGATCGCGGTCGAGACGGTGGTGCGAAAGCTGTTCTCCATCTCGCTCGGCGGTGTGGACGAACTGTCGGGCTATGCCATCGCCATCGGCGCGCCCTTGGCCTTCACGGTCGCGCTGGTGGAACAGTCGCATATCCGCATCAACCTTCTGCACATGAACATGCCGCCCCGGGTGCAGGCGGCGCTGAACCTGATCGCGGCGCTGCTGCTGGCGGCGCTGGCGGTGTTCCTGCTGGTCTTCACCTTCCGCACCGTGGGCGAGACGCGGCTCTACCGCTCCATCGCCCAGACCCCCTGGGCCACGCCGCTGATCTGGCCGCAGACCGTCTGGCTGGTGGCGATGACCGTCTTTGCCGCCGCCTCGGTCTGGCTGGGCTTTCGTGCGCTCTGGCTCGGCGTCACCGGAGACTGGCGCGGGCTCAACCGCTCCTTCGGGCCGGATTCGGTCGAGGATGAGCTGAAGGCCGAACTCGACGATCTGGCGCGGAGGTAAGGCCATGATGAGCATAACGACAATCGCCACGGGCTTTGCCATCATGCTGGGGCTGATGTTCCTCAGCATGCCGGTCGCGGTCTCGATCCTGGCCGTGGGCGGCGTGGGCGGCTACCTCGCCTATGGCATGCCGCTGGTGGAAACCATGGGCGGCGTGGTCTGGGGTACGCTGAACACCTCCTACATGACCGCGATCCCGCTCTTCATGCTGCTGGGCGAACTGCTGCTGCGCGGCGGCGTCGCGGACAAGATGTACGACGCCCTCGCGGTCTGGCTGGGCCGGCTGCCGGGGGGACTTCTGCACACCAACATCGGCACCTGCGCGCTCTTTTCGGCCACCTCCGGCTCCTCGGTCGCCACTGCCGCCACCGTCGGCACCATCGCCCTGCCGGCGCTGAAGGAACGCAACTACCCGGTCCGCCCCGCGCTGGGAACCATCGCCGCCGGCGGCACGCTGGGCATCCTGATCCCGCCCAGCGTCAACCTGCTGGTCTATGGCTCGCTGGCCAATGTCTCGGTCGGCCAGCTGTTCGTCGCCGGGCTGATCCCCGGCCTGGCGCTCACCGGCCTTTTCGCGCTTTATGTCTTCATCGCCTACGGGCGCACCGGCGACCGCACCACCGGCGCCGACATCCCGATGAACGTGAAGCTGGGGCTTCTGAAGCACCTGATCCCGCCCCTGGTGATCTTCGGCATCGTCATGGGGTCGATCTATGGCGGCCTTGCCACGCCCACGGAATCCGCCGCACTCGGCGTGATGGCGGCGGTCTATTTCGTCTGGCAGGGCGGCCATCTGAAGGGAGAGATGCTGGCCAACTGCTTCATCCAGTCCGCGCGCACCACCGGCATGGTGATCCTGGTTCTGGTCTGCGCCCTGCTGCTGAACGTCACCCTGTCGATGACCGGCGGCACCCAGGCGGTGACGCGCTGGGTCTCCTCGCTCGGCCTCGACCAGTTCACGCTGCTGCTCCTGCTGATCGTCTTCTACGTCATCCTCGGCATGTTCATGGACGCGATGTCGATGCTGGTGCTGACCGTGCCGATCGCGGTGCCGATGGTCGCCGTGCTGGGCGTCGATCCGCTGTGGTTCGGAATCTTCGTGGTCGTGATGTGCGAGATCGCGCTGATCACCCCGCCGATGGGCATGAACCTGTTCGTCGTGCAGGGCGTGCGAAAGGGCGGCGGCAGTTTCAGCGACGTGATCTGGGGCACCTTCCCCTTTGTCCTGATCATGATCGCCTTCGCCATCCTGCTGATCCTGGTGCCCGACATCGCGCTCTGGCTGCCGCGGAGCATGGCCGGATGATGCAGGCCGAGATCCCCGGCGCGGGTGGTGCGCGGCGGCTGCTGGTGATCAACCCCAACAGCAACGCCGCCATCACCCGGCAGGTCGCCGCGCTGGCCGACCGGGTGCTGGCCGGCAGCGGGGTGGCAGCCGATGCCGTCGGCCTGCCCGGCGCGCCGCTGGCGATCCAGTCGCCGGATGATCGCGCGCTGGCCGAACCGCTGGCCATCGCGCGGATCGAGGCCGGGCTGCATCAGGGCTATCAGGGCTTCGTCATGGCCTGTTTCGACGATATCGCGGTCTCGGCCCGGGGCCGCATTCCCCACCCCATCGTCGATGCGGTCGATGCCAGCCTGTCGCTGGCCCGCACCCTGGCGCATCGCTTCGCCATCGTGACCACATTCGACGCCGCGGTGCCGCGGATCCGCGCGCTGGTCGCCCGCCACGGGGTCGATGACATCTGCACCGTGCGCGCCGCCGGAGTCGGCGTCACCGCGGCGGCGGACCTGTCGCCCGACACGCTGGCCCGGCTCGGCGACACCATCGACCGTGCCATCGGCGACGACGGCGCACAGGCGATCATCCTCGGCTCCGGCGCTCTGGCCGGGCGCGCGCCGGTGCTGTCGGCGGGCCGCGAAGTTCCCGTCGTTGATAGCATCGAAGCGGCGCTCCGTGTCACAGCCGCTTCGATGTCGCTGGCTCGACAGGTGCAGGGCGGATCTACCTGACCAAGACGACGGTGCTAACTGATTGAGCGATCGCTGCGCCGTGTCCCCGAGACAATCTGCCGGCGCGACAGTCGGAAGCCGAAGCGGCGGGTAGCCCAAGCTTCGGCGCGAGCGCTACAGTTATGTCCGGTACGAGGAGGATCCTCCCTCGTTTGCAAGAGCGGCCCTACGGGTTTGGTCAGCGTTGGCAGGCAGCCGTGAAAAGCCAAGTCTCACGTCTCGCAACGCCACCGCCACTCCGCGCGACCAGCCTGGCAACACCCAAACCGGAAAGGGGTTGCCACCCCCCGCCGCCTGTGCAGTATTGAAACAATCAGAAAGCGACCAGCAATAGGTCGCAAATTGACAGGGACAAGTCATGCCGCGATCAGATTTCTGGTCCGGACTCGTGGTTGCGAGTCTCGGCGCTCTCGCCCTAATCTGGATGATCCCGAACTACGCCGGGTCAAATCCTTTCGCGCAGATGCCTCCCGGCCTCGTGCCCAGCATCGCCGCCTGGATCATGGTCGTTTGCGGTGCAGTGGTCGCGGTGGGCGGGCTGATCGGGATGCTGCGCGACGGTCTTTCCCCCGTCTCGGCCGCGATAGATTGGGGCGGCATCGGCTATGCGGCTTGGCCGTTCCTCTATGTCGGCGTCGCAATCTGGTTCATGACCTTCGTAAAGATCACGTGGTTCGGCCCGATCCTGATCGCGGGCATGCTGATCCTGCTGGGCGAGAGGCGGTGGTATCTGATCCTGGGCTGCGCGGTCGTGCCGGCGGTGCTGCTCTACGTCCTTTCAGTATACATGATGCGTGTCGGGGTGGTCTGAGCATGGATTTCTCGGCAGTCGGCTCAGCGATCGGAGAGGCCCTTACACTCGCCTCATTCATTGGCATCGGGGGCGGGGTGCTGCTGGGCTACGTCGTGGGGGTGATCCCCGGCCTGTCGCGTTCCGTGGCCATCTCCATTGCCATTCCGATGACCTTCTACATGTCGCCCTATATCGCGATCTCGTTCCTGATCGGACTGTCGAAAGGCACTGCGGCAGGCAGTGCGGTCTCGGCCATCCTGCTCAACGCGCCGGGCGAGGCATCCTCTGCCGCGACCGCGCTTGATGGTTATCCGCTTGCAAAATCGGGCAAGCCACGAACGGCGTTGCAGGTGGGGCTGATCGCTTCGGTGATGGGCGACATCCTGGCCACGATCATCCTGATATTCGTGGCGATTCCCTTTGCCCGCGTGGCGCTGCTCTTCGGCCCCTACGAGATGGCGGCAATCTTGGCCTTTGCGCTGGTCTTCATCGCCGGTCTGTCGGGCGGCAACAT
>JBJHCH010000105.1:0-13618 GCA_050485905.1 Paracoccaceae bacterium | reverse complement strand
CGGCTGTCGCCCCCCACCAGATGCATCCGGCCGGTCCCGGCGAACTGCAGCCAGCGCCCCGGCTCCCAGTGAAAGCTGCGGTCGGTCAGCGTGAAGCGCAACGCGCGCGGCGCCATGCGCCGCTGCTGCCCGGCCAGGCCCAGGCCGGGCAGGGCGACCGCGCTGACATGCTCCCACCGGATCACCGTGCCGGCAGGGTGCAGTTCGATCCCCGTATCGGTCAGCCGGATCTCTCGCACCCGGCCATGGCTGCGGATATAGGCCCAGCCCAACCCACCGGCCAACAGCGCGATGATCGACCCGGCCAGCGGATCGGCGCCCGATGCGCCCAGCGTCGGCAGGAACACGGCGACGCAAACCGCCAGCAGCACGCAGCCGACAATCAGATGCACGATGCCCGATAGGGCAAAGCGGCGTTCCGCCGGTTGTTTGGGTTTCCGTGCCACCCGTCAGATCGACAGCCGCGCGCCGTGGCTGCCGCGTTCGCGGTAGGGGGTGGTACGATACTGCGCCCGGTAGCATTTCGAAAAATGCGACGGGCTGGCAAAGCCGCAGGCCAGCGCCACGTTGATCACGCTCATGTCGGTCTGCATCAGCAGGTTGCGCGCCTTCTGCAGCCTGAGCTCCATGTAATAGCGTTTCGGGCTGCGGTTCAGATAGCGCCGGAACAGCCGTTCAAGCTGCCGGGTGGACATGCCCACGTCATGGGCCAGATCGGCCGGGCTGATCGGATCCTCGATATGGCTTTCCATGATCTGGATGACCTGCGCCAGCTTTGGATGCCGCACGCCGATCCGGGTGGGGATCGACAGGCGCTGCGTGTCCTGATCGGTGCGGATCGACGAATAGATCAGCTGGTCCGCCACCTCGTTCGCCAAATCCTCGCCATGGTCGTCGGCGATGATCTTCAGCATCAGGTCGATGGAGGATGTGCCGCCCGCCGTGGTCCAGCGATTGCCATCGACCACAAAGACCGACTTCGTCAGCTTGATATCCTCGAACTCCTCCAGAAAGCTGTCGTGGTTCTCCCAGTGGATCGTGGCGCGCTTGCCGTCCAGCAGCCCGGCCCGGGCCAGCGTGTAGCCTGCCGTGCACAGCCCACCGATGATGACACCGCGCCGCGCCTCTCGCCGCAGCCAGTTCAGCACGGGCTTCGTCGTCGCCGACTGCACATCCATCCCGCCGCAGACCAGCACCACATCGTCGCGGTCGATCTCGTCCAGCCCCATGTCCAGCTTGAAGGCCGATCCGTTGGAACAGACCGCCTCCACCCCGCCCTCACCGGCCAGCTTCCAGCTATAGAAGGGCCGGCCCGCGATGCGATTGGCGATGCGCAGCGGCTCGATCGCACCGGCAAAGCTGAGCATGGTGAACTGATCCAGCAGCAGGAAAACAAAGCGGCGCGCGCCCGGTTCGCTGGCGGTCGCTTTGCTGGGGCGTCTTGGGTCCGGCGTCACGGGGCGGTCCTGTCGTATTTGCGACACAGGGGAAACAGAAATCGCGACCTGCCACAAGGGCGATCGCACCGGCGACGTCCGGTTTGCAAGCCCCTGCCGCCTTGTCTATAGGGGGGCGACTGTAAGGATCCGGCGGAGTAAGGATTATGACCAACTGGGCCAAGAGCAACTGGCGCAACCGCCCTCGGGTGCAGATGCCCGACTATACCGACCCCGCCGCGCTGGCGGCGGCCGAGGCGCAGTTGGCCAAGTATCCCCCGCTCGTCTTTGCAGGAGAGGTGCGCAAGCTGAAGCGCGCGCTGGGTCAGGCGGCCGCGGGCAAGGCGTTCCTGCTGCAGGGCGGCGACTGCGCCGAGAGCTTCGCCGAATTCTCGGCCGACAACATCCGCGACACGTTCAAGGTGCTGCTGCAGATGGCCGTCGTGCTGACCTACGGCGCCAAGGTGCCGGTGGTAAAGGTCGGCCGCATGGCGGGCCAGTTCGCCAAGCCGCGTTCCGCCCCGACCGAGACGATGGGCGGCGTTGAACTGCCCAGCTACCGCGGCGACATCATCAACGGCTTCGACTTCACGGCCGAGGCGCGCATCCCCGATCCCGCGCGCATGCTGCAGGCCTATACCCAGGCCGCGGCCAGCCTGAACCTGCTGCGCGCCTTCTCCACCGGCGGTTTCGCCGATGTCCACCGTGTCCACGCCTGGACGCTGGGCTTCGCCGAGGGCGACAAGGCAGAACGCTACCGCGATCTCGCCAACCGCATCTCCGACGCGCTGGATTTCATGACCGCCGCCGGCGTGAACTCGGAAACCAGCCACGAACTGGCCACGGTCGACTTCTACACCAGCCACGAGGCGCTGCTCCTGGAGTATGAAGAGGCGCTCTGCCGCATCGACACGACTACCGGCCTGCCGGTGGCGGGGTCGGGCCACATGATCTGGATCGGCGACCGCACCCGGCAGCCCGACGGCGCCCATGTCGAGTTCGCCCGCGGCGTGCAGAACCCGATCGGCCTGAAATGCGGCCCCTCGCTGACCGAGGATGACCTGAAGCGCCTGATCGACAAGCTGAACCCGACGAACGAGGCTGGCCGGCTGACGCTCATCGCCCGCTTCGGCGCGGGCAAGGTCGGCGACAACCTGCCGCGCCTGATCCGCACCGTGCAGGCGCATGGCGCCAACGTGGTCTGGACCTGCGACCCGATGCACGGCAACACGATCAAGTCGGCCACCGGCTACAAGACCCGCCCCTTCGACAGCGTGCTGCGAGAGGTGCATGAGTTCTTCGCCATCCACGAGGCCGAGGGCACGATCCCCGGCGGCGTGCATTTCGAGATGACGGGCCAGGACGTGACCGAATGCACCGGCGGCCTGCGCGCGGTGACGGACGAGGATCTGTCGGATCGCTACCACACCGCCTGCGATCCGCGCCTGAACGCCAGCCAGTCGCTGGAACTGGCGTTTCTGGTGGCCGAGGAACTGTCGCGCCGGCGCAGCGCCAACGGCTCGCGCGCCGCGGTCTGAGCGCATGATGCGGGCGGCGTCAGTCGCCGCCCGTTTCCGACTCGATCAACCGCAAGCAGGGGCGCAGCGGCCCGTCGCCGCGAAAGGCGGGCATCGCCCTTGGTGTCACATCCTCGTCGCCCAGCGGCTGCAGGCTGGTCGCGGTGACGATGAACCGGCGCGGCTTGCGCCCGATCTCGCCCTGCGCCACCAGCACGCCAAGGATCCGGTTCACCGTTCCATCCTGGCTGCGCAGCGGCAGCAGCATCATCCGCGCATCCAGCCGCGGCCGCAGCATCTCGCCATGCGACACCAGCCGCAGGTCGGCAATCGCCGGGCCGTCGCAGCAGGCGTCGATCTGGCGGGCCAGCGCGCCCCGCGCCTCTGGCATCATGAAGACCGACAGGGGCATCCCCCCCACCTCGGATCCCATCAGATCGGCCAGATGCATCCCCGCCAGCCGGATCCGCCCCACCCCGGGGGCGATCCGTTCCAGCACAAAGGCAAATTCCAGCGCGCTTTCTATCCCGCGCGGATCGATATCGCTGCGATAGGGAACCTGTCCGTTGGCCCCGTGAAGCGCCTGCCAGTAACCGCGCACCTGCTCCACCGCCTGCGGGGCGACCCAGCCGCCGCCGGGGCTGCCGCCGGCCAGCGTCTCGCCGTAAAGCGACACGACCCGCGTCCCCTGGCCACCGTGATTCACATGTCGGCCCTTTTCCATGGCTCTGACGAACTCCCTGACTTGTCACACGGGCATTCACGTTGTCGCGGCGCCGGGGCTTTGCTAGGAACCGCAAACCCCGACATCTTGCCCAAAATTTAACATAAAGGGATTCGGGGCCGGGGGATGCAGGAAAGTGAACAAATGGTAAATGCCCGAACGACCCACGGCGCGGATGCCGCCGCGGCGCGCATGTCGATGACCGGCTATGCCACGCAGCGGGGCGAACTGGCCGGGGGCGGCGTCACCTGGGTCTGGGATCTGCGGTCGGTGAACGGCAAGGGGCTGGACCTGCGCCTGCGCCTGCCCGACTGGGTCGAGGGGCTGGAAGCGGCGGTGCGGGCCGACCTGTCGCGCCGCATCGGACGCGGATCGGTCAGCCTGTCGCTGCGGATCACCAAGGAGAACGGCGCCACCAGCCTGCGCGTGAACCCCGCGGCCCTGTCCGATGCGCTGCGCGCCCTGGCCGAGATCGAGGCGGCGGCGCGAGAGGCGGGCGTGACGCTGGCCCAGACGGCTGCTGCCGACCTGCTGATGCTGCGCGGCGTGGCGGAGTCTGACGCGGCGGATGACGACACCACCGCCCTGCGCGATGCGCTGCTGGCCGACCTGCCGCCCCTGATCGACGCCTTCAACACCGCCCGCGCGGACGAGGGCGCGGCGCTGACCCGCCTGATCGCGGGCCAGATCGACCGCATCGCCGTGCTGACCGATCAGGCCCGCGCATTGGCCGAGGCCCGGCGTGACCGCGCGGCGGACCTGCTGCGCGAGAACCTGACCCGCGTCATGGCCGCCGCCGATGGCATGGACGAGGGGCGGTTGGCGCAGGAACTGGCGATCATCGCGGTGAAATCCGACGTGACAGAGGAACTGGACCGGCTGGAGGCCCACGTCGCCGCCGCCCGCGCCCTGCTGGCCGCCCCCGGCTCGGTGGGGCGCAAGTTCGATTTCCTGATGCAGGAGTTCAACCGAGAGGCCAACACACTCTGTTCCAAGGCGCAGGCGGTGGAGCTGACGCAGGTCGGCCTTGACCTGAAGCACGTCATCGACCAGTTGCGTGAGCAGATCCAGAACGTGGAGTAAGCGATTGCAGCGGCGTGGACTTCTCATCATCCTGTCGTCGCCCTCGGGGGCGGGGAAATCCACCCTCGCGCGGCGGCTGATGACCTGGGATCCGACGATCCGCTTTTCCGTCTCTGCCACCACCCGCCCGCCACGGCCGGGAGAGGTGGATGGCCGCGAATACCATTTCCGCGCCCGCCCCGAATTCGAGGCGATGATCGCGGCGGGCGAGATGCTGGAACATGCCGAGGTGTTCGGCAACCTCTACGGCTCGCCCAAGGCCCCGGTCGAGGCGGCGATGGCCCAGGGCTGCGACACGCTCTTTGACATCGACTGGCAGGGCGGCCAGCAGATCCGCAACTCCAGCCTGCACGGCGATGTCGTCTCCATCTTCGTCCTGCCGCCGTCGATGGCCGAACTGGAACAACGGCTGCGGGGCAGGGGCCAGGACAGCGAAACCGTCATCGCCGACCGAATGGCCAAAAGCCGCGACGAGATCAGCCACTGGGCCGAATACGACTATGTTCTGGTCAACGACGATCTGGACCGCACCGCGCAGGCGCTGGTCACGATCCTGACCGCCGAACGGATGCGACGAGACCGCCTGCCGGGTCTGTCCGATTTCGTCCGCAACCTGAACCGGGAGTTCGAGGAACGCACGTGATCTGGACGCTGGACGGCATCGCCCCGACGATTCACCCCGACACATGGATCGCCCCCGATGCCAATGTGATCGGCAAGGTGACGCTGGGGGCGGGCGCCTCGGTCTGGTTCGGGGCCACGCTGCGCGGCGACCATGAGCCCATCAGCATCGGCGCAGGCACCAACGTGCAGGAAAACGCGGTGTTTCACACCAATATCGGCTTTCCCCTGACCGTGGGCGAAAACTGTACCATCGGCCATCTGGCGATGATCCACGGCTGCACCATCGGCGACCAGACCCTTGTGGGCATGTCGGCCACGGTGATGAATGGCGCGCGGGTCGGCAACCGCTGCCTGATCGCCGCCGGCGCCATCGTGACCGAGGGGGCGGAGATCCCCGACGGCAGCCTTGTCGTCGGCGCGCCGGGCGAGGTTGTGCGGCAGTTGACCGAGGCAGAGATCGCCGGACTTATGCGCAGCGCGCAGGGCTATCAGGCCAACATGCGCCGTTTCCGCGCCGGACTGGTGCAGGGGCAGGGGGATTAGGCCCGAAACTCGGCAAAACCGGCCTCAGCCATGCGCGGCACGCAGGACAGATTGAGATTCGGTAAACAAAAAATGGATTTTGTTTGAATTTCAATGGCTTAAGATTTTGGGCACGCGTGCACACCCCGTGCACGGGCCAGATCCGGGCTACAGAAAGTCCTCCTCCGCCTCGCCCACATCGACCCCCATCGCATCCAACCCGGCCTCCAGATTCTCGGCCAGATGCGGCATCCCCATCAGGTAATGGGCGGTGGGGGTCGTCGCCTCGGCAAAGGCGGTGGCCACGGCCTCATTGAAATCCTCCGGTTCGAACGCCCCCCGCCCGACCCAGGCCAGCGCGACCAGATTGGCCTTTTCGTCGTCGTTCAACCCGCCGATGAACTCCCCCAGCTCCTGCGCCCCCCGGCGCCCCTCGCGGGCCTTGAAGACCACATGAACGACCTTCTGCGGACTGATTTCCATGACCGTCCCCTCCTTCGCCTGAAAGTCTGTCCGCGAACGGGCCCCTTGGCAAGAAAATCCCGCGCGCTTGCCGCGCCCCCGCACCCGTGGGATGAAGACGCCAGAATCCGGAGCCGCCGATGACCCAAACCCCAAAGAACCTCGTCCGCCGCACCCCCGTGCCCGAAAATCGTGGCCGCCCCGTAGTCACGCCCCTGCACCCCTCGGTCGTCTATTCCTGGGACGACCCCGACGCGCTGGACGCGATGTACGAAGGCCGCAGCCCCGGCTACGCCTATGCGAGAGAGGGGCACCCGAACGCCGACGTGCTGGCCGCCAAGATCGACGCGCTCGAGGGCGCGACCGGCGGGCTGATCCTGTCGTCGGGCATGGCGGCGGTGACGGCCGTGCTGCTGGGACTGCTCAGGGCGGGGGACCATGTGGTCGGCGGCGACCAGCTTTACGGCCGCTCTCTGCGCATGCTGGCCGAGGATCTGCCCCGCCTCGGCATCGCCACCTCTCTGGCCGACCCGACCGATGTGGCGGCCGTGGCCGCCGCCCTGCGCCCGGAAACCCGGATGATCCTTATTGAGGTCGTGTCGAACCCCACCCTGCGCGTGGCAGATATGGACGGCATCCTGGCACTCGCCCGCGACCGCGGCGTTCTGGTGGTGGTGGACAACACCTTCACCACCCCACGCGGCTACCGCCCCTTTGACCACGGCGCAGACGTGGTGATCCATTCGGTGACGAAGCTGCTGGCAGGCCATTCCGACGTGACGCTCGGCTACGCCGCCGCCCGCGACGAGGGCCACCGCGCCGCGATCCGCACCGCCACGGCGACCTTCGGCCTGACCCCCAGCCCCTTCGACTGCTGGCTGGCCGAACGGGGCCTCCATTCCTTTGCCCTGCGCTACGACCGGGCCGAGGAGAACGCCGCCCGTCTGGCCAACCATCTGGCCACGCTGCCGGGCGTGCGTCGGGTGATCTATCCGCTCCGCCCCGACCATCCCGACCACAACCGCGCCACCGGCCTGCTGGGCCGGCGCGGCGGCAACATGCTCAGCTTCGAGGTCGCGGGGGGCAGGGCCGCCGCCAACGCCCTGACCCGCGCCGCCCCCGACATCTCCTTTGCCCCCACGCTGGGCGATATCGCCACCACGCTCTCGCACCCGCCCAGCTCCTCCCACCGCGCCCTGACGCCCGACGGCCGCGCCGCGCTCGGCATCAGCGAGGGCTTCTTCCGCGTCTCCGTCGGGGTCGAGGAGATCGACCTGCTGATCGAGGAATTCACCGCAGCCATCGCAGCGGCCACATGACCGGGGGGCGGGTTCTGTCCATCGGCGAATGCATGGTGGAACTGTCGCCCGACGGGCCGGGCCGGTTCCGGCAGGGGTTTGCGGGTGACACATTCAACAGCGCCTGGTATCTGCGCCAAGTGCTGCCCGCCGACTGGCAGGTGGGCTATGCCACCTGCGTCGGCACCGATGCGCTGTCCGACAGCATGGTCGATTTCATGGCCGACGCCGGGATCGACACCGCCGCGATCCGCCGCCTGCCGGATCGGACAGTCGGCCTCTACATGATTCACCTGCGGGACGGCGAGCGCAGCTTTTCCTACTGGCGGGGGGACTCCGCCGCGCGCCAACTGGCGGCCGACGCCGGGGCTTTGGCCCGCGCGATGCAGGGGCGGGATCTGATCCTGTTCTCCGGCATCACGCTCGCCATCCTGCAGGAAGATCACCGCGCAACGCTGCTTTCGGCGCTGGGTGACGCCCGGTCGAACGGCTGTCGCATCGCCTTTGACCCCAACCTGCGCCCGCGTCTGTGGCCCGATGCGGGCACAATGCGGCAGGCGGTGACGCAGGCGGCCGGGGTGGCCGATATTGCCCTGCCATCCTTTGACGAAGAGGCGCTGCATTTCGGCGATACCGACCCGCAGGCAACGATTGCCCGCTATCGCAAGGCCGGCGCAACGACTGTGGCGGTGAAGAACGGCGCCGACATGATGACAGCCTGGGACGCCGCCCTCGGCAGTGCAGAAATGCGCCCCGAAAAGGTGACGCCGCGCGATACGACAGCCGCAGGCGATTCCTTCAACGCGGGCTTTCTCGGCGCGCGGCTTCAGGGCAGGGGGCTGGCAGAGGCCTTGCGCGCGGGCGCGGCGCTGGCCGGTCGGGTCGTGCAGGCGCCCGGTGCGCTGGTTGCGGTGACAACGGGGTAGGGGTCACCCTGCCGCGCCGCCCTCGGGGTCGAGCATCCTGCGGATATGGGCTGCCAGATCCTGCCTGCGATAGGGTTTGCGCAGGATCTGCGGGCCAAGCCGTGCGGTATTCTCCGGCCCGATCTCATCCTCGGGATAGCCCGAGGTGAACAGGACCGGCAGGTCGGGGCGCAACGCGGCCACCCGCTCGGCCAGTTCCATCCCGCTCATCCCGCCGGGCATCACCACATCGGTGAACAGCAGATCGAACCGGCTTTCGCCCGACAGCGCGGCCACGGCGCCAAGACCGTTTTCGACGCTGGTGACCCGGTAGCCAAGGGCGGAAAGCTGCGCCTGAACATGGGCGCGGACAAGGTCGTCATCCTCGACCAGCAGGATAGACTCGTCGCCACCGGGCGCATCGGCCTCGCGCTCATCGGTCACTCTGCTTTCGGGGGCTTCGGCCGAACGGGGAAGATACAGCCGCACGGTCGTGCCCTGGCCCGGTTCGGAACTGATGCTGACATGGCCGCTGGATTGCTTGGCAAAGCCATAGACCATGCTGAGGCCAAGGCCGCTGCCCTTGCCGACCTCCTTGGTGGTGAAGAACGGCTCTACCGCGCGGGCCAAAGTCTCGGCATCCATGCCATGCCCGGTGTCCGAGACCGCGAGGCAGACGTAGGCGCCGGGCGGCAAGTCGGGCACCGTTTCGCCGGTTTCGCCGTCATTCTCGAAGTTGGTCATCTCAATCGTCAACTGACCGCCGCGCGGCATCGAATCGCGCGCGTTCAGGCAGAGGTTCAGGATCGCGCTTTCCAGTTGCGGCGCATCGGCCATCGCCGGCCAGACCGGGTGGTCTGCCGACAACCGTATGTCGACCCGCTCGCCAAGGGCGCGCCTGAGCAGCCCTTCCAGACCGCGCACCAGACGCTCGACATCCACACGGCGCGGGTCGAGCGACTGTTTCCGCGCAAAGGCCAGCAACCGGCTTGTCAGTTCCGCCCCGCGCTGCGCGGCCGCGACGCACATCTCTGCCAGGGCGCGAAGGTTCCTGTCCTCGACGCTCTCTGCCAGAATCTCGGTGTTGCCCAGAATAACGGTCAGCAAGTTGTTGAAATCATGGGCAACACCGCCGGTCAGTTGCCCGATTGCGTCCAGCCGCTGGGATTGCCGAAGCTGCTCCTCCAACCGCAACTGTTCGGTGATGTCGGTCAGGCTGCTGATCATGCGAAATGCGCGGCCGTTGTCGTCGCGCAGGATGGTGCCGCGCTCTCGCACGTCGGCGTAGCTGCCGTCAGCCCGGCGCAGCCGGTATCTGCCTGACCATGTATCGGCCGGTTTAGAAAGCTGCGCTGCCAGATCGGACAGCACATTCTGACGGTCATCGGGGTGGATCAGATCCGGATAGGCAAGCGCCCCGGAGTTCAGTTGCGCCGGATCGTGGCCGAACCGCTGCAGCAGCCCGTCGCTGCACCACAGCCTGTTCGGGATCAACTCGCGGTCCAGCACCACGTCGCTTGTGGCCTGGGCGATGATGCGGAACCGCTCGTCGGCCAGCCGCATCGCCGTGATGTCCATTTCGCTGAGGACCAGCCGCGTTTCGTCGCTGCCGCGCTGGGGCAGGGTGACCTTTACCAGCAGATGCAGCGCGCCGCCCTGCAGGTCGAAGTTGACGCTTTCCGCCTCCATTTCACGCTCGCCTGCGGCCCAGGCGATCAGCGACTTCAGGAATATCCTTCTTGCGCCAGCGCTTACGACGACATCTTCAAATGCGGCGAGCAGTTCCTCGCCCGTATTGGCGCCGAACATGCGCGCGCCGGTGCGGTTGACGCTCAGCGGGCGGACCGCCTTGATTACAGTGGTCAATTCGTTGGGATGCGCATCGAAATACGCGGCAAGGTCGGTGATGCCGCGCCGTTCCAGATCCTCGATCATCAGGATGACCTCGGCCCAGTCTTCTTCCCAGATCAGCACCGGAACCATGTCGTAGATCGACCGATAGTGGGCCTCGCTGCGGCGCAGATGGTCGGCCTGGCGGGTGCGCTCGATCGCGATGCGCACATATTGGCTGACTTCGTCGATCAGCGCCTGTTCCTGCGGCTGCGGGCCGCGCGGGACGGTGGAATAGATGCCGAATGTGGCCATGACCTGCCCATCGGCCCCCAGAACCGGGGTTGACCAGCAGGCGGCGAGGCCGAAGCGGGCGGCGATGTGGCTCAGCCCCTCCCAGTTCGGATCGGTGCTGATATCGGTGGTGATGACGGGTTGCCGGCGCGCTGCTGCCGTCCCGCAGGTGCCGGCGCCTTCGCCGATTTCCACGCCGTGAACCAGGGCGTTATACTCGTCGGGCAGGCCGGGGGCCGCGCCGTGGGACAGCCGGCCATCCTCGATCAGTACGATCGAGGCGATGGTCGAGGGATTGATCTGATCCACATAGCTGGCGATCAGTTCCAGTATGGATTGCAGGGACTTGCCGGCGCTTATTTCATCAAGGACTGAACTGCCGAGCGTCCGCAATTCGGTCTGACGCTGTCGTTCGGTAACGTCGCGGGTGACGCTGACAACGGCTTCGATGCGGCCCTCGGCATCCGCCAGCGGCGCGGAATGGGATTCGACCCGGCGCCCGCCGTCATCATCCGCAAGCAGGCGAAACGCGGCTTCAGAGCGATTGCCCGCCAGCGCGCGGTGATGCGCGGCGAGGAAGACCTCTCGATCATCGGGGTGGATCAGTTCCGTGACCTTTTGCCCGACCACGTCAGATGCCGACGCGGCACCAATCATCCGCAGACCGGCGGGGTTCATTTCCTTCAGGACGCCATCGGGGGAGACGATCTTCACGCAGGCCGGTTCATGCTCGATGATGCGGCGCAGATTGTGCTCACTCTGCCGAAGGGCGTCCACCGATGCATGATACTTGTCTATATCTGTAGCGATTATATACCAATGGGTTGTGCCAGCATCTTCATGCGTTGGACTAACTGACAGCAGGTGCCAGACGGGGCTTGGATCCGCGCCCAGCCGAGCCTCGATGGAGAACGCCGCGCCGCTGCTTAGGCCGGCCAAAACCGCCTGATGCGCTGCTGCGCGGTCGTCGTGATGCAGCGCATCCAGCCAGTCCGCATCGGTGCCAGAGGGTGCGGGCGGTAGCAGCGCGCGCCATGCGTCGTTCATCGCCAGAACGCGGCCGCGGGCGTCAAGTTCTGCGGCGGGTTGCGTGAGTGCGGCGAGCAAGGTTCCAGCGGCCGGCCGCAAGGAGGGCGCGTGGATGCGCGAGCGAGCCGTCATCGAGGGAAACCCGCCAGTTCGCCTGTATGTGCTTGTTTCAAAGAGGGGACTCGTATGCCAAGGATGCTTTCCTGCAACCATACCGTGCATCGCGCCATATGCCTAACATTCAATGAAACCCTGCGGCAGGGAGTCGATCCGTAAGGCGCATAATCAGTATTATGTAATAGAAAGACGCCATATTGTATCCGCTTGTATACGCTTGGATCCAAGCGGATACAAAAATAGTGTCGAGTCTTGTATCCAAGCGTATACGCTTGGATACAATCCGGCGTTTTCGCCCCCTTCCGACCGCCGCCAGAGACCCGGATTCAGGCGCCGGATTTACCCCGGCGCGGATGCCGGTGCGCTCGGACTCCAGCCCGCCTCAAGTTCGTGGCGGCGGTGGCTGGCGGCGCAAGATCGAGGCGTCGGGTCAGGTCGGGTCAGTCGGTGCGGATCTGGCTGCGTGTGCCGCCTTTCAGGTTGCCAAGCGGCGTCCACGGGTTTGCGCAAGGGACACTAAGCGCACCAGCAAACTTGACGGGCCAGGACTGTGCTCGATATGCTCGTTACGAATTCACAAGCTGGCGGATAGGCCGCTACTCGTCACGCCGTTTCGAACTAGCGAAGTCAGTTTTGCGCTCCCGAAGACATTGCCGTGACAACCTTACTGCTAGGATTTGTGGTCAGTCAAACCGATGCACTTTCTTGGGAACTTCCGGTGGGTAGCGAGATAAATGACGGGAAACGGTACGAGTCGCTTGTCGCACAGCTCTATCGGGCGCTTACCGAAGGAGACAAGCGCACAACGGTGAAAGTGAACGATCGGATACGTGGTTGCGACGGCCTCCGTGAGACTGACGTAGCGATACGATCAAAAGTGGGCGACTACGAACTACTCACCATCGTTGAGTGCAAGGATCACAAAAGGAAGGTGGACAGGCCCATCATAGAAGCATTTTGCAAGAAACTTGAGGATGTGGGGGCTAGTAAAGGTATTGTTGTCTCGCGTAGCGGCTTCACAAAAAGCGCCATTCAACTGGCGAACAGAAGCCGGATTGACGTTTATTCCGCAGATCATATTGGCAGAATTTCACTTCCACCAGAGCATAACCTCCCAATTGCAGTCCGATCCCTGATACCCGATAGCTTTCATAGCGAAGTCCATTTTTCGAATCCCACACGCGTTGATTTGAAATTAACCACGCTTGGATCTTTCTTTTGTGATCGAAGTCTAGTTGAAATTATAGGGTCTCTCCCGGTTGCAAGAATTGCTTCAACGACCAGCTTGTTTATTGATTTCTCAGAAGAATGGCCGGATCAGGAGCTCTGGATCCGAGGCGCGGCAGGCGAGAAGTTGCCTGTTTCCACAGCAAGATTTTGGATTAAGTTTAGCGAAGCGGTTCATTTCGGGTACCTTGGCGATCTCCCAGATTCCGCCTACAAGAGGAATGAAGTAACAAGTGAAGCGACTTTCTTCATTGATATTCGCGACATAACCGCAGCAGGCGCACGGTTCAAGCGTTACGATAACTTGAATTCGCTTCCAGTATTCGCGCAGAATCCTCTTCTACTTTGTTTCACTATTCCTGACGCTTTCCCGGAGAGCGAGTATACGTCAAGCGCATCGGTCTGTAAAAAGCGGGAGTGACACTAGGCTCCAGACTCATTGATTTTCAAAGCCAGAAGATGACGGTTGCGGCGAGGGCGACGGCGGAGAGGAAGGTCGTAGCGCACCTGTCATAGCGTGTGGCGATGCGGCGCCAGTCCTTCAGTCTGC
>JBJHCH010000104.1:0-13626 GCA_050485905.1 Paracoccaceae bacterium | reverse complement strand
CGCCCGGCGCTGCTGATCGGCTTCGTGCTGGCCACGCAGGCCGAGACCTACCTTTATCAGGCGGTGCAGTTCTACGGCTGGGACTTCCTGACCCGCACCGGCGTCATCATCATCGCCGCGATCACCGCGGTTTCGGTCTGGCTGGGGCTGCGCGCGCGGGTGTCGGATTCCTCGACCGAGGATCTGCTGATGCGCGAGGGCGACCGGGACGCGGGCTTTGCCGCCACCTTCCGTGCCCGCAAACCGCAGATCCTGTTCACGCTGCTGATCCTCGTGGCCTTTGCGGTGGGCATCTGGGATGCGATGGGCCACAGCTTCCTGGGCCGGGTGTTCCCGCTGGCGATGTTCTCGCTGGGGGCGGTGTTCACGCTGGCGGCGCTGGGCTTTCTGGTCTTTGCGCCAGCCGGCACGCCCGCGGCCTTTGACAACGAGCCGCGGCAGGTGGCCGAGGGCGCGCGGTCGATGTGGGGCGGGCTGTTCTGGGTGGCGGTGCTGGTCGGGCTGACGGCTGCGGTTGGCTTCGTCATCGCGCTGGTCGTCTTCTTCATCAGCTTCTTGCGGCTGCGCGCCGGGGCAAGCTGGGCGATGACCGCGATCCTGACTGGCGGCGCGACCGGGTTCATCGTCTTCCTTGCCAATGCGCTGAACCTGCGCTTCCCCGGCGGCTGGCTGCAGGAGGTGACGCGCCTGCCCTGGCCCTTCAACTGACCGGCGCGCGGCCTCAGATCGTCTGGCCGCGGCTCATCCGGGTCAGAAAGGCCTCGGCATCGGCCAGCACCCGGTCGCGGTGGTCGGCATCCATCCGGTCCCAGGTGCGATACATCTGCGCCATGCGGGGGTTGTTCGCGAACCGCTCGCGGTGGCGGGTCAGGAAGTGCCAGTAGAGCAGGTTGAACGGGCAGGCGCGGTCGCCTGATTTATCCTTCACGCGGTAGTGGCAGGCGCCGCAATAGTCCGACATCCGGTCGATATAGGCGCCCGAGGAGACATAGGGTTTCGACGCGACGACGCCGCCATCGGCAAACTGCGACATGCCGACCGTATTCGGCGCCTCGACCCATTCATAGGCGTCGGCATAGACGGCCAGATACCATTCATGCACCTGCGCGGGGTTCACGCCGGCCAGCAGGGCGAAGTTGCCTGTCACCATCAGCCGCTGGATGTGGTGGGCGTAGGCGTCTTCCTTTGTCTGCATGACAGCGTGGTGCAGGCAGTTCATCCGGGTTTCCGCGCCCCAGTAGAGCGCGGGGAGTTTCCGCTGGTGGTTCAGCGCGTTGCGGCGGCTGTAGTCGGGGCCGTGCAGGAAATAGATGCCGCGGATGTATTCGCGCCAGCCGAGGATCTGACGGATGAAGCCCTCGACCGAGTTGATCGGCGCGTGACCCGCTGCCCATGCGGCTTCGGCCTTCTGGCAGACCTCCAGCGGGGTCAGCAGGCCCGCGTTCAGGTAAAGCCCGATGACGGCGTGATAGAGGAAGCGGTCGCCTGACAGCATCGCGTCCTGATAGGTGCCGAAGTCGGGCAGGGCGTGGTCGATGAAATGGTTGAGCGCCCTGAGTGCGCCTGCGCGGTCGGTTGCGAACCAGAACGGGCGCAGATCGCCGAAGTTGTTGGGGAAGCGGGTTTCCACGAGGTTCAGCACCTCGTCCAGCAACGGATCTGACTGCGCGCGGGGTGGTCCCTTGCGGAACAGGTCGTCGCGGGCGGGTTTTCGGTTGTCGTGGTCAAAGTTCCACTTGCCGCCTGCGGGCTGGTCGCCCTCCATCAGCAACCCGGTCCTGCGGCGCATCTCTCGGTAGAAATACTCCATCCGCAGGGTCTTCCGCCCCTCGGCCCAGCGGGCGAAACCGTCGGTGGAGCAGAGGAAGCGGTCGTCGGGAAGCTGGCGGACTGTCAGGGGCAGTTCGTCCAGCGCCGCGATCAGCCGCCATTCGCCGGGCTGGGTGGCGATGACCTCAACGGCGCCCGTCTCCTCGGCCCGGCGCAGCAGTTCGCCGGGGATGGAACCGGCGTTGTCGGGGTCGTCCAGCCGGGTATAGGCCACGCGCCAGCCGAGGTCGCGCAGATGGGCGGCGAACTTGCGCATGGCGGTGAACAGGAAGGCGATCTTCTTGGGGTGGTGGGGGACGTAGGCGGCCTCGTCCGCGACCTCTGCCATCACCACCGTGTCGCGGTCCCGGTCGCCAGCGGCGAGGGCCGATAGGGTAGGGGTGAGCTGGTCGCCAAGGACAAGGATCAGCCGACTCACCACGGCACCCGCTGGCCCGCCCAGTCGAAGAAGCCGCCGGTATCCTCGGGCGTCAGCCCGTCGATCACGCCCAGCAGGTTGCGCGCCGCATCAGCGGGCGGGACGGCATTGGCGGGGGCGTATTTCGCGGTGAAGCCGGTGGCGACGGTGCCGGGGTGCAGGGTGACGCAGACGGCTTGGCCATGGGTGCGCGCGACCTCGACCGATGCCGTGCGGATCAACTGGTTCAGCGCGGCCTTGGAGGCGCGATAGGAATACCAGCCGCCCAGCCGGTTGTCGCCGATGGAGCCGACGCGGGCCGACAGCGCGGCGAACACAGCCCGCCGATCGCGCGGCATCAGGCGCAGGGCATGTTTCAGCACCAGTGCGGGCCCGGTGGCGTTCAGCGCGAATTGCGCCGCCAGCGCGCCGGGGTCGAGCGCGCGGAGCGACTTCTCGGGGCCGGTCCCGTCGATCTCCAGCGCGCCGGTGGCGACGAGGATCAGATCGAACGGGGGCTGCAGCGGTTCCAGCACGCGGGCGATGCTGCCCTCATCGGTCAGATCCAGCCCGTCGCCGCTGCGCGACAGGCCGGTGACGTCCACGCCCCGCGCGGCCAGCGCCGCCACCAGCGCGGTGCCGATCCCGCCCGAGGATCCGATGAGCAATGCGCGGTCCATGACCTTCCCCCTTCTGCCGTGGGGCAGCTAGGGTGCGGGCGTGGCGTGGCAAGCCGGGCCGGGCGCTCAGGTCTCCCGCTGCGGATCCGGCTTGCGGGGCGGGGTGGTGTCATCCCCGAGGCCGAGTTTCGACAGCGCCTTTGTCAGGTCGATGGGGAACGGGAAGACGATGGTGGAGTTCTTCTCGCCCGCGATCGTCTGCAGGGTCGAAAGGTAGCGAAGCTGCATCGCCTCGGGCGCCTTTGCGATGATCTCGGCAGCCTCCAGCAGTTTCGCGGCGGCCTGCTGCTCACCCTCGGCGTTGATGATCCGTGCCCGGCGTTCGCGCTCGGCCTCGGCCTGCCGCGCGATGGCGCGGATCATCGATTCGTTGATGTCGACATGCTTGATCTCGACATTCGCGACCTTGATGCCCCAGGCGTCGGTCTGGCTGTCGAGGATCGCCTGGATGTCGTTGTTCAGCTTGTCGCGTTCGGCCAGCATCTCGTCCAGCTCGTGCTTGCCGAGGACCGAGCGGAGCGTGGTCTGCGCCAGTTCGCTGGTGGCCTGCATGAAGTTTTCCACCTGGATCGTCGCCCGTTCGGGATCGACGACGCGGAAATAGATCACCGCGTTCACCCGGACCGAGACGTTGTCGTGGCTGATCACGTCCTGGCTGGGCACGTCGAGCACCAGCGTGCGCAGATCGACCCGCACCATCTGCTGCACGAAGGGAATGATGATGATCAGCCCCGGCCCCTTGACGGATGTGAAGCGGCCCAGCGTGAACACGACGCCGCGTTCGTATTCCCGCAGGATCCGGATCGCCGAGGCGATGAAGGCAAGGATCAGGAAGGCCAGGACGGCATAGAAGCCGACATCGGCAAGGATCTGCATCGGTTACTCCTTTCGGTTGCGGGTGTCGGCGGCGGGTGTCACCACCAGCGTCAGCCCGTCCAGTTCCGCGACCCGCACGTCGGCCCCTGCGGGCAGCCGGTCGGGACCGCGGGCGTTCCAGCGTTCGCCATGGACGAAGACATGGCCGCGGCCCCCATCCCAGTCCTGCACGCGCGCCAGGGTGCCCAGCATCTCGTCGCGCCCGGTGCGCACCGCGCGCCGGTGCGACACCGCCGCCAGCCGCGCCACCAGCAGCGCGAAGCCCGCGCTGGCGACGACCACCGCGGCGATCACCGGCCAGTGCACCTCCAGCCCCGGCACGTCGCCGTCGAACAGCATGACCGCCCCCAGCCCGATCGCCGCCGCCCCGCCGATGCCCAGTATCCCGAACGAGGGCGAGAAGGCCTCGGCCAGGATCAGCGCGAGGCCGAGCAGGATCAGCCCGACCCCGGCATAGCTGACCGGCAGGACCGACAGCGCGTAAAGCCCGGTCAGGATGCTGATGCCGCCCACCGTGCCGGGCACCAGCGCGCCGGGATTGAACAGCTCGAACACGATGCCGTAGAAGCCCACCACCATCAGCAGCAGCGCCACGTTCGGATTGGTGATCACCGACAGAAGCTGCGTGCGCCAGTCGGGATCGAGCGGCACGACGCCCAGATCGGCGGTGTCCAGCACCAGATCGGCGCCGTCGATCTGCACCACCCGGCCATCGGCGCGCTCCAGCAGCTCTTCGATGCTGCGGGCGGTGAAATCGACCACATTCTCCTCGGCCGCGCGGGTCGCGGTCAGGGTCGCGGCCTCGCGCACCGCACGTTCGGCCCAGTCGGCGTTGCGGTCGCGCAGCTCGGCCAGGCCCTGCAGCCAGGCCACCGCATCGTTGATCGCCTTCATCTCGCCCGCACTGCCCGGCCGGGGGGCGTCGCCCTCGCCCTCCCCATCCTCGGACCCGCTGCCGGGCAGGCCGCCGCCGCCCATCGTCACCGGCGTCGCCGCGCCCATATGGGTGCCGGGCGCCATCGCCGCGACATGGGAGGCATAGACGATATAGGTGCCCGCGCTGGCCGCCCGCGCGCCCGAGGGCGCAACCCAGGCCGCCACCGGCACCTCGGAGGCGAGGATCGCCGCGACGATGTCGCGGGTCGAGGTGACCAGCCCGCCGGGCGTGTCGATGCGGATCACCACCAGCCCGGCGCCGCGCTCGCCGGCCTCGGCGATGCCGCGGATCAGGTAGTCGGCGGTTGCCGGCGTCACCGCATCCTGCAGCGTCAGGACGACGGCGTGGCGGCCGGGGGAGCCGTCCTGGGCGGACAGGGACAGGGCACCCATGATCGCGATCAGCGCGAACAGCAGCAGCCGTAGCGGCGCGGCGCTTCTGCTTGCCCTCGCCCGGTTATGCGTCGGCGAAGTCATGTTCATCATGTAGGGTCCGTGGGCGCCGGGGGTAAGGGATCGCATGTCGCAGCAGTCTGTGTCCCGCCACGCTGCGGGATCCGGCCGCGACAGCCTGTTTGCCGTGCCGGGCTTGTTCGGCGGGGGGCGGACGGGTAAGACGCGAGGGGAAGCGTAGCCGCGAGGCAACGGAGGCAGTCATGTCGGAACTGGTCACGATATACGGCGGGTCGGGCTTTGTCGGTCGCTACATCGCCCGGCGCATGGCGCGGGCGGGATGGCGCGTGCGGGTGGCGGTGCGGCGACCGAACGATGCGCATTTCGTGCGGACCTATGGCACCGTGGGGCAGGTGGAGCCGGTGCTGTGCAACATCCGCGACGATGCCTCGGTCCGGGCGGCGGCGCGCGGGGCCTCGGCGGTGGTCAATTGCGTGGGCGTGCTGAACGAGGTGGGGCAGAACCGGTTCGACGCGGTCCAGCACGAGGGCGCGGCGCGGGTCGCGCGGATCGCGGCAGAGGAGGGCGTGGCGCGGCTGGTGCAGATCTCGGCCATCGGGGCGGATGCGGGGTCGGACAGCGACTATGCGCGGACCAAGGCCGATGGCGAGGCCGAGGTGCTGGCGCTGTTTCCGGGCGCCACGATCCTGCGGCCTTCGGTGATCTTCGGGGCCGAGGACGGGTTCTTCAACCGCTTTGCCGGGATGGCGCGGATGGGGCCGGTGCTGCCCGTGGTCGGCGCGGCGACGCGGTTCCAGCCGGTCTATGTGGACGACGTGGCGCGGGCGGCGGAACGGGCGCTGCTGGGGCCGGCGGCGCCGGGCATCTACGAACTGGGCGGGCCGGATGTGAAGACCTTCCGCGAGTTGATGCAGATGATGCTGGGTCTGATCCGGCGGCGGCGGCTGATCGTGAACGTGCCGTTTCCGGTGGCGCGGGTGATGGGGTGGGGGCTGGACCTGGCGCAGACGCTGACGCTGGGGCTGTTCACCAATTCCCTGCTGACCCGCGATCAGGTGCGGAACCTGCGCCGGGACAACGTGGTTTCGGGGGATCATCCGGGGTTCGAGGCGTTCGGGATCACGCCCGTGCCGATGTCGGCGGTGCTGCCGGATTATCTGTGGCGCTACCGGCCCTCGGGGCAGTTCGCGGCGGTGAAGGAATCGGCGGGCGACCTGAGATAGCGGGTTTGGGCACGCGTGCCCAAAATGCTAAACCCCTGAAATCGCTCGATTTCCGATTTTTTCTTTACCTGCCCTTAACGGTTTCAGCCCGCCCATCCGCGGGGTTAACGGGCGGTTAACCGTGTCTTGCCACTGTCCGCGAGATGAGCCGCCCGCCCGCCTTTTCCGACCAGCCGCTGCCGTTCATGGACGCCGACGAGGTGCCGCCCGGCGCCCCCGGCTTCGCGCCGGGGCAGAAGTTGCCGTCCTATATCATGGACCACCGCAAACGCCTGCGCGCCCGGTTCATGGAGGGGGGTGCCAGTGCGATGCCCGACTACGAGCTGCTGGAACTGGTGCTGTTCCGCGCCATTCCCCGGCAGGACGTGAAGCCGCTGGCCCGGCAGTTGCTGGAGGTGTTCGGCGATTTCAACCGCGTGCTCAGCGCCCCCGTGCACCGGCTGCAGACGGTGAAGGGCGTGGGCGAGGCGGTGATCGTGGAGCTGAAGGTGGTGGAGGCGGCGGCGCAGCGGCTGGCGCGGGCCAAGGTGATGCACCGCCCGGTGCTGTCAAGCTGGGACGCGCTGCTGGACTATTGCCACACCGCCATGGCGCACCGCGAGACGGAGCAATTCCGCGTGCTGTATCTTGACCGCAAGAACACCCTGATCGCCGACGAGGAACAGGCCCACGGCACGGTCGATCACGTGCCCGTCTATCCGCGCGAGGTGGTCAAGCGCGCGCTGGAACTGAACGCCAGCGCGCTGATCCTGGTGCACAACCACCCCTCGGGCGACCCGACGCCGTCGGATGCCGATATCCTGATGACGAACCAGATCCTCGACGCCGCGCAGGTGCTGGGCATCGCGCTGCATGATCACCTGATTATCGGGAAGGAGCGGGAGTTGAGTTTTCGGGGGGCGGGGTTGTTGTAGGGGGGTAGGGCCGTTGGCAATGCTCCGGCAGAAGTCAAATCAAGCGTCATACCTAAACCCTATTATCGTGGTGCCTTGGCGATTGGATACCACAGCTGATTTTAGTCAATGATCGCGCAGGAGAAGTTTAGTGGATGGCGATCGCCTTCTTGGTGGTGCTTCCTGAACCAGAACTCTTGGTGCTTCATGGTCCCTTTCTCTCCTGGCAGGTTCTGGCAGTTTCGCAGCGCGTGTTGCTGTTACAATCTGCTCCGCAATGAATCGAGTGTCCGTCAAGATCTCCAAGAATCCTTGCTTAAGGTCGGGGTAGTTTGCGACAAACGCACCTACAGCAACGATGCCCGCGTAGAAGTTAACCCGGATTGAACCCTCATCGACTGTATCCAACTGAAAAAATGTGCCGCCCCCTTTGCTATGCTTTCTCCAGCCGCTTTGGGAGATATTCCGCGAGATGGAGTAGAGGAATCTTGTTTCATCAATCTCGCTGACCTCGATTGCCGTATCGAAGGACAACTCCAGGCGAAACTGCGCCACCTCATTGTGGTATCCGCCCTCCTGGAAATTAAAACCTACGATTCGATCATCAAGAAGCCACTTCTTTCCCTTGTCGACTACGAACTTTCCACGCTTTAGCACGTTGCCAAATGGGTTGGGCGTGTTGGGTAGGTCGGCCAAGCGCAAGAGTTCGCCAAAGCTGGGTGCCTCTGTCTCACGAACTACCAGAGAAGTTAGCTCAATCTCGTAGTGTTTGTTTGAAGCCATCCGCCCTGCCCAAGCCTTCAAGAATTTCAGCGCTATCGCGCACCAGTCCTGCGATCAATCGCGCAACCATAGCATCAGAAATGGATTTTCCGAAGATCGATAGCTCAGTCCGGAGCGGACGCGGCAAGAGTAGGAAATGACGTATGGCGGCCCCCACTGGCAGGCGTTCTTCGTAAAGTTGGCTGGGGGGGCGGGGTCACAAGGTTCTGACACGCGCATAACCGCTAGCACGAGCGGTGCAGCGACAGCACAACGCTTGCGAAGACGGGGGCGCGGCCGACCGAGGTGGGGGCGGAACGCGCCCGCCTGGGGGGCGGGCGGGCGCGTCCCCGTCGCTGGCGCGACGGGGAAGAAAGGGGTCTTTATTTGTCGTGATGGGGTGATCGGTGACCTAAGCCCGACGACAGACCGGCCCGGATGCCCCCGCCCGCCCTCACTCCTCGATCCGCTTCAACTCCGCCAGACCATCCTCGGTCCAGCCGGGCGCGTCGGTCAGGGCGGCCCAGGCGTCGACATAGTGATCGAAGCGGTAGGTGTGGCCGTAGCCGATGGGCGGCAGCACGGCGGTCATGATGTCGACGCCCAGTTGCAGCAGTGTCACCACCGGGCGCCAGGTCAGCTCGGGCGAGACGTCGGGGCCGCGCGGCCCCTCCAGCCACGGCGGGCGGCGCCAGAGCGAATTGGGGTCGAAGAAGACCACCGCGTCGCTGGCATATTGCAGGTAGACGATGCGGAAGCTGCCCCAGGGCGCCGCGGCGGTGTCGTAGCCGCCCGCCTGATTGCCGAAGCGGATCACGCTGCCGTCGCGATAGGTCGGCAGCCAGGCCGGGGAGCCGGGGTTGCGCTCTCGCACGGCGGCCGTCCATGTCGGGCTGTTGAACGGCGGCCCGGCCCAGAGCGCGCCGTCATAGGGGGCGCCGATGACCTGGAACAGGTCATGGCTGAGGTCGGAATTCAGCGATCCCAGGCTGAGCCCGTGCAGGTAGAGCCGCGGCCTGCCCTCCGCCGGCAGGCTGCGCCAGTGGCCATAGACCGCAGCAAAGACCGCGCGGGCGGTCTCCACGCCATAGTCGGGATCGGCCAGCAGGGCGATCCAGCTTGCCACATAGGAATACTGGACCGACACCGTCGCCACATCGCCGCGCATCAGGTATTCCAGCGCGCGCTGGCTTTCGGGGTCGATCCAGCCGGTGCCGGTGGGCGTGGCGATCACCACCGTGCCGCGGTCGAAGGCGCCGATGCGCAGCATCTCTGCCAATGCAAGGTCGGCCCGCGCCTGGGGATCGGGGGCGGAGTTCAGGCCGACATAGACGCGCAGCGGCTCCATCGCGGAGGCGCCGGCCACCGCCTCGATCCGCGGCCGGTCGGGGCCGGCGGCGATCATTTCCCGCCCGGCGCGGCCCAGCCCCTCCCACTCCAGCAGCGATCCCGGCGCGCCGGTCTTCAGCGGGTCGTCGGGCTGGGGGCTGGTTTCCTCGAACAGGGCGTCGTAGCGGGCGTAGCTGGTATCGAACACGGTCATCGCGCCGCGCACGATCACGCCGTTGCCGACGCTCCAGAACAGGATGGCAGTGGCGGCGATGCCCAGGAGAACCGCCTGCGGCGTGGGCACGTAGCGGGCAAGGCGGCGCGACAGAAGGGTGGCGGTCAGGCGAATGGCGCGGCCCAGCCACAGCAGCAGCAGGAAGACCGCGATGGCGATGGCGGCGATGGTCAGCGGGCGCATCGTCTCTACCGGCGGCAGGTCCATCAGCGCGCGGACGCTGTTCTGCCATTCCGACGCGCGCCAGAGCGCCACGCCCGCCGCGCCGGCACAGAGCACGATGACGACGGATCGGAGCGCGAGCAGGGTGCCGCCCCGCAGGACCGGCAGTTGCAGACCCAGCCACACCGACCGGATCGCAACGCCGACGCCATAACCCGCCGCGAGGCAAAGCCCGCCGAGCACGCCCTGGATCGCCGGCCCCCGCGGCACAAGGCTGGGGGTGAGCGAGGCGGCGAAGAACAGCGTTCCGGCCAGCAGCCCGGTCAGGGTGAGCCGGGGAAGCCATGCGGCCAGCCACGACCGGCGGGATTGTGGGGCGGGGCTGGTCATGACGGCGAAACTCCTGCCGGGCGGTCGGGGTGGTGGCCCGCGTTGGCGCGATCCGGCCCGGCGCCCTCAGTCCGCGGGCTGGAAGGTGAACGGCGGCGCGGGTTCGAACAGGGCCGATACCTCGTCCGACAGCACCCGCTCCATGTCCACGCCGAGGTCGAGCATCGTCACCTCGGCGCCCTCGGACAGGTCGAGATTGTCCAGATCGACCCAGAAGACGCTGGGGGAAATCACGGATTCGACGTAATAGCGGCGATCCTGCTGGTCGGCGACCACGCGCCAGCGCGTCGTCGACAGGTTCGGCTGATCGTCGATACTGATACCCCAGGGGACGGAGGTCTGGCGGATGACGCTGAAGACCGAGGCCGCGGCGACGCGCGGATCGTCGCTTTGCACCACCGCGTTGATGTAGAAGCTGGCGCGCACGAAGCGGTCGCTGGCGCGCACCGTGCCGGGCATGAATTCGCGCGGGTTCACGCCGTCCCAGTAGTCGCGGATCGCAAGCTGACGCTCGAACGTCGGCTCGTTGGTCATCACCTGATAGCTGCGGTCATGCCAGATCGTCATTTCGCCGTCGACGAATTCGATGATCGCGCTGTCGCCGGTGGCATCCGACAGCGAGACGTGAACCGTCGCCGCGCGGCCCGACGGCCCCACCGGCACCTCACCGCCCGCGACCTGAACCGGGTGATCGCGCAGATCCGCCACCGCCTCTGCCACGGTGGCGTAGCGGTCGAGCAGATACTGCGGAAAGACCGAGAGCGAGACGCGCGGTGTCACGCCGTCATCCTCGGGATAGGTCGCCTCGACCTCCCACAGCAGGTTCGCCACCAGCCCGGCCTCGTTCATGCCGTCGGCGGTGGAGATGTCGTAGCCCGAGACGACCAGACTGCCGTAGGTGGCGGTCCATTCGGCCGAGCGTGGCCCCGCGGCGCCGTCGCGTGCCATGCCGCGCGGAAAGGCCCAGAGGTTCGAGACCATGGGCATCTTCCAGTCCATGCTGCGGCCTGTGAGCACCCGATCCTCTGGGCCGAGGTAGACCACTCGCGTGCAGGGGATCGCGGCTGTTGCCGAAAGGAGCATTGCGGCCCCGGCGATGGCGCCGAGAATGTGGGACTGGGGGGTCATGTCGATCTCCCTGTGAAGATTGAGCCATGTGCGGGTGCCGGCACAATCCCGCCGGCCCCGGTCGTGCGGGCGGGCTCAGAAGCGCCAGGTCGCGCCGATCAGCGGGCCGCGCATCGTGGCGTCGATCCGCGTGCCGCCGCTGCGATAATCCACGTTCAGGACGCGGTAGCCGCCGGACAGGTAGAAGCCGTCGCGCACCTGATAGTTCACCGTTCCGACAAACTGGCTGGTGCTTCTGGATCCGACGCCGAAGCCGCCGAAATCGCCGTAAAGCAGCATCGACCATTGCGGCGCGAGGCGGAAGTTGGCGCGTACCGCGACAATAGGGTCCACGAAGCTCTTGCTGGGCGAGGCGTCCACCACACCCCCGCCGGCCGAGACTGATCCGCGCAGGCTCCACAATCGGGCGCCGCCCAGCAGGTCCAGGGTCATTCCCAGCGCATTGACTGCGCGATAGCCCGCCGCCAGCGTCATCGAGGTCTGACGCACCTTGCCCTCTGCGGGAACGCCGAGGACCAGACCCTCTTTGGAAGACGACGAATAGCTCAGGTCACCCATCACGACTAGCCGGTCACGACGGGCGAAGCCCGAGATGAAGAAGGCAGCGTTCAGATCCTTCAGAACCTCGGAAAACGACTTGCTGATCGAGACTGTCGGCGCGCCGGTGAAGGGCGTGATGTCACCGCCCAGGCTGCTGGCCCAGACATAGGGCGTGACCTGCCCGCTCCAGCCGGTGTCCTGCGCCGTGGCGGGGGCCGCCGCCGTTGCGCCAAGCGCAAGGGCCGCGACAATCGTTTTCAACTTGCGTGCATATGCCATGGTTTGGTTCACCCCAGATTATCCTTGAAAATACGTCCGCCCTTCATGATCAGGCTCAGATTGTTCGCGGGATCGTCCAGCCAGTCGAGCCCGGCCTCGGGGTCGGCATCGACGACCAGCAGATCGGCCAGCGCGCCCTGGGCAATCACGCCCAGCCGCCCGTCATAGGGAGCCCGTTCGCCGGATAGCGCAAGAAGCGAACCGGCAGCGCCGGTCGCCTTGTGCAGCGCCTCCAGCGGCGACATGAAGCGCGCGAACTTGGCCAGTTGCCGGCCCTGGCTGGCGGTGCCGGCCGGGTTGAACAGGATGTCGGTGCCGAAGGCGAGCGAGACGCCGTGCTTCTTTGCCAGATCGAAGGCGCGCACCGTGCCGTCCGCCACCTCCTGCTGCTTGGCCTGTTGGCGCGGGTCGGTATAGGGGTTCGAGTCCTCGTCCGCCAGAAAGGGCTGGATCGACCACCAGACCCCTTCGCCCCCCATGATCTGCACCGTTTCCTCGTCGGCCAGTTGGCCGTGCTCGATCGACTTGATACCGGCGGCCACGGCCCGGCGAATACCGCCAGAGGTATAGACATGGGCGCAGACATAGGTGCCCCAATCCTCGGCCGCCTCGACCGCCGCGCGCATCTCGCGCTCGGTATATTGCGTGGCGTCCAGCGGGTCGTAGAGCGAAGCAACCCCGCCGCCGGCCATGATCTTGATCTGGCTCGCGCCCTTCATCAACTGCTCGCGCGTGGCACGCAGCACGGCGTCGGCGCCATCGGCGATCAGCGCGACGCCCTGACGTTCGATGTTGCTGGGCGGCGTGTCGGGGAAGCGCGGCAATTCGCTGAGCAGGCGGAAATCGCCGTGGCCCGAGGTCTGCGAGACCATCGCGCCGGAGGGGAAGATGCGCGGCCCTGACACCGCCCCGCGGTCAATGGCCATCTGCAGGCCAAAGGCGGGGCCGCCCACATCGCGCACGGTGGTGAAGCCGCGCATCAGGGTCGCCCCGGCTTCTCTCCCCGCCATCAGATGAATGAAGCCGACGTCCTGCGTCATGGCGGTAATCATGCTGACGCCGACCAGCGTTGTGTGCCAGTGACAGTCGATCAGCCCCGGTATGACGGCGCGGCCGCCGCAGTCGATGCGCTGGGCCTCTTCCGGACCCTGGCCGTGCGGCGGAAGGCCCGAGATGCGGTCGCCCGCGATCAGGATGTCCAATCCTTCGCGCATTTCCAGCGTCTCGCCGTCGAAGAGGCGCAGGTTGGTCAGCAGGATGGGCCGGCCGGGGGTCTGTGCCCGAACCTCGCGCGGGGCGAGGCCGAAGCCCGCGAACATGCCGAGAACCGATGCCGCACCGCCCAGGAACTCGCGTCGCCTCAGGTCAGCCTCCAGCCGGGCGTAAGCTTCAAGGGTGTAGGGTGCGCCGCAATGGCAGATGTCGATGGCGGCTGACGCGCCCTGTTCGCTGTAGCAGCACGCCTGACACATGTTGAACCGCCCTTTCTGGAAATGACCCTACGTCCACAAACCTGAGATGGAGGATAGCGGTGAGCCTGAATCCGTCAACG
>JBJHCH010000103.1:0-13636 GCA_050485905.1 Paracoccaceae bacterium | reverse complement strand
TTCCGCGCTAGGGCAAGGCCGGCATGACCAAGGCTCCGCCTGCGGGCGACATATCCGACGCCGCGCTTCTGGCGCGCTACGCCCGCGGCGACCTCGCCGCGGCGCGCATCCTGACCGCGCGGCTCGGTCCCCGCATCCTCGGCTTTTCCGCCCGGATGCTGTCGGACGCGGCCGAGGCAGAGGATGTGACGCAGGAAACCATGCTGCGGCTCTGGCGCATCGCGCCCGATTGGCAGGATGGGCAGGCGCAGGTTTCGACCTGGGCCTTCCGGGTGGCGGCGAACCTCTGCACCGACCGGCTGCGCAAACGCCGCGCGGTGGCGCTGGACATGGTGGACGAACCGCCCGACGATGCGCCGGGCGCGGTCGCCACGATGATCGCCGCGGACCGCGAGGCCGCATTGCAGGCGGCGCTGACCGCCCTGCCCGACCGCCAGCGCCAGGCCGTGGTGCTGCGCCATATCGAGGGGCTGTCGAACCCCGAGATCGCGCAGATCATGGATCTGGGGGTAGAGGCGGTGGAAAGCCTGACCGCGCGCGGCAAGCGCGCGCTGGCCGCCCGGCTGTCCGGGCGGCGCGAAGAACTGGGATATACCGATGACTGACCGGCACGACGATACCGACGACCTGCTCGCCCCGTACTTCCGGGCCGCGCGCACCCCCGGCCTGCCCGCCGACCTCGCCGCGCGCATCGCCGCCGATGCCGAACGGCTGCAACCGGGGCGCCGCGCGGCAGGCCCCGCCGCTTGGGTCGCCGCCTTTACCGCCGCACTCGGCGGCTGGCGCCCGCTCGCCGGGCTGGCCGCCGCCGGAGTCGCCGGGCTGTGGATCGGCGTCGCCCCGCCCGCGCCGCTGGCCGAACTGACGGGCAGCGTGCTGGGCGATGCGGTGGAACTGGACCTGTCGGAGCTTTACGCGCTGGCCGACGACATCTGGATCGAGGGCTGAGCGATGACCGACCTGCCCCCCGCCGCCCCGAGGTCCCGCGCGCCCGGCTGGATGCGCTGGACGCTGATCGCCTCGCTGGCGCTGAACCTCGCCGTCATCGGGCTGGTGGCGGGCACCGCGATCAAGCGCATGACCGGCGATCCGCGCGGCCCCTCCGTCCGCGCCCTGCACCTCGGCCCGCTCACCGCCGCGCTGGAGCCAGAGGATCGCCGCGCCCTGCGCCGCGCCTTCCGCGAACAGGCGGGCGAATTGCGCGGCATCCGCGCCGAACAGGCCCAGGGCCAGGCCGCCCTTCTGGCCGCGCTGCGCGCCGAGCCGTTCGACGCCGACGCCGTCCGCGCCCAGCTTGCCGAACAGCGCGCCCGCATGTCGCGCGGCTTCGACCTCGGCCAGGGCCTGCTGGTGGACCATCTGGCCGGAATGACCGCCGCCGACCGCGCCGCCTTTGCCGACCGCCTGGAAGAGCGCCTGACCCGCCCCCGCCGCGCCCCCCGCACCGACGCGGACTGACCGACCCGCCCCCGGCGGCTGCTACCCCCAAGACGCCCCGGACGTGATCCGGGGCCTCGCGCCACAAAGCACCACCCCAGCCGCAACCCCACGACACCCCCGGCTCCCGCGCCGGGCCGCGCACAGAACACACCCCCTCGACCGCAATCCCACGACACCACGGACGTGATCCGCGGCCCCCCGATTCAGCCGCCACCAGCCCCCTTCGGCACCCCGCCAAAACAGCCCGAAAACCCCGGATTGTATCCAAGCGTATACGCTTGGATACAAGAATCCGCCCTGATTTTGTATCCCGTTGGATCCAATTGGATCCGCCTGTATACGCTTGGATACAATCTGTCCTAGCGCAACTGGACCCGCGAACGGGCCGAATTTCCCGCTGAATCGATCACTGAAAGGGTCACGAAACCGGGGCCGAGCGCCTCAAGAAACGCTTCCCGGTCAATGCCTTGCAGCACAAACGGCCGTCCGTCCGCCAGCCATGTGAACGGCCCCGCGCCACCCCGCACCCGCACCAGCAGCCCGTCCTCGGCCTCCACCACCGCACCATCGGGCGGAAACGCCACTTCGAACGCCTCTCCGCCCGGCCCGCGCCCGCCAAACCGTTGCAAACGCTGGGGAAGTTCCGCCGTCCCCACGATCAGCGCATCCTCTGGCGGAGGCCGCAAAGGCTCCGGCCCCGGCTTCAGCCGCCCGAACGCCTGCGCCAGCACCGGCAGCGCCAGATCCGCCCCGAACGCCCCCGGCACCGGCGTCCCGTCCGCCCGCCCCAGCCAAACCCCCACCACATGCCGCCCGTCATACCCCACCGCCAGCGCATCCCGATGCCCGTAGCTGGTGCCCGTCTTCCACGCCACCCGGGGCCATCCCGGCAGCGCCTGACCGGAAGCGAGGATGTCCGAAACCGCCCAGGCCGCCCGTTCGCCAACCACCCGAAGCGGCGCGCCCGCGGCCCCCGAAACATGCAGTGGAACGGCCACACCACCGTTGGCAAGTGCCGAATATAATTGAACAATCCCCTCCAGGCTGACACCTGCGCCCCCCAGCGCAACGGCCAGTCCGGGGGCACCGCCCGGCACCTCTACCCGCACCCCCGCGCGCCGGAGCGCCGCCATCAGCCGCGCCGGTCCCAGTGCCTCGGTCAGCGCCACCACGGGGATGTTGAGCGACAGTTGCAGCGCCTCGCGCAGCCGCACCGTACCCCGGAACTGCCGGTCGAAATTCTGCGGCGCGTAGCTGCCGAAGGCCGTCGGCCGGTCCTCGATCAGCGTTTCCGGATGGGCCAGCCCGTCGTCAAAGGCCAGCGCATAGACCAGCGGCTTCAAGGTTGAACCTGGCGATCTAAGCGCCTGTGTCATATCGACAAAACCCTGCCGGTCCGCATCCCCCCAGCCCGCCGCGCCGACCGAGGCGAGGATCTCTCCCGTGCCGTGATCCGCCACCACAATCGCCGCCGACAACCGCCGCTCCCGATCCGCCACCGCCTCTCCGGCCAGCCGCTCCAACGCCGCCTGCAACCGCGCGTCGATGGTGGTGCGATGGGTCTGCCGCAGCGGATCGGCGGCGCGCAGCCGGTCGGCCAGATGCGGGGCCAGGGCCGGAAAATCGCGCCTTTCCATCGGGATCGGCTCGGTTCTTGCCAAGGTCGCCCGGCGCGGATCGACCAGCCCCGCCGCCTGCATCCGGTCCAGCACCGCATCCCGCGCCGCCCGCGCGCGGTCGGGCGCGCGGTCCGGCCGCCGCGCCTCGGGCGCCTGCGGCAGCGCGACCAGCATCGCCGCCTCGGCCTCGGTCAGCCGCCGCGGCTCCTTGCCAAACCAAGTCAGGCTGGCCGCCCGCACCCCTTCGACATTGCCGCCGAAGGGCGCAAGATGCAGATAAAGAGCCAGAATCTCGTCCTTCGACAGAAGCCGCTCCAGCGCCAGCGCGACGCGCATCTGCCGCAGCTTGCCCGCCATCTGCCCCGTCCCGCCACCCTCCAGCAGCCGGGCGACCTGCATCGTCAGGGTCGATCCGCCGGACACGACCCGCCCCGCGCGCAGCGCCTGCACCCCCGCCCGCAGCAGCGCACGGGCATCGACGCCGCGGTGATCGCGGAACCGCTTGTCCTCGTAAGCCACGAGCATTTCTAGATAATCCGGATCGACGCGCAGCGGGTTGACGGCCAGCCGCCAGCGCCCGTCCTCGACCGTATAGGCGCGCAGCAGCGTGTCGTCGCGGGCTAGCACCTCCACCCCCGTCGCCACGGTCAGCGGCGGCAGGTGGGTCTGGTCGATCCAGTCGTCGAACCCGTCCCGCCCCAGCGCGGCGAGCCACAGGCCCGCTGCCAGCAGCAGGATCCTCCGCGCGCTCACTCGGTCACGATGGTGCGCCCCGTCGCCGTGCGGGCGCGCCGGTCAGGGCGATACATGTCCTCGACGCTGGCCGCCGCGTGGTGATAGCTGCCCGGCGTGACCGCGCGCATCACATAGGCCAGCCGGAAGCCATCGCTCGACCGCCAGTCCACCGCCGCCAAGAAACGGTCCTGCCGGAACTCGGCATGTTCCACATCGCCCAGCGCGGCCAGCCAGTCCAGCGCGCGGATGTCACCGCCGCGCAGGATGTTGGGGTTGTCGATCTCGAACCCCGCGGGCAGCGGGTCATCGACCATCAGCCGCGCCTCTGCCCGCTCCACCGGCGTCACCTCCAGCACGGTGACGATCCGCTCCCCCGCACTTGCACTTTCCAGCGTAACTGGCTGCCCCTCCATCGAATAATGCTGTCGGGTTATGGTGTAGCCAGCGCCGGAGGCCGGCTCTGGCTCGGACGGCACGCCCAGGGTCGTCACGGTCAGCGTCACCTGCGCGGGGCCGTCGTTGCGGATCACCCGCGTGGCGCCATCCTCGAACAGGCGCACCAGAGGGCCGTCGATTGCCGCGCCGTCCAGCGTGACGCCCGGCACGCTGCCGGGATCGAGCAGCGCATGGGCGGCCAGAAGCGACCAGGCAGCCTCTTGCGTGGACAGCGGCCGGGCGGTGTCGCGGCCCGTCAGGCGGTCGGCCACGCGCTCGCGGTCCAGCGCCTGCGACCCGGCCTCGACCGCCAGCGTCAGCATCCCCGCCGCATCGCGCAGTGGCGTGCCGTAATCGGCCCGCCACAGGCGCCGGTCGGGGTCGGGGCCATCCAGCAATCGGCCGGCGCGGGCGAACATCGCATCGGCGCGCGACTGCTCGCCATATTGCGCCAACGCCGCGCCAAGCTGGGCGGCCCCCAGCGGTGTTGTGAAGTCATCCCCCTTCACATCTGAGAAATAACGCAAATCGCCGATGGTGGCCGCGCCCTCACGGGCCAGGATATAAAGCGCATAGGCCAGCCCAGAGCCATCATCGTCGAAATTCTGCGGCGTCAGGTTCACCCGGTTCTGCAGGTTCGCCAGCGCCGGCCGCAGGGCGGTATCGGGCACGGTATGGCCCGCCCGTTTCGCCCGCGTCAGGAAATCGGTCAGATAGGCATCGAGCCACAGATCCCCCGCGCCCGCGCGCCACAGGCCGAAGGCGCCGTTGCTGGCCTGATTCAGCAGCACGCCGTCGATGGCCGCGTCGATGCGTGCGCCCAGCGTCGCGTCACGCTCCATCCCCAGCGCGCGGGCCACATCGGACAGATAGAGCAGCGGCAGCGCGCGGCTGGCGATCTGTTCCGAGCAGCCGTAGGGATAGGTATCCAGCATCGCCAGCAGGCCCGGCACGTCCAGCCGCGCGACCGGCCCGATGGCAAGCGTCGCGCGGGCGGTTTGTGGAAGAAGTCCGGCGAAGGCATTGGAATCGAATGTGAACGCCTGACCGGGATCGAGCGTCAGTTGGGTGGTGCGCGACAGTTCCGGGTCCGGCACGGTTACCGGCAGGGTCAGCGGTTTCTCCAGCCGCCGGCCATCGGGCGTGGTCAGCGTGACGGTCAGCCCGTGCACTCCGGGGTGGTCGGCGCTGACCGGGATCGTAAGCCGCGCGGTGGCGCCCTCTGCCAGTTCGATCTCTGCCGGAACCGGGCCGAGGGTCAGGCCATCGGCCGCAACCTCCAACGCCATAAGGCCCGCGGGGCCGGTGGCGTGCGTCATCTCCAGCAGCAGGCGGCTGTCGTCGCCCGGCGTCAGGAAGCGCGGCAGGCTGGCCGTCACCACCACCGGGTCGCGCACCAGCACGTCCTGCGCCGCCTGCCCCACGGCGCCGTCGGACCAGACCACCGCCATCAGCCGCACTGTGCCGTTGAACGACGGCAGATCGAAAGCGGTGCGCGCGTAGCCGTCGGCCTCGACCGTCAGCGGACCGGCGAAGAAGACGACAAGTTCCTCGGTCGGCGGGTTGCCCTGCCGCTGCGCGATCGCCGCGTCGCCGCCCGAGCGGACGGTGCCCATCGCGCCGGTCATGCCGTCGATCAGCCGGCCGTAAAGGTCGCGGATGCCGACGCCCAGCCGGCGCTGGCCGAAATAATGGCCCGCCGGGTCGGGTGAGGCAAATCCGGTCATGTTCAGGATACCCAGATCGATCGCGGCGATGGTGGCAAAGGCGGTCTCGCCCTCGGCCACGCCATCCACGCGCAGGGCGACCGGCAGGGGTTCGCGCGGCTCGGCCTCGGCCGCAACGTCGAAGCTGACGGTCAGGTGACGCTCGCCGGGGTCGATGGCGGCATGGGCCAGCCCCAGCGCGCGGGCAGGGTTCCGCCCTGCCGCCACATCCATAGGCCGCAGGACCGAGGCCGCGACATAGGCCCCCGCCCCCCAGTCGTCGGTTACCGGCAGGTCGATCACAGTCTCGCCCTCGGCCACCGCGACCGCGCGCATGTCGATCAGCCGGTTCGACATGACCGTGATCAGCGCCACGCCGGCCGCGCGCGGCACGATCCGCAGCCGCGCGGTGTCACCGGGCGCATAGGCCGGACGGTCGAGCGACAGGTCCAGCATGTCGGGCGTGGTGCTGGTATCGGCGGGCGCGTACCAGCCGGCGTAGAAGGTCATCGAGGTGACGGCGCTGCCCGCGCCCTCCACCACCAGTTCATACTGGCCCCATGCCACCGGCGCAGCGATCTCGGCCGGGCCGTCGGCGGTCAGGTCCACCGTGCCCTCGGCCACGCGGGCGCGGGTGGTGAACGGCTCCCACATCCAGTCGCCGTACATCTGATACCACTGATACCGCGTCTCTATCCGGTTCAGGGTCCAGCGCGCGGGCATGGCGGTGGCGGCAAGGTCGGGGCCGACCGCGATGACGGAAAAGCGGGCCTCGTCGCCCTCGGCCACCACGTCGTCGAAGGTGGGGCGCAGGCCGATCACCGGGGCGGCGGGCGCAACGGGGCGCGTCACGCGGCGTTCGACCGGGCGGCCCGAACCTTCGGCCACGCGGACGGCGGCGACCAGTTCCAGCGGGCGGCCGGGATCGGTGATCTGCGGCAGGGTGGCGATCAGTTCCGCGCGGCCCTGATCGTCGGTGCGGATGCCGCGCGGCAGCGGCTCGAAGACGGTGGCGAACGGCGCGTCGTGGCGGCCGAAGCGGTAACCGGGAAAGCCCGGCAGATTGGCGGCCGCGCGCAGCGCCACCTCGCCCTCGATGGCCAGGTCCGCGCCGGGCGCACCGAACAGGTAGCGGGCATCCAGCGTGATCGCGGGGCTGTCGGTCAAGCTGAGCGGCCCCTCGGCCAGAGTCAGGTCGAAGTCGATCCGCTCGGGCAGGAAGTCCTCGACCAGCAGGGTCGCACTGCGCAGCGGCGGGGCGTCGGGATCGGCCAGCACCTCCAGCCGCCAGACGCCGCGCGGGGCGCGGTCGTCGATGGGCAGGGCAAAGACATGGCCGCCTGCGACGTCTGACGAGGACAGCGCGCGGGAATATTCCATCCCGTCGGGCCGCATCAGCCGGGCGGTCAGCGGCAAGCCCGCAATCGCGCGGGCCTGCCCGTCGCGGGCCAGCGCGGTGACGTGAACCGTCTCGCCCGTGCGATAGGCGCCGCGGTCGGTGGTCAGGAACACGTCCACCGGCGGGGCAGGTTCGCGCCCCTCCACCCCCCGGTCGGACAGGTCGAACTCTGGGTCGGTCAGCGACAGGAAGGCCATGTCCACTTCGCCCTGCTCTGCCACCACCAGCGCGGCCTCGGCCCCGCCGGTGCCGCGCGACAGGCCGGGGGGAAAGACCGCGTAGCCATCGGCATCGGTCACCGCCTCGCCCAGAACCCGGTTCGACCGGGACACCAGACGCAGGGTCACATCCGCCTTTGCCTCGGCCGTGCCGAGGGAACGGACGAAGACATGCAGCCCGTCCACCCCCGAAAGCGTGGTCATTCCGAGGTCGGAGACGACGAACCACTGCATCGCCGGGGTAGAATCCCACGGGTTCTGGCCCGGAATACTGGCCTTGAGCACATAAAGCCCCGGCTCCAGCGGCCCCGCCGCCTCGCCCAGCGGCAGCCGGGTTGTGACGTCGCGGTTCAACTCGCGGCTGACCTCGGCGGTGCCTATCCAGATCTCCTCGGCCACGTTGCGGGCGAAATTCTCGTCCTGCCAGTTGTCGAGCGAGCGGCCGAACCAGTCGTTGCGGATCGACTGGATCAGGTTGCGGTCGCTGACCCGGCGCAGGGCGAGGTCCAGCCGGTCTGTGTTGACGGTCTGCACCGGCAGCGCCATGTCGGCGCCGCGCGGCAGGACATAGGCGCGGCCGGGGAACCGGACCGCCGGACTGCGGTCGCGGATGTAGAAGTCGAGGCTGAAGGCGCGGGCCATCGTCTGCCCGTCCGCGGCCGGCAGGCCCGCGCGGAAGGTGGTGGCGTAGGTCTGGCCATGCTCCACCCCCTCGACACAAAGCGCGCGGCCCTCTGCCTCGACCGCGAGGCCGGGTGCGTTCAGTTGAACGAAGGGGGTGAAATCGACGCTCGCGGCAAGGTCTTCCGAGAACTCGGCGCAGATGCGGGGGCGGGCCAGATCGTTTTCGACGCGGGTTTCCACGATGCGGAAGCCGTGACGCTCGATCGCCGTCTCCAGCCGCCCGACCAGCGACTCGCGCGGCAGGATCTCCTGCGCCAGGCGCAACGCGGAAAGCGCCTGCCGTCCCCGCCCGTCTGGTTCCAGCATGTCGGCCATGACGACAAGCGCATCGGCCTGCTGCAGCGGTGTTTCCGACCGCAGATAGCCATTGATCGCGGCCAGAAGCGCGCGCGAGCGATTCTCTCGCCGTTGGTAGCCTTCGTCGGCGGGCTGCGCGTCGATCAGGCGGGCATAGTCGATCCAGTCCTGCGCCGCGTCGGTCAGGTTCAGCGTCGCGCCCAGCGCAGCAAGCGCCCCCGCCACATCGCCCGTCGCGCGCGCAACGGCGGCGCGGGCCTGCAGAGCGTCCACCGTCGCGTCGCCGGTGACATGACGATCCGCCATACCCTCTGCCTCGGCACGGGCCTGCAGCAGTTCACCGGGGTAGAGGAAGCCGAGGTCGGCACGCCGGGCGGTGGCGCGGGCCAGCACCTCTGGCGCGGTGTCGATCACCCGGCCCGACAGCGCCCCGGCAAAGGGGCGCGGGTCGTCGGACCCCATCTTGGGGAAGCAGGCGTTCGAGCGGCTGTTGAATGTGTAGGCCTGGCAGCGCGGGTCCAGCAGGCAGGTGCGCTGGCAACCGGCATAGGAGGAATTGTAGAGCGCCTGAAGGTCACCGCCGTAGAAGTCCACATCTGGCTGGATGACCAGCCTGCGGTCGGGGATCGGGCCGGACGCGTCCTGTGCCACCGCAAGCGGGGGCATCAGCAGGCAGAGCGTCGAGACAAGAAACAGGAACATCGGGCGGATCATCGGAACACTCCCTGCCAGCCAGCCAGCCAGCCAGCCGGAAAGACCGTTGCATGCGACACCGTGGCCTGACAAGCGCCACGACGCCCCGGCATCGTTAAGCCGGCATAAACCGCCCTGCGACAAGGTGGCGGCGACCTTGGGGCGGAGCGCACTGGGATGGGGCCAACCCTTTCCGAGAAACTGGCACGGGAGCGACGGCTGCGCCTCGGCGCGCAGCGGCTGCTGGAATACAAGGAACGCGAGCTTCTGGCCGCGAACCAGCGCCTTGCCATGCATTCCCGCGCACTGTCGGACCAGATCATCGAGCAGCGCCAGATGGTGCAGAGCGCGATTTCCGAGGCGGAGCAGTTGAAGGGGCAGAACAGCCGCTTCCTGCGCGACCTGGAACGCGCGCATACTATGGCGGTGATGGCTGAACGCCGGATGTGGGATTCCGTCGAGACCGTGCGCGACGGATTTGCGCTCTTTGACGTCGACATGGTGATGGTGGCCGCGAACCGGGCCTTCCTGTCGATCTTCAAGGGCTTCGACGAGGTGCGCGCGGGCATCGCCTACCCCGAAATCCTGCGAATCTGCGCCGAGGAATCGCTGGTGGACATCGAGGATGCCCTGCCCGAGGACTGGGTTGCTGGGATGCTGGCGCGGATCGATAACGACCCGGTGGAGCCGCGCGAGTTGCGGTTCTTTCCCGATCGATGGCTGCGTTTCGTGGAACGTCGCGCCCGTGACGGCGATCTGGTCTGCGTGGTCCACGACATCACCGACACGATACGGCGAGAGGCGCAGTTGCGCGAGGCACAGCAACGGGCCGAGGCGGCGAACCGCGCCAAATCATCCTTCCTTGCGAACATGAGCCACGAGATCCGCACGCCGATGAACGGCGTCGTCGGCATGGCGGATCTGCTGTGCGAGACCGATCTGAACGAGGATCAGCGGCTATATGCAGAAACGATCCGCGCGTCGGGCGATGCGCTGCTGACGATCATCAACGACGTGCTGGACTATTCCCGGATCGAGGCCGAGAAACTGGTGCTGCACGCCGAGCCCTTCGATCTGGAACGCAGCATCCACGAGGTCGTCATGCTGCTGCTGCCAAAGGCGCGGGACAAGGGGCTCGACCTGCTGATCGACTATGACGTGTTCCTGCCCACCCGCTTCGTGGCCGATGCCGGGCGGCTCAGGCAGGTGCTGACAAATCTGGTCGGCAATGCGGTCAAGTTCACCGAGAAGGGCCATGTCCTGATCCGCGTCGTGGGGATGGAGGCGGACGAGGCGCCGGGCACCTGGCAGATCCACATCAATGTCGAGGATACCGGCATCGGCATCGCGCCGGAAAACCTGGATCTCGTGTTCGGCCAGTTCGCGCAGGTCGAGGATCAGCAGACCCGCCGGTTCGAGGGGACGGGTCTAGGCCTTGCCATCACACGGCAACTCATCACGCTGATGGAGGGTGACATCTGGGTGGATTCCACCCTGGGCGAGGGTTCATCCTTTGGTTTCCGCCTGACCCTGCCCACGCCCGAGCCGCGCGCCGATCCGCTGACCGCGCGGGGCAAGCTGCGTCAAGCTCTGGTGGTCGACGATCACCTGACCAACCGCACCATTCTGGACCGCCAGCTTTCAGCCTATGGCCTGCAGGTGCAGACCTGTCGTTCGGGCGAAGAAGCGCTGGAGTTGCTGGATACCGGCGCCGAGGTGGACATCCTGGTGACCGATCACCAGATGCCGGGGATGAACGGGATCGAACTGGCCCGCAGACTTCGGGCGCGCGGGCTGGAGATCCCCATTGTCGTTCTCAGTTCAAACCCTGCGGCAGCACGCTCTGAGACCACGCAGGGGCTTGTATCGGTCGTTCTGGCAAAACCTGTCCTGCGCAGCGAGTTGTTCCGCCGCCTTCGTGCCCTGTCAGGCGCGGACGATATCCCGCCCCGTGACCGCGCTGCGACACGGGTCAGCGCGCCACAGGCCACACCAACGCGGGCGATGCGAATCCTGGCGGCCGAGGACAACCGCACAAACCAGGTCGTGTTCGGCAAGATGGTCAAGGATCTCGACGTCGAGCTCATCTTCGCCGACAACGGGCGCGAGGCGGTCGAACGGTTCCAGACCTTCAGACCCGACGTGATCTTCATGGATATCTCGATGCCCGAGATGGACGGGCGCGAGGCGACCAGGGCGATCCGCGCGATCGAGGCCGCGAATGGCGGCGGCCGAGTGCCCGTGGTGGCAATGACTGCCCATGCGATGGCCCATGACGAAGACGAAATCCTGGCCGCAGGCCTAGACCACTACCTGACCAAGCCCCTGCGAAAGGCCGCGATCTGGGACCGGATCAGTGCGCTGCAGCCTGCCGGCGTCCGCCCGGTGAAGCCGGACTAGCGCGTCGGCGGCCAGGGTCTTTCGCCCTCGACCGCGATCCATGCTGTGACCCATCCCGGCAGGGCCGGACTTTCGTCGTCCGCGCCAAGCGCGGCAAGCAGTTCTGCTGGCGGCACGATGCCCTCGGCGCGGGTGATGGCCGAGCGCAGCAGCATATGGCTGGTGCAATCGGCACCCCGCCACATGCTCTGTTCAAGATAGAGGAACCGGCTGTCCCACCCCAGCAGGCGAGTTCGCATTTCCAGCCGGTCGAACGCGCGGACCCGGCGGCGGTAGCGAACCGACGATCCCGCCACCGTGGTGCCCCATCGCTTCGCCCGCAGCACCCGGTCCAGTCCCAGCCGGCGGGAATAGGGGATGCGCCCCAGATCATAGAGTGTCAGCGTACGGCCGTTGTTCAACTCGATCCACGGGTCGAGATCCCAGGGCCAGCAGATGTGGTGAGAGACATGGGTGTCGAACGCCTGCAGGGGTTCGGCGCGGCGGAACTTCCACAGTTCCTTGGCAAGACGAAAAAAGGGATACATGCAATCCGGTTGACCTGCCACAACGTCAACGTCAACCGCGACGTTGCGGAACGAGGTTGCCCTCGGGCAGGCCGGGCTATACCTGTGGGCGAGCCAGATTTACCGACCCGAAACAGGACTGTTTGCCCATGATGTCCCTGATCCAGATCATCCTGCTCATCCTCGACGTGCTGTGGTTCATTCTGCTGGTGCACATCATCATGAGCTGGCTGATCCAGTTCAACGTGCTGAACCTGCGCCAGCCGCTGGTCGCGCAGATATGGGATGGGCTGAACCGGATACTGGAGCCGATCTATTCCCGAATCCGTGCTTTCCTGCCGGCGATGGGCGGGATCGACTTTGCGCCGCTGGTGCTGCTGATCATCATTTATGCGCTCAGGATCGTTATCATCAACAACGCGGCCGCCTTCGTGTGACCGGCCGATGGCCCGCGACCACCTGACCGAAGAACCCGGCGCCCTGCTGGCCAGTGTCTTCGGGTTTGACAGCTTCCGGCCCGGTCAGGAGGAAATCGTACAGGCGGTGCTCGCGGGCCGCGACACGCTGGCGATCATGCCCACGGGGGGTGGCAAGTCGCTCTGCTACCAATTGCCCGCGCTATGCCGTGAGGGGCTGACGGTCGTCATCTCTCCGCTGATCGCGCTGATGCGGGATCAGGTGCGCGCGTTGCGGGCAGCGGGGGTGGAGGCCGGGGCGCTGACCTCGGGCAATACTGACGAGGAAACCTCGGACGTGCTGGCCGCGCTGGACGATGGGCGGCTGCGGCTGCTCTACATGGCGCCCGAGCGGCTGGCCTCGGTCGGCTCGGTCGGTCTGCTCCGCCGGGCGAACTGCACCCTGATCGCGGTGGACGAGGCGCATTGCGTCAGCCAATGGGGCCACGATTTCCGCCCCGACTACCTGCGCATCGGGGATCTGAAACGCAGCCTCGGTGTGCCGCTGGCGGCCTTTACCGCGACCGCCGACGAGGAAACGCGGGCCGAGATCGTGCAGCGCCTGTTCGCGGGCGCGGAACCAGCGACTTTCCTGCGCGGCTTCGACCGGCCGAACATCCATCTGGCCTTTGCAGTCAAGAACAGCCCGCGCAACCAAATCCTGTCCTATGCCGCGGCGCGAAAGGGGCTGTCGGGCATCGTCTATTGCGCGACACGGGCGCGGACCGAGACACTCGCCCGCGCGCTGGAAGACGCCGGACACGCGGCGGTCGCCTATCACGCGGGCATGGATCCCTACGAACGGCGCACGGTGGAGCGGCGGTTCCAGCAGGAGGACGGGCTGATCGTCGTTGCCACCATCGCCTTCGGCATGGGGATCGACAAGCCGGACATCCGGTGGGTCGCCCATTCCGACCTGCCTAAATCCATCGAAAGCTACTATCAGGAGATCGGGCGCGCGGGCCGTGACGGCGCGCCGGCCGACACCTTGACGCTCTATGGTCCCGACGACATCCGCCTGCGCCGGTCGCAGATCGATGAGGGGCTGG
>JBJHCH010000102.1:0-13793 GCA_050485905.1 Paracoccaceae bacterium | reverse complement strand
ACATAGTGTTTGACAGTATTTCCGCCCGCACCCTACCCTTGACCCAATCGGCCGAAAGGGCCGCAAGCGGCGCGCCGATGCGTCCGGAACAGAGAGGGTTAGGAAGAATGACACGGACACGACTACTCATGGGGGCGGGCATCGCCGCCCTGACGCTCGGAATGGGCGGCGCGGCGCTTGCGCAGGCAGAATCCAGCGATCCGATCCGGCTGACGCTGCACGACTGGACCGGACAACTGATCACCACGAACATGATGGCCCGCGTGCTGGAGGAAGCCGGCTACAACGTCGATCTGGTGCAGGCCGATTACCTTGCCCAGTTCGCCGGGCTGCAGACCGGCGATCTGCACGTCGCGATGGAGATGTGGGAGACCACGGGCCGCGAGGCGATGGATGAGGCCGTCGCCACCGGCAATGTCGTCAACCTCGGCCCCACCGGGATGGAGGCGATCGAGGAGTGGTGGTATCCGATCTACATGAAGGATCGCTGCCCCGGCCTGCCGGACTGGGAGGCGCTGAACGACTGCGCGGCGGAATTCGCCACCGCCGAGACCGCGCCGAAGGGCCGCTATCTGGGCGGCCCCGTCACCTGGGGCGGGTTCGACCCCGAGCGGGTAGAGGCGCTGGGGCTGGACTATGAGGTGATCCATGCCGGCACCGATGCGGCGCTCTTCGCCGAACTCGAATCCGCCTATCAGCGAGAGGCGCCGATCCTGCTCTGGGTCTATGCCCCGCACTGGGCGCCGCTGAAATACGAGGGCGAATGGGTCGAGTTCCCCGAATACACCGCCGAATGCTACGAGGATCCAAGCTGGGGCATCAACCCCGACCTGGCATATGACTGCGGCAAGCCGCGCGGTCCGATCTGGAAGGTGGCCTGGGCCGGTCTGGCGGACAAGTGGCCGGGAGCAGCCACGGCAATCGAAGCCTTCACCGTCGACAACGACACGATGGGCGCAATGATCGCCCGCGTCGATCTGGATGGCGAGGTGCTGGAGGATGTGGTCGAGGACTGGATCGAGGAGAACGAGGCCGTCTGGCAGGCCTGGATCGCCCGCTGACCTGCCCCTGATCTGAAGCCCCGGGGCGCGCGCGCAAGCCGCGCCCCGCCATCGGGGGTGAGATGCCCGACCGTCCCGTCACGCTGTCCTGCCGCGATGTCTGGAAGATCTACGGCCCGCAGCCCCAGCGGCTGCTGGATGGCGCGCGGCCGCCGGATATGGACGAGATCAGACGCACCGGCCATATCGCGGCCGTCCGCGGTGCCACGATTGACGTCCATGCGGGCGAGATCTTCGTCATCATGGGCCTGTCGGGCTCGGGCAAATCCACGCTGGTCCGCTGCCTGTCGCGGCTGGTGGAACCCACCGCCGGGCAGATCCTGTTCGACGGTCAGGATCTGCTGCGCGCCAGCCCGCGCGAGTTGATCGAGATCCGGCGACATCGCATGGGCATGGTGTTCCAGCATTTTGCCCTGCTGCCGCATCTGAGTGTCCTGCAGAACGTCGCCTTTCCGCTGCAGGTGCAGGGCGTGGCAAAGCCGAAGCGCGAGGCGCGGGCGCGAGAGGTGATCGCGCTGGTCGGGCTGGAGGGGCGCGAGCACTACTTTCCCCGCCAGCTTTCCGGCGGGCAGCAGCAGCGCGTCGGCATCGCCCGCAGCCTGGCCGCCGAGCCGGAACTGTGGTTTCTGGACGAACCCTTCTCGGCCCTCGACCCGCTGATCCGGCGCGAGATGCAGGACGAATTCCTGCGCGTGCAGCGCCTGCTGAAGAAGACCATCGTTTTCATCACCCATGATTTCGACGAGGCGATACGGCTGGCCGACCGCATCGCGATCATGAAGGACGGCGCCCTGATCCAGATCGCCACGCCCGAGGAACTGGTGCTGCGCCCGGCGGATGCCTATGTGGCCGAATTCACCGCCCATGTGGCGCGGGCCAAGGTCGTCACCCTGCGGTCGATCATGCGCGACGGAGCCCCGGCACAGGCTGCCGACAGGGTGCTGCCGCAGACCGCGCGGGTGGAGGATGTGGCGGCCGAGGTCGAGGCCAGCCCCCTGCCCCACCCGGTCGCGGACGAAACGGGCCGCATCGTCGGCCATGTCGACCGGCAGGCGGTGATCGACGTGCTGGTGGGCCGGGGTCGGCACCCATGAGCGCGCCCGACATCTCCGCCACGGCCCCGCGATCCGGGGCATCGACCTCGGGCCTGACCGGTTGGCTCTGGCTCGGGCTGTTCCTCGTCACGCTTCTGCTCGCCCGCTTCGCCGCCCCGCTGGCCGAGGCGCTGGGGGTGCCCTGGCTGGTGGCGGTGCCCCAGACGCTGATGCTCGACATGAAAGGCGCGGTGCGCTCCTTCATGGCCTGGCTGGTCAACGACGCACATTTCGGCCTCTTCACCTTCCGCGACCTGACACGCGGCATCGCCGCGGTGCTGGAGGTGCCCTATCAGGCCGCACGCTTCGCCCTGGTCGAGGGCTGGGTCGAGGGGCGCGGGCGGCGGCAGGTGACGCATTTCCCCCCCTTGAACTGGATCGCCATCACCGTCGCCGTCACCGCGATGGGCGTCTATGCGAAAAGCTGGCGGCTGGGCCTGTTCGTGGGCGGCTGCTTCCTCTACCTCGCCGTGTTCGGCCAGTGGCAGAGCGCGATGGTCACTCTGGCCTCGATCCTGATCGCGGTGCCGATCGGGGTCGTGGGCGGGCTGGCGCTGGGGGTGGCGGCCTACCTGTCGCCGCGGATCGACCGGATGCTGACCCCGCTGCTGGACCTGATGCAGACGGTGCCGATCTTTGCCTATCTGGTGCCGATCCTGTTCCTGTTCGGCTTCGGCCCGGTAGCCGCGCTGATCGCCACGGTGATCTATGCCATGCCGCCGATGGTGCGGATGACCACGCTGGCCCTGCGCCAGGTGCCCGAGGAGATCCGCGAATTCTCCGTCATGGTCGGCTGCACCGGGCCGCAGCGGATCGGCCGGGTGATGCTGCCCGCAGCCCTGCCCGACCTGATGGTGGGGGTCAATCAGGTGATCATGCTGTCGCTCAACATGGTCATCATCGCCTCGATGATCGGCGCGGGCGGGCTGGGCTACGACGTGCTGACCGCGTTGCGGCGTCTGGACATCGGCGCGGGGATCGAGGCGGGGCTGGCCATCGTGGCGCTGGCCGTCGCCCTCGACCGCCTCAGCCAGGCATTCGCCGAGCGCAGCCGGCGGATGCTGCCTGCGCCTGCGCAGGGGCTGTGGCTGCGCCGCCACCCGTGGCTGGTGACCGTGGCCGCCGTGGCGCTGGTCACAGGTCTACTCGGCACCCTCCTGCCCCCCCTGCAGACCTATCCCGCCACCGCCGTCGTCACCACCAGCGACTTCTGGGACGGGCTGGTGCGGGCGATCAACGTCAACTACTTCGACGAGTTGGAGGCGGTGAAGAACGCGATCCTGCTGAACGTGCTTCTGCCCGTCAAACGCTTCATGCTGGCGCTGCCCTGGGTCTGGGTGCTGGTGCTGATCACGCTGGCTGGCTGGCATCTGGGCCGCGCGCGGCTGGCGCTGCTGTGCCTTGGCCTCGGCCTCTTCATCGCCGTCAACGACCTGTGGGAAGAGGCGATGACCACCGTCTACCTCTGCGGCGTGTCCGTCATCATCGCCGCGCTGATCGGCATTCCGCTGGGTATCCTCGCCGCGGCGAACGACCGGGCCGGCCGGATCATCGGCGGCTTCATCGACACGCTGCAGACGCTCCCCAGCTTCGTCTACCTGATCCCCGTCGTGATGCTGTTCCGGGTGGGTGACTTCGCGGCGATGATCGCGGTCATCCTCTATGCCCTCGCCCCCGCCGTCCGCTACACCGCCCACGGGTTGCGCAGCGTGCCGGCGGATCTGATCGAGGCCGGGACCGTCTGCGGCTGCACCCGCTGGCAGTTGCTGACCCGGATCCGCCTGCCGCTCGCGCTGCCAGAGATCATGCTGGGCATCAACCAGACGATCATGCTGGCGCTGTCGATGCTGGTCATCACCGCCCTCGTTGGCACGCGCGATCTGGGGCAGGAGGTCTACATCGCCCTGACCCGCGCCGACACCGGGCAGGGCATCGTCGCGGGCCTTGCCGTCGCCGCCATCGCCATCATCGCCGACCGGCTGATCGCCGCGGGCGCCCGTCGCACCCGCCGACGCCTGGGACTGGAGGGAACGCCATGACCCACCCCGCGATTGACCGCGCCCGCGCCCTGCCGATCTGGTCCGGCCCGGTGACGGTGGAACCACTGGACGGCGGCATCACCAACGTCAACGTGCTGGTCACCGACGGCGACCGCCGCGCGGTTGTGCGCATCGGCGACGACATTCCCGTGCATCAGGTGATGCGCTTCAACGAACTGGCCGCCAGCCGCGCCGCCCATGCCGCCGGGATCTCTCCCGCCGTCCTCTACCACGCCCCCGGCGCGCTGGTGCTGGAGTTCATCGAGGGGAAAACCCTCGCAGCGGAAGACATCCGCGACGACGCCATGCTCGACCGCGCGCTGGCGCTGGTGGCCCGCGCGCATTGCGAAATCCCGAAACACCTGCGCGGCCCCACGCTCGCCTTCTGGGTCTTTCACGTCATCCGCGACTATGCGCTCCGCCTGACCGATGACGCCAGCCGCCATGCCGCCATGCTGCCCGAGCTGACCCGCGCGGCGGGGGTGCTGGAGGATGCCGTCGGCCCGGTCGAAATGGTCTTTGGCCACAACGACCTGCTCCCCGCGAACTTCATCGACGATGGCGCGCGGCTCTGGCTGATCGACTGGGACTATGCCGGCTGGGGCAGCCCGCTCTTTGACCTCGGCGGGCTGGCCGCCAACAACGGGCTTTCCGAGGCGCAGGAAGTGCGGATGCTCGAATCCTACTTCGACCGCCCCGCCGACGCCGCGCTCCTGCACCGCTACCGCGCGATGAAATGCGCGGCCGCGCTCCGCGAAACCCTGTGGTCGATGGTGTCCGAGATCCATTCCGACCTCGATTTCGACTTCGCCGCCTATACCGCCACGAACCTTGACGGGTTCCGCGCCGCCTATGCCGACTTCACCCAAAGCTGAGGCCATCATGCCCGACCTTCCCACCACCGCCCGCGCCGTCATCATCGGCGGCGGCATCGTCGGCTGTTCCACCGCCTATCACCTCGGCCAGTTGGGCTGGACCGACACGGTGCTGCTGGAACGCCACAAGCTGACCTCGGGCACCACCTTCCACGCCGCCGGGCTGGTCGGGCAGCTCCGCTCGAACGCCAACATCACCCAGCTTCTGGGCCAGTCCGTCGCCCTCTATGACCGGCTGGAGGCTGAGACCGGCATCGCCTCGGGCTGGAAGATGAACGGCGGGCTGCGGCTGGCCTGCACCCCCGACCGCTGGATCGAGGTGAAGCGGCAGGCCACCACCGCCCGCTCCTTCGGGCTGGAAATGCACCTGTTGACACCGAGCGAGGCGCAGGAACTCTGGCCGCTGATGACCGTCGATGACGTGATCGGCGCGGCCTATCTGCCGACCGACGGGCAGGCCAACCCGTCCGACATCACCCAGGCGCTGGCCCGCGGCGCGCGGATGAAGGGCGTGCGCATTGTCGAGGATTGCCCGGTCACAAAGATCGTCGTGCAGGACGGCCGCATCACCGGCGTCGAAACCCCGCAGGGCACCATCGCCTGCGAGGTCGTGATCGCCTGCGCCGGCCAGTGGACCCGCGCACTCGCCGCAACCATCGGCGTCAACGTCCCCCTCGTCTCGGTCGAGCATCAATACATGATCACCGAGCCGATCCCCGGCGTGACCCCCGGCCTGCCCACGCTCCGCGACCCCGACCGCCTGACCTACTGGAAAGAGGAGGTGGGCGGGCTGGTGATGGGCGGCTATGAGCCGAACCCGGTGCCCTGGGCGGTGGACGGCATCCCCGAGGGCTTTCACTTCACCCTGCTGTCGTCGGATTTCGAGCAGTTCGAGCAGTTCATGGCCCCCGCCATCGGCCGCGTCCCCGCGCTGGAAACCGCCGGGATCAAGCAGTTGCTCAACGGCCCCGAAAGCTTCACCCCCGACGGCAACTTCATCCTGGGCGAGGCGCCGGAACAGCCCGGCTTTTTCGTCGGCGCCGGCTTCAACGCCTTCGGTATCGCCTCGGGCGGCGGCGCGGGGCTCGCGCTGGCCGAATGGGTGGCGAACGGCGCGCCGCCCTTCGACCTCTGGCCGGTCGATATTCGCCGCTTCGGGTCCGTCCACCGCTCCACCACCTGGACCCGCGCCCGCACGCTGGAGGCCTACGGCAAGCACTACACCATCGCCTGGCCGTCCGAGGAACACAGCAGCGGCCGCCCCACCCGCCGCTCCGCCCTCTACACGACCTTGCGCGAGCGCGGCGCGTGCTTCGGCGAGAAACTGGGCTGGGAACGCCCCAACTGGTTCGCGGATCTCGCCGCCGGAGAGGTGCCGCAGGACCGCTACAGCTTCACCCGCCCCGGCTGGACCGATGCAGTCGCCCGCGAACACCGCGCGGCGCGCACAGCGGCGGTGCTGATCGACCAGTCGTCCTTCGCCAAGTTCCTGATGCAAGGGCCGGATGCCGCCGCCGCCCTGCAATGGATCTGCGCCAACAACGTCGACCGCGCGCCGGGGCGGTTGACCTACACCCAGATGCTGAACGCCAAGGGCGGCATCGAATGCGACCTGACCGTGGCCCGCCTTGCGCCGGACGAGTTCTACATCGTCACCGGCACCGGCTTCGCCACCCATGATTTCGACTGGATCCGCCGCAACCTGCCCCCCGGCACCGCCGCGCAACTGGTCGATGTGACCTCCGCCAACGCCGTCCTGTCCCTCATGGGCCCCCGCGCCCGCGACATCCTGCAGGCGGTGGCCGAGGATGACCTGTCGAACGCCGCCCTCCCCTTCGGCACCGCCCGCCGCATCACCGTCGCCGGCTGCCCGGCGCTGGCGCTCCGCGTGACCTATGTGGGCGAGCTTGGCTGGGAATTGCACATCCCCACCGACTGCGCGCTCACCGTCTATCAGGCGCTCTGCGACGCCGGCACCCCCCACGGCCTCCGCGACGCCGGCTACCGCGCCATCGAGACGCTCAGGCTGGAAAAGGGTTATCGCGCCTGGGGGTCCGACATCGGCCCCGACCACACGCCGATGGAGGCCGGCCTCGGCTGGGCGGTGAAGCTGAAATCCAACATCCCCTTCCTGGGCCGCAAAGCGGTCGCCGCGCAGGCCGCGAACGGCGTGAAGAAACTGCTGGCGGGCTTCACCGTCGATGACCCCTCGGTCGTGCTGCTGGGGCGCGAGACGATCTTCCGCAACGGCCGCCGCGCCGGCTGGCTGTCCTCGGGCGGGTTCGGCCACACCATCGGGCGGCCCATCGGTTACGGCTATGTCCGCGATCCGGGCGGCGTCGATGCCGGCCACGTCCTATCGGGCGAGTACGAGATCGAGGTGGCGACCGAGCGCGTTCCGGCCCGCGTCCACCTCGACCCGCTGCACGATCCCGAAGGCGCGCGGATCCGCGCCTGACCTCGCCGCCTGCCGGCCCGGGCGCCCCCTGCCCCGCCTCAGCCCGTTTTCATCTCGCCCAGCTTCGCCAGCAGCGCCGCCCCGGTGCGGATCCCGGCGTAGAACAGGTCCACCTCGATGTTCTCGTTCGGCGCGTGGTTCGCCTCGTCGGCATTGGCATAGGGCGTGACGAACGCCGGCAGGCCCAGGATCTTCGTGAACACGTAATCCGGCAGGCTGCCGCCCATCGACGGCACCAGATAGGGCGCCTCGCCCCGCGCGGAGCGGATAGCATCGACGATGACCTCGGTATAGGGCGACTCGATGGGCGTGCGCGAGGGCAGCATCCCGCCATGCGCCACCACCTCTACCCCCGGCGCGTGTTTCGCCACATGGGCGCGGACGCAATCCAGCACCTGATCGGGCGTCATGTCCGGCACCAGCCGGATGTCACATTTCGCCAGCGCCGCGCAGGGCAGCACCGTCTTGGACCCCGTCCCGCCATAGCCGCCGTGCAGCCCGTTGATCGTCAGCGTGGGGTGGAACATCAGCCGGTCGTGGAATCCCCGGTCGGCAGGTTCGTCCAGCCGCGCAAGGCCCATCTCGGCCATGTAGCCCGGCACGTCCACCGGCAGGGCGGCTGCCGCGGCCCGCTCGGCATCAGACGGCGGCGCCACGGGATCATGCAGCCCCTCTATGGTGATCCGCCCGTCCGGCGCCTTCATTGTCGCCAGCAGATGCACCAGCGTCCAGATTGCATTCGGCATCACCCCGCCGTGGTTGCCGGAATGCGCATCCGTCCGCCCCGTCCGCACCACCAGATCGAAGCTCACCACCCCGCGCACGCCAAGAGTCACCACCGCCCGGCCCGAAGGGTGCAGCGGCCCGTCCGCCGTGACCACCAGATCGGCCTGCAGCCGGTCCGCGTTCTGCCGCACGAAATCTGCGATGCGCGGGCTGCCGATCTCCTCCTCGCCCTCCAGCAGCAGGATCACGTTGCACGGCAACCGGCCCGTCACCGCCAGATGCGCCTCCAGCGCCAGCACTTGCGCGAAATGCTGCCCCTTGTTGTCCCCCGCGCCCCGCGCATAGAGCCGCCCGTCGCGCACCGTCGGCTCGAATGGCGGGCTCACCCATTCCTCCAGCGGGTCGGGCGGCTGCACGTCGTAGTGCCCATACAGCAGCACCGTCGGCGCCCCCGGCGCCCCCTCCCAGCGGGCCAGCACCATCGGGTGTCCCTCGGTCGGCACCGCCTCGGCCTCAAGCCCGAGGTCGGAGAGCATCGTCACCAGCATCGCCGCCACCTCGGCGATCCCGATATCCTGCGCGCTGATGCTGGGATGGCGCAGATAGTCCATCAGGCGGGCCAGATGCGCCTCGCGATTGGCATCGATATGGGCAAGGACATGGGTCAGGTCGGTCATCTGGCTATCTGTTCCTCGGGAACGAACTCGGCCGCGGGGCGCCGCGTCCAGGTCGCATTAAGCTTCACATCGGCGGCGCGCAGCAGGTTCATCACCGGGCAGCGGAACTCGACGTTCTTCTTCAACTGCTCCAGCCGCCGGTCTGTTTCGTCGGTGTAGATCGTGATGTCCAGATCGGCGGCCTCGAAATACGGGCGGATGCCTGGCACGCCCTTCTGGCCGCGCACGTCGATCTGGCTCTGGCAGGCGAACTCTACCCCCGCGTAGCTGAAGCCCATGGCCTTCGCCACGCCGTTGATGATGACACCGTCGCACCCTACCAGCGCCACAAGAACCGTCTCCAGCGGGCTGGGTGCGGTGTTGCTGCCGCCCAGGCTGGCGGGCTCATCCGTGAAGACGGGGGCAAAATCGCGCACCTGAACCATGGTCCGCGTCCCGCCGTGATTCCTGGCCTTTACATGCCGAACGGCGATCTTTTGGGTTGCGGCGTCGATGCTCGGCTCGATGATATCTTCGTCGATCTTCATGTCATTCCCTTCGTTGGTATGGATCAGAACAGGTTCAGAAGCCGGCCCCCCGGCATGTCCGAACGCATAAGCCGGTACATTCCCAGCATCAGTGCAAAGACCACCCCGCCATAGAGCGCGGCCCCCAGCCAGCGCATCCCCGCGCAGAAGACCAGCATCCAGCCGATCAGCGCCAGTGTCGGCAGGTGATAGCCAAAGGCCCAGATCGCCGCCGGATAGAGGATCAGCACCGGCAGGAACCGGTGTTCGCGGAAGTCGCCCCAGGTCGCCCCCGGCAGGCTGCGCAGCGACTGGATCAGCAGCATGGCCGACAGGACAAAGCCCGGATAGATCGCCAGCCCCGGCAACAGTTTCGATGTCCGGTTGAAGCCCTGCATTTCCCACATCGCGTAGGCAAAGGCCAAGGTGACGATCAGGGCAAGCGCCGCCGCGATGATCCGCACATGCCCCGGCTCGGCCAGTTCCTCCTTGACCGGAACCGCGCCCACGGCGCTGCTCGCCGCCACCGCCGCGCCATGCTGCCGGATCAGGCGCCATGCGGCGATGGCCAGCGGGATCACGATGACCGATGCGATGATCAGCACGCCGGGCCGGGTCAGCCACGACCAGCCGTGCAACTGGTTCGACAGCCAGAAATACTGTTCCATCGGCCCGGCCAGCACGAAGCCGACCAGCGCGGGCGCGCGTGGCCATTCGGCGTGCTTCATCATCCAGCCCAGCAGGCCGAGGCCGAACAGCAGGTAGAGATCCCCCATCGTGCCGGTCGATTTCTGCGCGCCCAGCACCATGATCAGCAGCAGCGGCGCGGCGATGATCGCAAAGGGAATCCGCGTCAGCCGCGCCACATAGGGCGCGATGAAAAAGCAGATCACCGCCCCGGCGATGGAGGCGAGCGCCACGCTCCAGACGATCAGATACATCAGGTCGGGGTTCTGGCTGACCATCCGCGGTCCCGGATAGTAGCCGAACGAGAACAGCGCGCCGAGGAAGATCGCCGCCGCCGGCCCGCCCGGCACGCTGAACAAGAGCGTCGGCACCAGATCCGAAATCACCGTGGCGTTGTTCGCCCCCTCTGCCGAGGCGACGCCGCGGATCTCGCCCTTGCCGAAACGCGACTTGTCCTTGCTGGACCGGATCGCATGGCCATAGGCCACCCAGGTAGAGGCGGAGGTGCCGACCGCGGGCACGAAACCCCCGAAGACCCCGATGACGGATGACCGCAGGATCAGCCACTTGTTGGCCAGGAAATCCGCCACGCCGTCGCCGCGCCGACCCAGAACCATGGCCTTGCCCGCGATGCCGCCGCCCGTTGCCAGCATCGAGATCGCCTCGGCGATGCCAAACAGTCCCAGCGCGATGATCGTCAGCGAAATCCCGTCCAGCAGCCAGACCTGGCCAAAGGTGAAGCGGAAGTCCGCGGCGGCCGAGGCCGGGCCGATCACCCCCAGAAGCAGGCCCAGACAGGCTGCTGCCAACCCCTTCTTCAGGTTCTTGCCCACCATGGAACTGGCAAAGAACAGCCCCACCAGCGCGAACATCAGCAGTTCCGGCGTGCCCAGCATCAGCACGATCGGCCCGGCGATGGGAATGGCGAGGAACAGCACCACCGCGCCCATCAGCCCGCCCACCATCGACGCCAAGAACCCGACCCCCAGCGCGCGCGAGGCCTGCCCCTGCTTGGCCAGCGCATGCCCCTCGATCGCGGTGGGCGCCGATGCGGGCGATCCCGGCGCGCCCAGCAGGACAGAGGTGATCGTGTCGGACGTATAGACCACCGACACCGCACCCAGCAGCATCGCCAGGCCCGCATAGGCGTCGAACAGGTAGATGAAGGGCAGCAGGATCGACACCGCCGCGATCCCGCCCAGCCCCGGCAGCATGCCGAATATCAGCCCCACGAACATGCCGGCGAACAGCGCCAGCAGGCGCATCGGTTCCAGCAGGGCCTGCAATGCGATGGCGGCGTGTTCGAACATTCAGTACACTCCGGCGGCGGGGTTTGGGGATGGATTGGCAGACGGCGGCGTAGCAGACGGGCCGGCCCGGAACCACCCGGACCGGCCCGAACCCTGGTCAGCGCGGATCAGAAGCTGACGCCGAACTTTTCCGACAGCAGGTCGCGCAGATAGTCCCGCACCTCGTCCGAGGGTTGCAGCGCGGCGCGCACGTCGTCCTCGATATCCACACCGGCCATCAGCGGCGTGCCGCCGGTGATGACGGCGCTACCCTCGATGAACTCCGGGTCGGCGTTGATCGCGGCCACCGCCTCGGCAAAGATCTGCAGCACCTCGTCAGAGGTGTCGGGATGCATGTAGCCGGTCAGCCCGAATGCGTAGGTGGAGGTGGCGATGGCCTGGAACGCGTCCCATTCGATGCCCGAAGGTTCTTCGCCATGGATCATCTGATAGGCTTCGAAGACCGATGGCAGGTCGGGCGAGGCGGGGTCGCGTGCGCTCAGCCGCCCGTCCTCGGCAATGGTGCCGCCGGTATAGACGGGGATCGCCGTGCCTTCCTCGACCATCGGGACCACCTGCGTCATGTAGACGGGTGTGAACTGCGCCTCCAGGTTCGTCTCGCCGCGCTGAAAGGCCAGAAGCGTCGGGCCGCGGCCGGAAAAGCCCATGACCGAGGTGACCGGCAGATCCAGCACCTCGAAGGACAGCACCGCCGGCAGGTCGGATGCCGCCGCGGCGATGCCGCCATAGATCAGCGGCGTGCTGGCATTGGGCAGGTCGGCCGCGGTTTCCACCCCGATCCCCGGCGTGACGAAGAAGGTGGAGCCAAAGGCATGGCTGTAGGCCACGCGATAGTCCGCAAGGTCGTAGGCCACTTCCGACTGGCCCAGAACATAGGGGTTCGACGTGGATGACGTGGTGAACAGGATCGTCGTGCCATCGGAACGCGCATTCTCCTGGAACCAGTTCGCGCCCAGGATCGACCCGCCGCCGGGGCGGTCCACCACGGTCACCGTCGGGTTGCCCGGCAGGTGACGCTCGAAAAGCGGTTCCAGGAACTTGGCCGAGACATAGGTGGCCCCACCCGGCGCAAAGGGCACCACGACCTCCATGTCCTTGCCCGCGAAATACGCGTCCTGCGCGGCGGCCGGCAGCGCGGTCAGCCCGGCAAGCGTCGCGCCGATCAGCGCGGTGTTCAACTTCAGTCGATCCATCTCTTCCTCCCTGTTTGATGGTTCCGGGTCTCTGGCTCAGGCGACGGTGTTTTCCAGCACGCCCAGCCCCGTCACGCTCACCCGCATCACATCGCCCGGTTGCAGATAGCGCGGCGGCTTGAAGCCGATGCCCACGCCGACCGGCGTTCCCGTGGCGATGATGTCGCCCGGCAGCAGCGTCATGGTGCGGCTCATCGTCTCGATCAGCGTGGGGATGTCGAATATCAGGTCGGCGACCAGCGCCTTCTGCCGGACCTCGCCGTTGATCCGCGTTTCCAGTTCCAGCGCGCCCACATCCGGCACCTCGTCGGCGGTGACCAGATACGGCCCCATCGGGCAGAAGGTGTCGATCCCCTTGCCGATGACCCACTGGTTGTGCCGCCGCTGCAACTCGCGCGAGGTGACGTCATTCACCACCACATAGCCGAACACATGGTCCATGGCCCGCGCCTTGGGCACCTGAAACGCCCGCCGCCCGATCACCACGCCCAGTTCGCCCTCGTAGTCAACGCTGGCCGTCGGATCCAGCGTGCCCATCACCTCTGCCCCCGGCCCGACGACCGATGTCGTGGGCTTGGTGAAGATCACCGGCGCGCTCGGCACTTCCTCCTTGCCGCTGGAATCGAAGCCGCTGGAATGAAATTCGGCTGCATGGGCATAATAGTTCTTGCCGACGCAGAAGATGTCGCGCCGCGGCTCCGGCATCGGGGCCAGCGCCGTCACCGCCGACAGGGGCACGCGCGGCGCATCCGCCTTCGCCGCCCAGCGGGCCACGCCCGCCCCGCCCTCGGCCACCAGATCCAGCACAGCCCGGTCGGCGCCCGGCCCCTCGGCGCAGATCACCACCTCGTCGCCATCCACATAGCCGGCGGCAACCCCGTCGCCCTGCCGGAAGGTCATTAACTTCATATCGAGACTTCCATTCTTTATCGATAAAAGTAGAATACATCCATGAAACGCTTTGTCAACGTCCCGGCGGCGGGCTATGCTCCGGCCACCGGCACGGACCGAAGGGGGCAGAGGTGGACGAACCACCGCAGACCGCGACGCCGCTGACACAGGTGGGCGGCGACACGCTGACAGAGGCCGCCTATCAGGCGCTGCGCCTCGACATCATCCGCGGCACCCGCGCACCGGGCGAACGGCTGCGGATCTCGCGTCTGACCG
>JBJHCH010000101.1:0-13985 GCA_050485905.1 Paracoccaceae bacterium | reverse complement strand
AGTAGTCGTGTCCGTGTCATTCTTCCTAACCCTCTCTGTTCCGGACGCATCGGCGCGCCGCTTGCGGCCCTTTCGGCCGATTGGGTCAAGGGTAGGGTGCGGGCGGAAATACTGTCAAACACTATGTCGACTGTGTCTGCGGCCGCTGCCGTTCATCAGGGGTCAGGCCCGGGTCAGACCCGCTCCCACACGCAGCCGCGGCCCGGTCCAGTGTCGGGCACGCCGGGCATCGAGATATAGGGTGGCGTCTCCTCCAGCAGCCGCAGCCGCCCTTCGCGGCAGAGGCTGGCCGCGCCTTCGGAAAAGCCGCTGTCCCAGACGCTGTCCTTGATCGTCAGCACCAGCCGCCCGCCGGGGCGCAGGATGCGCAGTAGCTCCGGCATCGCCTCGATGCCGACATGGCCGGTGGTGAAGACGCCGGTTGAGATCACACCGGCAAACTGGCCTTCGTCAAACGGCAGGGGGCCGCCCAGCCGGGCCTTGTGCAATTCGGCGTAGATGTCCTTTTGCGCCGCACGCGACAGCATGGCGGGCGACAGATCAACTGCGACAAGCGGCGCGAAGCCGAGGATCCTGAGCAACTCCCCGGTCAGCCCGGTGCCCGCGCCCGCGTCCAGAACTGGCCCGGCCCCGGTGGGCAGGTGGCGCGCGAGCAGCCCGACCCCGATGGCCGGGTGGCGATAGCCGGTCTGCATCATCTCGACGTCATAGGTCTCGGCCCACTGGTCGTAGCTTTTCGCCAGATCCTCCGGACCCTTGGCCGCATAGACCCGGTCCAGCGCGCCCTTTGCCTTGGCCATGTCGTCTCCCATCGGTTGTTCTTTGCGGTTTGGCCGAGTCATAGTCCCCCGACCGGCGCTGCACCAGCGCATGACCGAAATTAGCGATGGAGACGCCAGTTGACCGACCCGACGACCGCCAAACCGATCGACCAGCTTCGCGCAATCCCGCGCTTCGCCGACGCGCCCGCCGGTGCGCCCGTCGCCCAGCTGGGCGGGCTGACGAACCTGGTCTATCGGGTCGATCTGCCGGGCGGGCCTGTGGTGCTGCGGCTGCCGGGCAAGGGGACCGAGGCCTATATCGACCGCGAGGTCGAGGCGCACAATGCCCGCGCGGCCGAGGCGGCGGGGGTCTCGCCCCGGATGATCCACGTCGATCCCGCGACCGGGGTGATGGTGACCGAACACATCGACAGCGTCACCATGTCGGCCACGGCCTTTGCGGAACGACCGGGCGCCCCGGCCCGCGCCGCGCGTGCCTTTGGTCAGTTGCATCGCAGCGGACAGGTTTTCCGGCACCGCTTTGAACTGTTCAACGAGATCGAGACTTACCGGAAGCAGGTAGCGGCGCTTGGCGTGGAGTTGCCTGATGGCTACGACGACACGGTGGAGCGGGCCGGTGACATTCGAGGCGCATTGGCCGCGCGACCGGTGTCACTGGCCCCCTGCCACTGCGACCCTCTCGCCGAGAACTTCCTCGATACCGGCGACCGGATGTGGGTGGTGGACTGGGAATATTCCGGCATGAACGACCCGATGTGGGATCTGGGCGACCTGTCGGTCGAGGCCGCCTTTGGCCCCGATCAGGACGAGGAGATGCTGGCCGCCTATTTCGACGGCCCGGTGCCCGAGGATGCGCGTGCGCGCATGGTGATCTACAAGGCGATGTGCGACCTGCTGTGGACGCTCTGGGGCCTTGTGCAGTACGGAAACGGCAACGAGGCCGAGGATTTCTGGGCCTATTCCACCGGACGGCTGGACCGCTGCCGCGCGCTGATGGCGCGCCCCGACTTCACGGGCCTGATCCACAAGGTTTGAACCCGACGCTGCCTGACCGAACACAAAGTGCCCGATTCCGCTTGACCGCCGGCTCTATGGCCACGAGTATTGAACAATTGTGCGGAATGCGCACAATTCTGAGCGATGGCTTACAAGAAAACGCAGGGAGAAAGCGGATGACGATCACAAGAACACTCGGCGCAAGCATCGGGATCGGCCTGATGGCAAGTGCGGCGATGGCGGAGTTTCCCAGCGACGGCCCGATCCGGGTGGTGACGCCCTATGGCGCGGGCGGTGGCATCGACATCGCGGCGCGCATCCTTGCCGCTGTGGGTGAGGATCATCTGGGCCAGCGGGTCGAGGTGGTGAACATGCCCGGCGCGGGGGGCCTCGATGCCGCCAGCTTCGTGCTGGAGAATGGCGGCGACGGGTACACGCTGATCATCTCGGACTATGGTCCGATGATCACCCTGCCGCTGCTGGAAGACACGCCCTACAGCCCTGATGACTGGGTGCCGCTGGTGCAGGTGACCGAGATCGCGCCGACCTTCGTCGCGCGCACCGATGCCGAGTTCAGCGACATGGAGGGTTTCATAGAGGCGGCACGGGCGAACCCGGGCGGGATCCCGATCACCCATGGCACCTATCTCAGCTCCAGCCATCTGCCGCTTCTGCGCCTGCAGCAACTGGCAGAGTTCGACACCAACCAGGTGCCGACCTCGGGCGGCGGCGAGACGGTGCAGTTCCTGCTGGGCGGAACGGTTCCCGTCGCCATCACCACGCCGACCACCATTGCCGGGTCCATCGAATCGGGTGATGCCGTGGCGATCGCCGTCGCCTCGGCCGAGCGCGTCGGCAGCCTGCCCGATACGCCGACACTGTCGGAAATGGGCTACGACGTGGTGATGCCAGTCTGGTACACGATCTTTGCGACCTCAGAGGTGCCGGCCGAGATCGTCGAGATGCTGTCCGAGGGGATCGCGGCGGCCTATGCCAGCGAGCGCGGGCAGGAGCTGGCGGCGCAGGCGAATGTCGCGGCGGCCCCGATCTCGCGCGCTCAGGGGGTGCAGGGGATTTATGACGCCACCCTTGATGTCGTGAAATCGACGCTCGAAACCGTCAACTGACACGCGCGGCCGGCGGGCGCTGTCCGCCGGCCGCCTGAAAGGCGATCCCTTGCTTCTGTCCGAGGTTCTTCCACTCGCCATCGAGATCGCGCTGGCGCCCGAGGTACTGCTGGCCGTGCTGTTCGGCGTGTTCCTGGGCGTCACCGTGGGTGCGGTGCCGGGCATATCGGGCGACATGGCGATGGCGGTGCTGCTGCCATTTGTCTTCACGATGGAGACGGCACCCGCCATCGGGATGCTGATGGGCATCTACAAGGGCGGGCTGTTCGGCGGTTCGATCTCGGCGATCATGTTCGGGGTGCCGGGCACGCCGGGGGCGGCGGCGACGGTGATGGACGGCTATCCGGCCAAGCAGGCCGGCCGCCCGAACGCGGGCCTGCATACTGCGCTCTATTCCTCGGTCTTCGGCGATTTCTTTGGCGTGATGATGCTTATCTTCATCGCCGTGCCGCTGGCGATGTTCGCTTTGCAATTCGGCCCGCGAGAATTCTTCGCGCTCTATATCGTGTCGATCATCGTGATCGCCTCGCTCGACAAGGGCAAGGTCGCGCGCGGTTTCGCCGCCGCCGCCATCGGCGTGCTGCTGTCGATGGTCGGCCGCGACCCGTTCACCGGGGCGCAGCGCTACACCTTTGGCATCCCGGAACTCTCGGGCGGCATCGGGCTGGTGCCGCTGCTGATCGGCCTGTTCGCGCTGTCCGAGATCATGATCCAGGTCGGCAAGGTGTTCCACGCCAGGGTGCAGGACGAAAAGGCCCGCATCGCCGCGCTGGCCGAGGCAGAGGGCTATGATGCGCGCCGCGACCGGCTGGGCTGGGCGGAATACCTGACGCTCTGGCGCGCGTCGCTGGTCGGCAGCGCCACGGGCACCTTCATCGGCGCGCTGCCGGGCGCGGGTGCGACGCTGGCCGGGTTCCTGAGCTGGGGTCTGGCGCAGCGCGTCTCGCGCCGGCCACAGGATTTCGGCAAGGGTTCGATGGAGGGGATCGCCGCGCCAGAGGCCGGCAATTCCGCAACGGCAGGAGCCACGCTGATCCCCCTCTTCGCCTTCGGTATTCCCGGCAGCGGCTCGGCGGCGCTGATCGGGGCGGCGTTCATCATGCAGGGCATCAGCCCCGGGCCGAACATGATCGAACAGAACATGCCGGTGATCTACGCCATCTTCATCCTGCTGCTGTTCGGCACGCTGATGAATCTTGCCGTCAGCAAGACGCTTCTGCCCTATTATGCCCGCATCTCGATGATCCAGCCGCGCTTTGTCGTGCCGGTCGTCGTGGCGCTGGCGATACTCGGCACATATGCCACGTCGAATTCGGTCACCGATGTCTGGATGCTGATCGCGGCCGGGGTCTTTGGGGTGGTGATGCGGATGTTCGGCGTGCCGATCCCGCCGCTGGCGCTGGGGTTCATCCTTGGCCCTGGGATGGAGCGGGCGCTGCGGCAGGCGATGATCCTGGGGCGCGAGGATTGGACCTATCTGTTCCAGACCCCGCTGGCGCTGGCGATCTATGCGACGGGTGCAGCGGTGATGATGCTGTTCTTCTGGGCCACGCGGAAAGGGTAGGGGATGGGCGCGCGGATAGATCCAAGGTTCGTGGCAGGCGCGGTGGCGATGCTGGCCTTTGCCGTCGTCGGCCTGTGGCATGTGGCGGCGGGCACCTGGCGGCCCGGGCCGGGCGGTGGGCCGACGCTGGTGCCGCAGCTTGCCTTCTGGGCGATCCTGCCCTCGGCGGCGGTGATGCTCTGGGCCGGGGTTGCGCGGCCCACCAGCGCACAGACGGAATCGGTGCGGCTGCTGCCGATCCTTGGCTGCGTCGTATGGGGCCTGGTCTATTTCTGGATGGTGCGGAAGGTTGGGCTTGTCGTTTCCACCACGCTGATGCTGACCGTGGCGATGGCCGCATTGTCGCCCGATCCTTTGCGATCGCTCAAGGTCATCGTTCCGGTGGTGCTGGGCTGCGCGCTGGCATTCTGGGTCATGTTCACGCAGGTCGCGCCGATCCTGCAGGTGCGGGTCTGGCTGTTCTGACCATGCGCGTCGGGCTGATCGTCAATCCGGTGGCGGGTCTGGGCGGCGCAGTCGGGCTGAAGGGCACCGACGGCCCCGATACCGTGGCCGAGGCGATCAGGCGCGGGGCGGTGGCTCAGGCCGGCCCGCGCGCGCGCAGGGTGCTGGAGCGTCTTGCCGCCGCGCGCCCAGGCGCGGCTCTGGTAACCGCCCCCGGCCCACTGGGGGCCGATTGGGCAATGGGGCTGGACCTGACATTGAGCGTGCTGGAGATGGAGCCGACCGGCACCGCGCGCGATACCCGGGCGGCTGTGCAGGAGATGGTGGCCGATCTGGTGGTCTTTGCCGGCGGCGATGGCACAGCGCGCGACGTGGCGTCAGGGTTGGGCGCGACGGCGATGCTTGGCATCCCCTGTGGGGTGAAGATGCATTCCGGCGTCTTTGCCGTCTCGCCCGAGGCGGCGGGGAACTTGCTGGCCGACATCCTTGGCACGCCCGACCGGGTGGCGTGGACCGAAGCCGAGGTGATGGACATTGACGAGGCCGCGCTGCGGGCGGGCCACATCGCGCCCCGCCTTTACGGGATGGCGCGGGTGCCGGTGGCGCGGGGCCGGATACAGGCAGCCAAGGGCGGGCCGCGCCGTGACCACGACGCGGCCCTTGCCGCCGCCGCGCGAGAGGTGGCGGGGGCGATGGCGCCGGGCGTGCTTTACATCATCGGGCCGGGCCGCAGCGCCGGGCTGGTGACGCAGGCGGCCGGCCACCGGCCGACCCTGCTGGGCGTCGATGCGATCCGCGACGGCGTGATGGTCGCCCGCGATGCCCGCGCCGGGGATCTGGAGCGGCTGGCGGGCGACGGTCCGGTGCGGTTGATCCTGGGAGTGACCGGGCAGCAGGGGTTCCTGCTTGGGCGGGGCAACCAGCAGATCAGCGCCCGGCTGATCGCGCGCGCGGGCCGCGACGGACTGATCGTGCTGGCGTCAGAGGAGAAGCTCGCGGCGCTCGCGCAACCACGGCTATGGGTCGATACCGGCGATCCCGCGCTCGATGAACGATTGTCGGGCTATATCCGGGTGCAGACAGGGCCGGGGCGTTTCACGATGATGCGTATCGGGACAGGTTGAAAGCGTTCGTGCGATATGCGAACTTTTGTGCAGGTTTCGACAGGATTCCAACTTGGGGGAAAAGCATGACAACCGGACAACGCGGCCATCCCTGGATGGCGCTATCGGCACCCGGCGCGATAGAGGCAATGCTGGCCGAGATCGGCGCGAAATCCACCGCCGAGGTCTTTGAACAGATCCCCCCCGACCACTTCCGCAAGACGCCGCTGAACCTGCCGCCCGCGCTGTCGTCCGAGGTAGAGTTGAAGCGAGAACTGGTCAGCCGGCTGAAGAGGAACGCGAGCTGCGAGGACAACCTCAGCTTCCTTGGTGCTGGCGTCTGGCAGCACCACGTCCCGGCTGTGGTGGACGAGATCGTGGGGCGGACCGAGTTCGCGACAAACGTCTGGGGCAGCTACCAATCCGATCACGGCCGCAATCAGGCATGGTTCGAATTTCAAAGCCAGCTGGGCGCGCTCTTGAACCTCGATGTGGTGCAGCTGCCGGTCTATTCCTGGGGCTGCGCCATCGGCCACGCGATCCGCATGGCCGCGCGCATCACCGGGCGCAGCAAAGTGCTGGTGCCGCAGTTGTCTGACCCTGAGCGGCTGTCGGTGATCCGCACCTATTGCCAGCCTTCAGAGATGGAAAGCCATATCGAGGTGGTGCTGGTCGCCGCCGATCCAACCTCGGGGCGTCTGGACATGGCCGACCTGAAGGCAAAGCTGGGGCCGGATGTGGCGGCGGTCTATTTCGAGAATCCGGCCTATCTGGGCACGATCGAGACCGGCGCGACCGAGATCGCCAAGGCCGCGCGTGCGGCGGGGGCCGAGACGATCGTTGGCGTCGATCCCGTCAGCCTGGGCGTGATGATGGCGCCGGGCGACTACGGCGCAGATATCGTCACCGGCCCGGTGCAGCCGCTGGGCGTGCACATGAACTGCGGCGGCGGCGTCGGCGGTTTCATCGCCAGCCGGGACGAGGAACGCTATGTGCGGGAATACAACGGTTTCCTCGTCTCCATCGCCGCCACGCAGGAGGAGGGACAGTTCGGCTTCGGCCTCGCCTGCCCGCATCAGAATTCCTATGGAATGCGGGAAAAGGGCAAGGACTGGACCGGAAATTCAACCTACCTCTGGGCAATCGCAGGTGCGGTCTACATGGCGCTGCTGGGTCCAGACGGGTTCCGAGAACTGGGCACGCTGATCCTCAGCCGGGCGCGTTATGCCGCGAAATGCCTTGCCGAGGTGCCGGGGGTAAAGGTCGTCTGGCCCGACACCACCTTCAAGGAGTTCGTCGTGAACTTCGACGGCACCGGCAAGACCGTGGCAGAGATCAATAACGCACTGCGCGCGCGCGGAATCTTTGGCGGCAAGGATATCTCTGCCGAAGTGACCATGGGCCAATGCGCGCTTTACTGCGTGACCGAGGTGCATACCGCCGCTGACATCCGCCGACTGGCCGAGACGCTGAAGGAGATCTGCCAATGACCCGCCTGCCGCAGTTTCACGCCGCCAAATGGGACGAGCCGGTAATCACCCAGATGGGCTGCCCCGGCGCGCGCGGCCAGCTTTTTCCTGCACCGGAACCGGAAGTGGGCGAGGCGCAGATCCCCACCGCGATGGCCCGCAAGGACCGACCCGAGTTGCCGGAGGTGACCGAATTCGAGGTCCAGCGCCACTACCTGCATCTGAGCCAGATGACGCTAGGCATGATGGGCGTCAGCCTGTTCGGCACCTGCACGATGAAATACAACTCCAAGACAGCCGAGTACGCGACCCTGCGCCCCGAACTGGCCGCGGTGCATCCCTACCAGCATCCCGACACATTGCAGGGGGTGCTGGGTATCATGCATGACTTCGACCTGATGCTGCGCGAACTGTCGGGGATGGACCGGTTCGTTTTCCAGGCTGGCGGCGGGGCGGATGCGGCCTACACGATGACCGCCATCGCACGGGCCTATTGGGCCGACCGGGGCGAGCTTGAGCAGCGGACAGAGATGGTGACCTCGATCCAGGCACATCCCTGCAATGCCGCGACCGCGGCGGCGGCGGGATTCAAAGTCATCAACTTGCCGCTGGAGGAGAACGGCTATCCCTCGCTCGACGCGCTGAAGGCAGCGGTGGGGCCAAAGACCGCACTGGTGATGATCGGAAATCCCGACGACATGGGCATCTACAACCCCGAGATAAAGGACTGGGTGCGCGTGGCGAAGGAAGCGGGTGCGCTGATCTTCTACGACCACGCGAATTTCAACGGGGTCATGGGCAAGCTGTCGGCGCGGGAACTGGGCTTCGACGCCTGCATGTTCATGCTGCACAAGACTTTCGGGGCGCCCAAGGCAGGCGGCGGCCCGGCCGTCGGGGCCTATGGCTGTACCGAGGCCCTGGCTCCCTACATGCCCGCGCCCTTGGTCGACCTGCGCGATGGCCGCTATGTTCTTGACGAGGATCGACCTAGATCCTGCGGCAAGATCCGCGAGTTCTGGGGCAACGTCCCGCAGATCGTGAAGGGCTGGGCTTGGGCGCGCGCGATGGGGGCGGAGGGGATCAATCTGGCCTCTGACATCTCGGTTGTCGCCAACAACTACATGGACAGGAAACTGGCCGAGATCCCCGGCCTGCAGCGCAGCCACGACAACATCGCCGTGCGTCGGATGGAGATGACCCGTTGGTCGCTTGGCCCGCTGGCCGAAGAAACCGGCGTGGGCACGGTCGATTTCGCCAACCGGATGGCTGATTACGGCATCGACCCCTGGTGGATGAGCCACGAGCCGTGGATCGTGCCGGAACCCTTTACGCCGGAGGCAGGGGAGCTTTGGTCCAAGGCCGACATCGACCGTTGGATCGCGGTGGTGGCGCAGATCGCGCAGGAGGCGCGGGAGACGCCGGAGCTGGTGAAGACCGCGCCGCACAACCAGCCCATCGCGCAGGTAAAGGGCGACGCCTTCGAGGATCCGGCAAAATGGGCGATGACATGGCGCGCCTGGCAGCGGAAGTCGGGTTCAGATCCTGCCAAGCAGGGCGCCGCCTGAGCAATGGCGCGCTCAGTCCTCCAGCGCGGAAATGCCCTTCAGCGGCAGCCGGGGGGCACGGCCCAGCACCATGTCGGCCACCAGCCGGGCCGTCATCGGCCCGGCGGAAAAGCCCATCCAGGGGAAGAGAGCAAGAAAGAAGCCCGGCGTCCCCGGCACCTCGCCAATCAGGGGGCGCCAGTCTGCTGTTCCGTTCACGGTGGCCGTCCATGTGCGCACCGCACGGGCCTGAGTCAACGCGGGGATCACATCCGCCGCGGTCGCCATGTTGCCGGTGATGCTGGCCGGGTCGACCACAAGCACGCCATCGCCCCTCCGACGCGCGGGCCAGCCGCCACCGATCAGGCAGGTGCCGTTCGCGGCCTGCTTGGCAGAAAGCCGTTGGGCAGCGGAATAGACCAGATGCGGGATCAGCGGGGCGATCGGCTCTGTCACCGTGACCTGCAGTGGAAAGCCCTGCAGACCGATGGAGAGGCCCAGCATCGCCGCGATCCCGGCGGCCTGCGCGCCGGCGGCGTTCACCACGCGACGCGCCTCGACCGGGCCGCGTGCGGTCTGCAGCCGATACCCGCCAGGCGTGACGTCGATGGCTGTGACGGTGGCGCCCGTCCAGATCGTCGCGCCGCGGGCCGCTGCCGCCGCCGCATAGGAGGGGGTTGCACGCAGCGGATTGGCCTTGCCCTCCATCGCGCAGAAGCCGCCGCCGATGGCGCGTTCAGACAGATAGGGCGCAAGCTGGCGCAGCGTCGCCCGGTCGATCACTTCGGTTTCCACCCCCTCCGCCCGTTCGATGGCGGCCTTGGCGGCGATCTGGCGCATCTGTTCCTCGGTGGTGGCGACCAGCAGGCCGCCGGCCAGCTTCACATCCAGATCGACGCCAAGCTCCTCGCCCAGCCCCTGCCACATCTGCAGCGACGCCATCAGCAGCCGCAGCGTGGGCGCATAACGCCGTGCCCAGCCCTCGCCCAGCGTGACGAACTCTGCATGCGCGATCTGCAGGTGGATCGACCCTGCATTGGTGCCCGACGCCTTTGTGTTCAGGTCGCCGGCTTCGAGCAGCAGCATCGCGGCGCCCTCGGAGGCGAGGTAATAGGCCGTCGCCGCACCGACGAGGCCGCCACCGATCACCGCCACATCCGTCTTCATCCAACCCTCACCGGCACCAGCCGCACAGAAAGGACCGCCCAATGAAACATTTCTCGGGCAGCTACACCGTCACCATCACCCCGTTCACCGAGGATGGCAGCGCCATTGACTACGCCGCATGGCGACGCTTCCTCGACTGGCAACTGGCCAACGGCGTTCCGGGGATCATCATCCTGGGCACCACCGGCGAGTTCCTGACGATCAGCGACGACGAGCGCGCGGAATTCGTCGAGGCGACGGTGAAGCACATCGCAGGCCGCATCCCGGTGATGGTCGGCACGATGAACGCCTATACGCCCCATGCGGTGCGCTATTCCAAGCAGGCCGAGGACCTGGGTGCCGACGGACTGATGATCATTCCACCCTATTACTACACCCCGACCGACGACGAGATCTTCAGCTACTACAAGGCGATCTGCGACGCGGTCAGCATTCCGATCATGCTCTACAACAACCCGTTCACCAGCAACGTGGACATGAGCGCGAAGCTGGTGGGTCGGTTGACGAAAAGCTTCGAGCAGATCCGCTACATCAAGGAAGCCAGCCAGCGGATCGAGCGGATCCACGCGATCATCGTGGAAAGCGACGGGTTGATGAACGTCTGGGCCGGGCAGCAGGTGCTGGAAAGCTACAAGATGGGCGCGGTGGGCTATGTGAACCCTTATGGCAACTACATTCCCCGCGCCTCGGTCAAATTCGTCGAGTGGGCCGAACAGGGCCGGTGGGACGATGTCTGGGCGGTGCAGCGCATCATCCAGAAATTCGACGCGATCATCACCGAGGGGCATCCGCTTTACGGGCACCAGTGCTATTCCAAGGCGCTGGCGGCGGCAGCGGGCTGCCCGGTGGGCGACGTGCGCGCGCCGATCACCACCTTCGCCTCGCTGGGCGACGAGGGGCGCGAGCGGGTGGCGCGGATGGTGCCACTGATGCGGGAGCTTGACGCCGTGGTGGACGCCATCGAGGCGCGGGGCGCGAAGGCCGCCGAATAGCCTCATCGGATATAGGCCGCGCCATTGATGTCCATGGTCGCGCCCGTCAGATGGCGGGCGCGACCGCGCGCCAGATAGACGGCCAGATCAGCGATCTCCTCGGGCGGCACCCATTCGCCCATCGGCAGACTCGCGGTCACCGCCGCTTCGCCTCCGGTCCGGGCGGCCGATTCCTCGGACATCCGGGTGCGCACGACGCCGGGCGCGATGACATAGGCGAGGATGCCACGAGTGGCGTAGTTCCGCGCCACGGTCTTGGTTGCTGCGGCAATGGCGGCCTTTGACGCGGCATAGGCGATCGAGCCCTGATGCGACGTGCCCCGCGTGCTGACCCAGCTGCCGATTCCGATGATGCTGCCGCCGCACCCGGCGTCCAGCCAGCCACGCACCGCGTGGCGCATCAGGCGGGCGGGGGCATGAACATTCACCGCCATCGCCTCGACCCAGACCCGGTCCCAGTCATGGATATCATCCTCGATCCCGCCGGTTTGCCGCATGATCCCGGCGTTGTTGACCAGCACATCGGGCAGGCCGTCCGCGCAGGCGTCGGCCCAGAGGGCATCGACGGCCGCCATGTCGGACAGGTCTGCCGGGATGAGCCGCGCCTGACCCGGCGCGGCACCCGCCACCGCCGCCTCGGCCCCCGCGAGGTCTCCGCCGTATTGGGCGATGACCTTTGCCCCAGCGGCGACCATCGCGGCGGCGGTTGCCGCGCCGATCCCCTTGGACGCGCCGGTGACGATGACGGTCTTGTCGCTCAGGTCCATGTCGGCCCTCATTTCCGGGTGATGAAGGGCTTGCCGCGCAGCGCCGGGTTGGCGCGGGCATAGGGCGCGGGCAGCGACAGATCCTCGCCCAGCTCCGCCGCCGCGTGCCACGCCCAACGCGGGTTCCATAGCATGCCACGCGCCAGCGACACCATGTCGGCCTGCCCCGACCGAACGATCGTCTCTGCCTGCAAGGCTTCGGTGATCTGGCCCACGGCCATCACCGGCACATCGGCCTCGCGCCGGATCGTGGCGGCAAATTCGACCTGGTAACCGGGGCCGGGCACGATCTTCTGCTCGTTCGTCAACCCGCCGCTGCTGACGTGGATCATGTCGCAGCCCAACTCGCGCAGCGCTCGGGCCAGCACCACAGCCTGCGCCAGATCCCAGCCGCCGTCTGCCCAGTCGCTGGCCGAAAAGCGCAGCATCACCGCCCGGTCGGCAGGGAAGGCCGCGCGCACCGCCTCGAAAACCTCCAGCGTCAGGCGCATCCTATTGTCGAGCGGCCCGCCGTAACCATCGGTGCGACTGTTCGACAGGGGCGAGAGGAACTGATGCAGCAGGTAGCCGTGGGCCGCATGGATCTCGACGAAGTCGCAGCCCGCCCGCGCCGAGCGCTCCGCCGCCTGCCGGAAGGCCGCGGTGATCCGGGCGATGCCGTCATCGTCCAGCGCCTGTGGCACGGTCCAGTTTGGCAGGTAGGGTTCGGCACTGGCCGAGACGGTCTGCCAGTCACCCTGACCCTCGGCCACCGGACCAGCGCCTTCCCAGGGTGGCAGTGTGCTGGCCTTGCGGCCGGCATGGGCCAGCTGGATGCCCAGCTTCGCCGGCCCGACCGTGCGGCAGAAGGCGAAGATCCGGGCGAAGGCCGCTTCCTGCGCGTCGTTCCACAGCCCCGTGCAGCCGGGCGTGATCCGTCCTTCAGGCTCAACCCCCGTCGCCTCGGTGCAGATCAGGCCCGGGCCGGACTGCGCGAACTGGCCCAGATGCACCAGATGCCAGTCGTTCGGCACGCCGTCGGTTGCCATGTACTGGCACATCGGGGCGACGGCGATCCGGTTCGGCACGGTAATCGGGCCAAGCGGGCAGGGCGAGAAGAGGGTGCTGGGCATGTCTGTCCTTCGTTTCCGATTGATCGGGATGGTTCGTGCGGTATAGTAACTTTTGTGCGCGAAGTGAACACATCGAACGACCGGACGAAAGGACCAAAGAATGGCTCAACTGGACGTGGCTGCAAGCACCTTTCCGTTTCTCTATTCCCATGACGGTCTTGGCGCGCTGAAGCACCTGCGCAGCCTTGGCTACGACAAGTTCGAGATGATGGTCTTTCCGCCACATTGCTGGTCGCGGGAACTGACGGCGGCACAACGCAAGGAATACAAGGCGTGGCTGGACGGCGAGGGCTGCACCCTCACCTCGTTCTGCTATCCGCTGCTCGACAACAACCCGAACGGCGTCGACGTTCTGATGCGCGAGTATACGCTCGACCGGTATCGTGAGGCGATCGACCTGGCCGCAGAATGGGGCTGCCCCTATGTCGTGGCGATCCCCGGTCCGGTGAACAGCCTGATCAACCCGCCGCATAAGTGGATGCTCGACTGGTTCGTCGAGGGGATGAAGAAACTGGTCGATCACGCCAAGGGCACCGGGGTGGACCTGCTGCTGGAAAACGTGCCCTTCACCTACCTGCCCACGGCGCAGGACATGAAGGAGACCGCCGCCCTGATCGGTCCCGAGGTGGGCATCAACTTCGACGTCTGCAACAGCGCCTATATCAAGGAAGACCCGGCCGAGGCGATCCGCATGCTCGGGCCGCTGGTCAAGAACATCCACATCTCCGATTCCGGTTATGAGGAGTTCAAGCACGAACGCCTTGGCACGGGGATCGTGCAGCCGGGGCCGGTGGCCCGGGCATTGGCCGACATCGGCTATACCGGACCAACCGTGCTGGAGATCATCGCGGATGCGCTGGCCGAAGGGTCCGACCCCGATGGCGACATCCGGGCGAGCCATGCGATCCTCGCCCAGCA
>JBJHCH010000100.1:0-14497 GCA_050485905.1 Paracoccaceae bacterium | reverse complement strand
CCCATCCCAATATACACTCCACTGCACACCACGAAAGGCACCGCCATGACCCGCCGCCTGCTGACCCCGCATATCGCCACCATGACCGAGATGCGCGAACCCCATAAGGTGCTCGCCCGCTCCGGCGGAAAGCCGGTGGCGATCCTGAAGAACTCCGCCCTCGTCGGCTACTTCGTCCCGGCCGAGGCGGTGGCGAAACAGGAGCACCGCTACGCCACGCGCGAGGAGGTGATGGAGCATCTTGAAGCCACGCGCGAACGGGTGCAGCCGGTTCTGGACTACCTGCGCGACAAATGAGCTTCGTGTTCCTGCCGCCCGACCTTGTCGAGGCGATCCACGACGCGGTCCTGAACCCCGGAGAGTTGCAGGGGCGCGCCCGCGACAAATCTTTAGAGGGCGCGCTCGCGCGGGTGGAGAACCGCTATCACTACGGCATGATCGCCGACGCCTTCGATCTGGCGGCCGCCTATGCCGTGGCCGTCGCGCAGGGCCATTGCTTCAACGACGGCAACAAGCGCACCGCCTTCCGCACGATGCACGCGGCCCTTGCCCTGAACGGCGAGATGCTGGGTTACGACACCGAGGAAACCGGCCAGACCATCATCCGCGCGGCCCAGGGCCTGCTGGACGAGGGCGACCTGGCAGACTGGCTCCGCGACCGCGCGCGTCAGGGGTAAGCGTTGCGCCCAGGGGTGTTGCAGCGAACCCCTTGGTAATACACTGGAAAGTGTTGACAGCCGTCAACTTTTGCCACTTTCAGCCCCGCAACTCCGAAACCCCTTGCCCTCCCCCGCCGATCCCGCCGACACTCCCGACCAACCATCGGCAGGCTGGGGGCTGGCTTGGACACCGCATTCCTGATCACCGCGCTGGTGACGCTTCTGGTCGTGATCGACCCCATCGGCCTCGCCCCGCTCTACATCGCGCTGACCCGCGGGATGGACGCGGCGCACCGCCGGGCGGTGGGGCTCAGGGCCTGCGTGATCGCGGCGGGTTTGCTGACCGTCTTCGGTCTGCTGGGAGAGGGGGTGCTGAACTTCGTCGGCATCTCCATGCCCGCCTTTCAGATCGCTGGGGGGATCCTGCTGTTCCTGACCGCGCTGGACATGCTGTTTGAACGCCGCACCCAGCGGCGCGAGGGGCAGCAGGCGGGGGCGGCGGAGGATCCGTCGGTCTTTCCCCTGGCGATGCCGCTGATCGCGGGGCCGGGGGCGATGGCGACGATGATCCTGCTGGTGGGGCAGACCGGCGGGGCGTGGCAGGGGGTGCTGGCGGTGCATCTGATGATGCTGGCGGTCGTCGCGATCTGCTTCGGTTTCTTCCTGATGGCGGGGCCGCTGGAGCGGGCCTTGGGGCGGACGGGGACGGTGGTGATCACCCGGCTGCTGGGGATGCTTCTGGCGGCGCTGTCGGTGCAGTTCGTGATTGATGGGGTGCGGGGGACGGGGCTGATCGGGTAGGGTTGGGCACGCGTGCCCAAAAATTCAAGCCATTGAAAACACGCGATTTCCGATTTTCTGTTTACCTGCCCTTAACCGTTGGCACGCGCCCCAACCTACCCCGGCGCGGGGCGTGGGGCGCGGTTGATCAGGACGATCCCCACCGCCACCAGCGCGCAGGCGAGGAGGAGCGACGGACCCACATCCTCTCCCAGCACCTGCCAGCCGAGGGTCAGGCTGACGATGGGGATGAGGAAGGAAAAACTGGCCACGCTGGAGGCCGGATAGACCGACAGCAGCCACAGCCAGCCGATGAAGCCCAGCGTCACCACAAAGACGATCTGGAACGTCAGCCCGGCCACATGCGCCGCCGTGAGATCCCTCACCAGTGGACCAAAGGCGGGCGCGAGGAGCAGCAGGACCGGGGCGGAAACGAGAACCTGCCACATCAACTGCATTTCCGGCCGGACGCGACCGATGGCGCTGACCCGGATCCAGAGCGCAAGTGCCGCCCAGCCCACGGCACCCCCCAGCGCGAAGAGATCGCCCGCAAGGCTGTAGCCCGCCCCGTTGGCGCCCCGGTCGGCAAAGGCGAGCGCCACGCCGGCAAACGCCAGTGCCAGCCCCAGCGCCTTGCGCGGGGTGATCCGGTCACCGGGGATCAGCAGATGCGCCCCCAGCGCCAGCCAGATCGGCATGGAATAGAAGATGACCGAACTGCGCGCCACGGTCGTCAGGTCCAGCGCCATGAAAAGGCAGACGAATTCAAAGGAAAAGAGCAGCCCGAGCAGGAAGCCGGCGATCCGCGTGCCGGGTTCGAAGCTCACCCGGCGGCCATTCCAGAGCATCCACAGCCAGATGCAGGGGATCGCGCCCAGAGATCGCAGCCCGGCGGCAAAGACCGGCTGCAGCCCGTCGTTCACCAGCTTGATCGTCACCTGATTGACGCCGAACAGGAAGGCAAAACCGATCAGCGCCGCCGCGCCGAAGGCGTCCATCTGGTCCTTGCGCGGCATCGCTGTCCCCTTCCGGGGGCGAGGCATGGCGCGGCGGCCGGGCCGCGTCAAGCCGCTTTGCCGGATGCCCGTCGCAGGCTATGCTGGGCGGATTGACGCAAGGAGATTTCCGATGCGCGTGATCCTGTTCGCACTGATCCTGATGATTGCCCCGCCCGCCCATGCCGATGTTGCGGGGGTGGCGGATCCGGGCTTCGTGGCCGCCCGCGAGCTGTGGCTGTCGGGCGCGGATTTGGAGGGGCTGGCGGCGCTGTCGGCGCAGGCGCAGGCGGGCAACGCGGCGGCGCAGGCGCTGCTGGGCCGGATCGAACGCGAGGACTACCTGCACCGGCATGTGACCGGCGACCTGTCGCGGGCGGAGCGGATGGCCCTGATGCGGGCGCCGGGCGGGCTGTCGGGCACAAGCTGGCTGACCGTCGCGGCCGAGGCCGACCCGGTGGCGGCAGTGATCGCCGAGGGTGCCGCGCAGCGCAGCGCGGAGAGCCTTGAGGCTCTGGTCGCCATGATGCCCCGGCTGCTGGAGGCGGGCGAGAAGCGGCTGGCGCTGAGCCTGTTGCAAACGATGGTCAATCAGGGCGACAGCGAGTTTGTCGCCGCCTTTGGCACGCATCCGGCGCTGGACGGGATGGGCGGCGGGCTGGTGGTGTTCCTGCGCCGCCATGTCGAGGAGTATCGCGGCGCCTGGTCCGATGCCGACGAGCGGATGCGACAGCTCGACCTGGCGCTGGCGGCGGCCAACGTGCCCCCGACCGCGCGCGACCTGTGGTGGCTGCCGGAACCGGCGCCCGTGCTGGGCGAAAGCCTGATCCGCCGGATCGCGGCGCTGGCCACGCAGCAGGGCATCGCGGAGTTCGCGCCGTGGCGGGCGCTCTGCGCCGAAGCCTGCGGCGAGTCGGTCGAAACCTGTTTGCTTGGCCTGCGCGCGGTCAACCCGACGCTGGCGCTCTACGCGCTGTCGCCCGCCGAGTCGGTGCTGCCGAGCGCGCTCTATCAGTCCAGCGCGCGGATTACCGGCGATCTGCGGGCGCTGATCGCCCTGCCCGCCGACACCACCGAGGCGGGGCGCGGCTGGGTGATGGCGCAGGTGCGCCCGATCGACGGCTGCGCCGCAACGCTGGTTCTGCCGCCCTGATGCGGGCTTTCCCCGCTGCGTCGAATCCCCTAAGACGCAGGGAACCACCGGCAACCGGGGTCTTCGGCCCATGACCGACAGCATCATCGCCCGCTGCGAGGCCAAGGGGCTGCGCATGACCGATCAGCGGCGCACCATCGCGTCGGCCCTGCAGGCGTCGGACGACCACCCGGATGTAGAGGTGCTGTATGCCCGCGCCTCGGCCATCGACCCGAAGATCTCCATCGCCACGGTCTATCGGACGGTGAAGCTGTTCGAGGAGGCCGGGATACTCGACAAGCTGGAATTCGGCGACGGGCGCGCGCGCTACGAGGATGCCGAGCGCGACCACCACGACCATCTGATCGACCTGACCACCGGCGAGGTGATCGAGTTCGTGGACGAGGAAATCGAGGCGCTTCAGGACCGCATCGCCCGCCGTCTGGGCTATAGGCTGAAGGGTCACAGGCTGGAGCTATACGGCGTGCCGCTGAAACAGAGGGAACCATCATGAGCACAATCATCGACATCACCGCCCGCGAGATCCTGGACAGCCGGGGTAACCCGACGGTGGAGGTGGACGTGACGCTGGAGGACGGCACGATGGGCCGCGCCGCCGTGCCATCGGGCGCCTCGACCGGCGCGCACGAGGCGGTGGAGAAGCGCGACGGCGATGCGGCGCGCTACAAGGGCAAGGGTGTGCTGCAGGCGGTGGCGGCGGTGAACGGCGAGATCGCCGAGGCGCTGGCCGGGATGGATGCGACCGAGCAGGTGGCCATCGACCGGCTGATGATCGAGATCGACGGCACGCCGAACAAGGGCCGGCTGGGCGCGAATGCGATCCTGGGCGTCAGCCTTGCCGTGGCCAAGGCGGCGGCGGAGTTCACCATGCAGCCGCTTTACCGCTATGTCGGCGGCACCAGTGCCCGCGTGCTGCCGGTGCCGATGATGAACATCATCAACGGCGGCGAACATGCCGACAACCCGATCGACATTCAGGAATTCATGATCATGCCGGTGGCCGCCGCCAACATCCGCGAGGCGGTGCGGATGGGGGCAGAGGTGTTCCACACGCTGAAGAAGGAATTGTCGGCGGCGGGCCTGTCCACCGGCATCGGTGACGAGGGCGGATTCGCCCCGAACCTGTCCAGCACCCGCGACGCGCTGGATTTCATCATGAAGTCCATCGAGCTGGCGGGCTTCAAGCCGGGCGAGGAGATCTATCTGGCGCTGGATTGCGCGGCGACGGAATATTACCGCGAGGGCAAGTATCACATGGCCGGCGAAGGCGCGGTGATGACCCGCGACGAGAATGCGACCTATCTGATGGCGCTGGCGCGCGACTACCCGATCATCTCGATCGAGGACGGCATGGCCGAGGATGACTGGGACGGCTGGGCGAAGCTGACGACGCTGATGGGCGAGACCTGCCAGCTGGTGGGCGACGACCTGTTCGTGACCAACCCCGCGCGGTTGGCCGACGGGATCGCCCAGGGCTGCGCCAACTCGCTGCTGGTGAAGGTCAACCAGATCGGCACCCTGACCGAGACGCTGGACGCGGTGCGGATGGCCGACCGGGCGCGGTATACGAGCGTGATGTCCCACCGCTCGGGCGAGACCGAGGATGCGACCATCGCGGATCTGGCCGTTGCAACGAACTGCGGGCAGATCAAGACCGGCAGTCTGGCGCGGTCGGACCGGCTGGCGAAATACAACCAGTTGATCCGCATAGAAGAGATGCTGGGCGAAACGGCGGAATATGCCGGAAGGTCGATTCTCAAGGCATGAGAACGTCTTGGGAACATTTCAGCGCACGGTCGGAAAGGCCGTTTTTTACCCTTTCCTAAGATAGTCATCCCCAGCGAAGGAAAGCGGGGATGTCATGTCACGGGTCAGGGAAATCGCGGAAGATATCGTTCGGCGCGAGGGCGGATACGTCAACGATCCGGACGATCCGGGCGGGGCCACCAACCATGGCGTGACGATCCACACCATGCGCCGGCTGGGGCTGGATCTGAACGGCGACGGGCGGGTTGATACGGCCGATGTGCGCCTGCTGACTCAGGCTCAGGCGGTGGACATCTATCTGGACCACTATTTCCGCCGCCCCCGGATCGGGGAACTGCCGGAGCAGCTGCAGGCGTCGGTCTTCGACATGTATGTCAACGCCGGGACCAACGGCGTGCGGATCCTGCAGCGGCTGCTGGAGCGGATGGGCTACGACATCCGCGCCGACGGCATCATCGGGCCGCAGACGATCCGCATCGCCCATGACGCCATGGCCCGCGCCCCGGCGCATCTGGCCGATGCCTACGGGATCGAGCGGCGGAACTATTACTACCGCATCGCCGATGGCCGCCCGGCCAGCCGGAAATACGCCCGCCGCAATGACGGCGGCAAGGGTGGCTGGATCGTCCGGGCCGAGGAATTCATCGCCGCGCGGTTTCACCTGACCGTGGCGGAGCATCGGGAAAGGACCAAGGCATGGGCATGATCGCAAACCTGGGACAGCTGGGCCAGGCGGCCCGGCTGGCACGCGCGGCGGGGCTGACGCCCGAAATGGTGACATCGGCCCTGCCCGAGCGGACGCAGGGCGTGGCGCAGGTGCTGGTGCCCCGGCTGACCGACCGGCTGGCGGCCCGCCTGGGCGGCGGCGCGCAGCCAGACGGTGCCGCGCTGCACGAGGCGCTGCTGACGGCGTTGGCCGCCGAAACGGCGGGCAAGCGGCCCGCAATCTACGACCGGATGGTGGACGGGCTGAACCGCCTGCCCCGCCCGCTGACGATGCTGGGGACTGTGGCGCTGGTGGGCTATGCCATCGCGGACCCGGCGGGTTTTGGCCAGCGCATGGAAGGGCTTTCGCAGATGCCCGACCAGATGTGGTGGCTGCTGGGGGCTGTCGTCTCCCTGTTCTTCGGCGCGCGCGAGGCGCATCACTTCCGGCTGACCAAGGCGCTGGAGGTGCTGTTTCCGGGTCAGCCCGCGACCGAGAACGCCGCGAAAGAACCGAAAAAGGCTGGGGCAGAGAACCCCGTCGCGGCGCCTTCTTCCCCGTCCCCGTCCCCGACGCCTGTCGCGGCGCCTGCGGTTGCAGGACCGGCGGTGCCGGCCCCCGCCCTGCCCCATGCGGCGACGGCGGCGGACAACCCGGCGCTGGCCGAATGGCTGCGGCTGGAGGCCGTGCGCGGCTGACGCGACACGCACGGGACGGACGACGACCACGGCCCCGGCATCCGCCGGGGCCGTTCGCATGTCTGCCCCGGTCACACACGCGACATCGGCGCGCAGGGCATTTGCGTTTCGCGCGCCGGCGCCTATGATCCGGCGCATGATCGTCGAACTTGGACATTTCGCCCTGATCCTGGCCTTCACCGTCGCCATGGTGCAGGCGGTGGTGCCGCTGGTCGGCGCGCATTACGGCTGGCGCGGCTGGATGGCGATGGCGGAACCTGCCGCGACGGCGCAATTCGTGCTGACGGCGTTTTCCTTTGCCGCGCTGACCTATGCCTTTGTCATCTCCGACTTCTCGGTGGCGCTGGTCGTCAACAACTCTCACACGCTGAAGCCGATGATCTACAAGGTCACCGGCGTCTGGGGCAATCACGAGGGGTCGCTGCTGCTGTGGGTACTGATCCTGACGCTGTTCGGCGCCTGCGCGGCCTGGTTCGGGGGCAATCTGCCGCCCAGCCTGAAGGCGCGGGTGCTGTCGGTGCAGTCGGCCGTCGCGGTGGCGTTCTTTGCCTTCATCCTCTTCACCTCCAACCCGTTTCTGCGGATGGAAGTGCCGCCGATGGACGGGCGCGACCTGAACCCGCTGTTGCAGGATCCGGGGTTGGCGCTGCATCCGCCGTTCCTTTACCTCGGCTATGTCGGGCTGAGCATGGCGTTCAGTTTCGCCGTCGCCGCGCTGATCGAGGGGCGGGTCGATGCCGCATGGGGCCGCTGGGTGCGGCCCTGGACGCTGGCGGCCTGGGTTTTCCTGACCATCGGCATCGCGCTCGGGTCGTGGTGGGCCTATTACGAGCTTGGCTGGGGCGGGTTCTGGTTCTGGGATCCGGTTGAGAACGCCAGCTTCATGCCCTGGCTGCTGGCCGCCGCACTGCTGCATTCCGCCATCGTGGTGGAAAAGCGCGAGGCGCTGAAAAGCTGGACGATCCTGCTGGCGATCATGGCCTTCGGCTTTTCGCTGATCGGCACGTTCATCGTGCGGTCGGGCGTGCTGACGTCGGTCCACGCCTTTGCCAACGACCCCGACCGCGGGGTGTTCATCCTGATGATCATCGCCTTCTTCATGGGCGGCGCGCTGACGCTGTTCGCGGCCCGCGCCGGGGCGATGGAGGCGAAGGGCGTCTTTTCCACCGTCAGCCGCGAGGCGGCGCTGGTCTTCAACAACGTGCTGCTGGCGGTGTCGTGCTTCGTGGTCTTCGTCGGCACGATCTGGCCGCTGGTGGCCGAGATGTTCTTTGACCGCAAGCTGTCGGTCGGACCGCCCTATTTCGACTGGACCTTCACGCCCTTTGTCGTCGGGCTGGCACTGCTGCTGCCGCTGGGATCGATGCTGCCGTGGAAGCGCGGGTCGCTGGCCAAGGCCGCGCGGCCGCTGATGCCGGCGCTGGTGCTGGCGCTGGCGATGCTGGCGCTGGCCTGGGCGATGCAGACCGGCAATTCGGCACTGGGGCCGCTTGGTTTGATGCTGGGCACCTGGGTGGTTTCGGGCGCGGTGATCGACCTGTGGCAGCGCGGCGGGCGCGAGGGGCTGGGCCTGCGGCTGCGCCGGATCACCCGCCTGCCCCGCGCCGACTGGGGCAAGGCGGTGGCCCATGCCGGGTTCGGCATCACCGTCTTTGCCGTCGCCGGGCTGGTCGCGTGGGAGAGCGAGGATATCCGCGTGGCCCAGATCGGCGAGCCGTTCGAGCATCGCGGCTACGAGCTGACCCTGACCGACGTGCGCCGGGTGGACGGGCCGAACTATACCTCGACCATGGGCTTCGTCGATGTCAGCCGCGACGGGCAGTTCATCGCCACGCTGACGCCGGAAAAGCGCAACTACTACATCGCCCAGATGCCGACGACCGAGGCCGCGATCCGCTACCGGTTCTGGCGTGACATCTACATCGCGCTGGGCGATCCGCAGGAGGGCGGCGGCTGGGCGGTCAGGACCTATATCAAGCCCTTTGCAAACTGGCTGTGGGCCGGCTGCATCATCATGTCGCTGGGCGGGCTGCTGAGCCTGACCGACCGGCGGTTCCGCGTCGCCGCCGGCGCGCGGCGCGAGCCGTCGGGCGCGGTGCCGGCGGAATGACCCGCGCCGCGCTTCTGGCCCTGCTGCTGGCCCTGACCGCCCCCCTGCCCGGCCCGGCGCTGGCGGTGCAGCCGGACGAGATTCTGGACGATCCCGCGCTGGAGGCGCGGGCGCGCGAGATATCCCGCGGGCTGCGCTGCCTGGTCTGCCGGAACGAGTCGATCGACGAATCGAACGCCGATCTGGCCCGCGACATGCGGCTTCTGGTCCGCGAGCGGCTGGTTGAGGGCGACACGGATCAGCAGGTGCTGGCCTTCATCGTGGACCGCTACGGCGAATACGTCCTGCTGCAGCCCACGCTGACCGGATCGAACCTGGCGCTGTGGCTGGCGGCACCCGCGATGCTGCTGGCGGGCGGCGGGATCGCCCTGGTCTATCTGCGCCGCCGCAAGGCCCGGCCCGAGCCGGAGGAAAAGCTGTCGGCCGAGGAGCGGGCGCGGCTGAAGGACCTGCTGGGCGACTGACGCCGCGTTTCGGCTTTTCCGCCCTGATCCTTTAGCTATGGTCGGGCCGAACAGCAGGGGGCGGCGATGGAATACCAGACGATCACCTATGACGAGACCGGGGGCCTTGGCGTCATCACGCTGAACCGGCCCGAGGTGATGAATGCGCTGAACACCCAGATGCGGGCGGAGCTGACCCATGCGGTGCGCGCGGTGGGCGAACACGCGCGGGCGCTGGTGCTGACCGGCGCGGGGCGGGCCTTCTGTTCCGGGCAGGATCTGGGGGACCGGGCGAACATCGCCAGCATCGACCTGGAACGCACCCTGCGTGAGGAATACGAGCCGATGCTGCGGGCGATCATGGACTGCCCGGTGCCGACCATCGCGGCGGTGAACGGGGCCGCCGCCGGGGCCGGGGCCAATCTGGCGCTGGCGGCGGATGTGGTGATCGCGGCGGAAAGTGCGGCCTTCATCCAGGCCTTTACCCGGATCGGGCTGATCCCGGATGCGGGCGGGACGTGGTGGCTGCCGCGTCAGGTGGGGGCGGCGCGGGCGATGGGGGCGGCGCTGTTCGCCGACCGGATCGGGGCGCGGCAGGCGGCCGACTGGGGCATGATCTGGGAGGCGGTGCCGGACGAGGGGTTCGAGGCCCACTGGCGGGGCCGGGCCGGGCATCTGGCGGCCGGGCCGACGCTGGCCTATGGGGCCGTCAAGCAGGCGCTGCGGGCAAGCTGGGACAACGGGCTGGAGGACCAGCTTTCGCTGGAGGCGCAGTTGCAGGGCCAGTGCGGCCAGACCCGGGATTTCCGCGAGGGGGTGGTGGCGTTTCTGGAAAAACGGCCCGCGCGGTTCGAGGGGCGGTAGATGTTTCGCGTGCGAAACGGGTTGAGGGATTGGTAGGGTTTGGGGGTGGATCCGGCGGTCTGCTCACGGCTGCTCACGCGTGAGCAGAATCGTAAGTGATTGAAAAGGTGGGGGAACGTGATTTTTGTTAAGGGTTTGGTAGGGGGTTGGGGTGGGGGATTGAGGCAGCGCAACATTCTAATGAAGTGGGGATGCGCGGGAGCTTAGCGGCGGGGGACTGCCTCGTGGGCTTGGGGCGTGGCGGCGCCAGGACAGGCTTGCCCTTGTTCGGTCGATCACGATTTCAGATGATCGGGCATAGCCTCGAACACTTCTGATGCTTAACCATCGTTACAACCACCTTGAAGACAGGGCGGCAAAAGCCTGCTAGCGTTGAGTTTTGCACCTTGATTGCGAGACCCGACAATGTCTGAGTATTATGCGTCGCTCGTTTTCATGGCCGTTGTGGCGGGTCTCCTGATACTTGCCATCCGTTCTGCGCTTCCCCGGAAGAACGAGAAGCAGCCCCCGAACCAGGCGGAGTCTCAAGGCGTAAAGATTATTGATCTTCAGCCGTTTGACGCAAGAACCTCGAAACCTGTTGCGCCGGGGCCTGCCTTGCGAGGGCCTGCCTATGTCGTGGATGGCGACACCGTGGTGGTCCGAAAGACGCAGATACGCTTGTTCGGGATCGACGCGCCCGAGATGGATCATCCTTATGGCAAGCAGGCAAAGTGGGCGCTGGTTTCATTGTGCAGAGGGCAGTCAGTGACGGTGGAGTTTGTCGCGCAGGACTCCTACGGTCGAACGGTCGGGCGATGTTACCTTCAGGATGGGCGCGATCTGTCGGCTGAAATGGTCAAGCTGGGCATGGCGATTGACTGGCCAAAGTATTCGGGTGGGCGATACCGCTGTTTTGAAACAGTCGATGCGCGCAAGAAACTCTGGCTGGCTGCCGCACGGCAGAAGGGTCACATGTATGTCTGGGAGCGTTACGAGGCCAGTCGGGTAATTCGCACGACCAAAGAGTAACCGGCCAGACTGTGGCCGCTGCCTGTCAGGAACGAACAACTCCCCCCTAACTCCCCGGCTCCACATACACCCCCTGGGCCTTCAGGGCGTCGATGACCTCTTTCGGCATGTATTGCTCGTCGTGGCGGGCGAGGATTTCGTGGGCGACGAAGGTGCCGTCGATCAGGCGGCCGGTGCCGACCATGCCCTCGTTCTCGCCAAACAGATCCGGCAGCACGCCGGTAAAGGCGACGGGGATCGAGGCGCCGCCGTCGGTGACCATGAAGCGCACCGTCTCGCCCTGCCCGCGCACCAGCGTTCCCACCTCTACCAGACCGCCGATGCGGAAGGTCTGGGTTGGCGGGGGCGGTTCGGCGGCGATCTGGCTGGGCGAGAGGAAGAAATTGATCCCGTCGCGCATCGCATAGCCGATCAGCGCGGTGGACAGCGCCAGCGCCACCGCGGCGACCGCGATGATCTGGATCCGGCGTTTCTTTTTCAGCCCCTTCATCGTCCCCTCACGGAAAGACGGGGGCAAGTGTCAGGCCCGCCGTCTCCTCTGCCCCCAGCATCAGGTTCGCGTTCTGGATCGCCTGACCGGAGGATCCCTTGGTCAGGTTGTCCAGCACCGCGACGACCACGGCCCGGCCCGGGATGCGGTCGCCCACCACCCCGATATGGCAATAGTTGGACCCGCGGATATCGCGTGTCGAGGGGAGTGTGCCAAAAGGCAGCACCTGAAGGAAGGGTTCATCGGCATAGCGCGCGGCCAGCGTATCGTAGATCGCCGCCAGCTCGCCCCGGACATAGGTAGTGGCCAGGATGCCGCGGTTCATCGGCAGCAGGTGCGGGGTGAACTGCACGCGCACCGGGCGGCCGGCAACCTTGCTGAATTCCTGATCGAATTCGCCCAGATGCCGATGCGTGCCGCCGGCGGCATAGGCGTGCGTCCCCTCGGACAGTTCGGCATGCAGCAGGTTTTCCTTCAGGCTGCGGCCGGCACCCGAGACGCCCGCCTTCAGGTCGATCACGATCTCGTCGGGGTCGATCACGCCGGCCTCCAGCAGCGGGCGGACGGCATATTGCCCGGTGGCGGCGTTGCAGCCGGTGCCGGCGACAAGGCGCGCGGCCTCGATCTCGTTGCGGTAGAATTCGGTCAGGCCATAGACCGCCTCTGCCTGCAGATCGGCGGCGGCATGGGGTTTGCCGTACCACTTTTCATATTCGTCAGGGTCGCGCAGGCGGAAATCGGCGGAGAGATCCACGATGCGCAGGTCGCGCGGCAGATCCTTGATGACCGCCTGCGACGTGGCATGCGGCAGCGCGCAGAAGGCCAGTTCGACGCCGTCGAAATCCACATCCTCGATCCGCGTCAGCGCGGGCAGGTTCATGTGGCGCAGGAAGGGGAACACATCGGCCATGTGCATCCCGGCCTTGCGGTCGCCGGTCAGCGCCACGATCTCCATCGTCGGATGGGTGGCGATCAGGCGGACAAGTTCCGCCCCCGTATAGCCACTGGCCCCCAGCACCGCGATCCTGTGCGTCGTCATTCCGCCTGCCCCCACATGATGGCTGTGGTTCTAGGCGGTTTGAAAAGGCTGTGCAATCCGGTGACGGCCTGGCCGCTGACGGTTTGGCCGGGAACGCTGGCCCGGTCAGGCCCGCGCGCGTCGAACCCCGGCCAGGCCGAGGCCCGACAGGGCCGCCAGCAGCAGCCAGCCGGCGGCCGGCAGCGGCACCGGGCTGGGCGCGGCGCCGTTGTCGGGTGCGGCGGCAAAGGCGGGAGACGAGAGGTTGTAGCTGACCTTGCCGTAGGTGAAGTCCAGCGCCAGATACAGCTCGCCCGCGAAATAGTCGCCCAGGTTCAGCGTGAAGGTCGAGGTGCCCTGCTGCGCCGGATCCCACGGGTCGTAGGTCACGTCGAAGATCCCGGCGAGCAGGTCGTGCGCGCCCAGAACGTTGCCGTTGCCCTGATCGACGTAGTAGCCGCCGGTGAAAGGCACATAGCTGTAGTAGATACTGCCACCGCCGTTCGTGTACGATCCCAGTTACTGGAGGCCGGTCAGCGAAAAGTCGAAGGTCACCGAGGTGGCGCCCGGCGTCATGCCCGAGAAGTGGAAGATGTCGAACCGGTCGCCGCCCATCCAGTCCGCCGCGCCGGACCCCGAGACCTCGGTCGTGCCGCCGGCAACGACGGTCGGCGCAGTCCAGCTGTTCGAGAAGCCGCCGGCCACATCCGCCTCGCTGAGAGTGGAGGCCGCGACCGGGGCCGCCATCAGGGCTGCGCCGAACAGCGCCGCAAGGCCGAGAGTCTTCGCCGACATGACATTCACCTGTATTTTACATGTGCATTTTCACGGCGGCTTATGCGCCTTTTGCCGCGCCGCGGCAAGGGAATAGCTAAGGGATGATTAATGACGCTGCGTCAGGCCGGCTGGAACCGGATCGGGCGGCGCAGGAACTGGGTGGCCTTGACCGAAACGGCCGCCGGGTCGCCGGTGGTCAGGAACTTCGCCTCGGCCCCCGACCCCTGGAATTCGGGGCGCCGGGCCAGGTAGTCGGCGAGGCTTTCAGCCACGAGGTTGGCCTGGGAATAGACCGTGACATCCGGCCCCAGCGCCTGCTGGAACGTCTCTTCCAGCAAGGGATAGTGCGTGCAGCCCAGAACGGCGGCCTGGGGATGCGGCATCCGGCGTTTCAGGGCGGCGACATGGGCGGCGACCAGTGTTTCGGCCAGTTCCCGGTCGCCCTGTTCGATGGCATCGACGACGCCGCCGCAGGGCTGCGCCTCGACATCGACGCCGATGGCGCGGAAGGCCAGTTCGCGCTGGAACGCGCGGCTGGAAACGGTGGCGGGCGTGGCGAAGAGCGCCACATGCTTCACCGCGACCTCTCTCGGCGGGGAATTGTCGCCCCACTGCCGTTCGGTCAGCGCCTCGATCAGCGGGACGAAGACGCCGAGGACGCGCTTGTCGGCGGGCACCCAGGTTTCCTGCATCCGGCGGAGTGCGGCGGCGCTGGCTGTGTTGCAGGCCAAGATCACCAGATCGCAGCCCTCGGCCCACAGCCGCTCAACCCCGGCGCAGGTCAGCGCGAAAATGTCGTCGGCGTCGCGCACGCCGTAGGGGGCGTGCAGGTTGTCGCCGAAATAGACCAGCGGCACATCGGGCAGCCGGCGTGCGACCGCGTCATAGACCGTCAGACCGCCAAGCCCCGAATCGAAGATACCGACCGCCATGCCCCTGCCCCCGGTTGTCGCCGCGCCTGTGGTGGGACTCGAACTCGAACCCGAGTGCGGTGGAATCGAGCGGCCCCGGCGACAAGTCATAGGT
>JBJHCH010000099.1:0-14766 GCA_050485905.1 Paracoccaceae bacterium | reverse complement strand
CGTTGACGCGGGCGGGATCGAAGCTGGCGCGGTCGGCACCGGCGGGGAGCGCGGCACCTTCGGGCAGGATCGCGTTCAGGGGCGCACCGGCGACGGTGGCGCGCACGATCTGGTGGCGGCCCACATCCTCGACCCTCTGCACGGTGACGGGCAGGCCGTCGCCCCCTGCGGTCAGGTGCACGAATTCCGGCCGGACGCCGATCTGCACCTTGCCCCTCACCGGGCCGTAGCTGGCGCCGAGCGGGACGCGGTGGCCCGCGACCGTGGCAACCGGCCCCTCGACCGTCGCATCCAGCACGTTCATGCCGGGCGAGCCGATGAAATAGCCGACGAAGGTGTGTTCAGGTGTCTCGAACAGTTCTTCCGGCGTGCCCATCTGCACGACCTTGCCGTCGTGCATCACCACCACGCGGTCGGCAAAGGTCAGCGCCTCGGTCTGGTCATGGGTGACGTAGATCATCGTGTGGCCGAATTCGCGGTGCAGCGCCTTCAGCTGGGTGCGCAGTTCCCACTTCATGTGCGGGTCGATCACGGTCAGCGGTTCGTCGAACAGGATTGCGTTCACATCCTCGCGCACCATGCCGCGGCCGAGGCTGATCTTCTGCTTGGCATCCGCCGTCAGGCCGCGCGCCTTGCGGTCCAGCACGTCCTGCATCCCGATCATGGCGGCGATCTTCTGCACCCGGTCCGCGATGTAGGCCGGGTTCGCGCCGCGGTTCTTCAGCGGAAAGGCCAGGTTGTCGCGCACGGTCATGGTGTCGTAGACGACCGGGAACTGGAACACCTGCGCGATGTTGCGTTCCGCCGTCGGCGCGTCGGTCACGTCGCGGTCGCCGAACAGGATGCGCCCGCGCGACGGCAGCAGAAGGCCGGAAATGATGTTCAGCAGCGTGGACTTGCCGCAGCCCGAGGCGCCGAGGAGCGCGTAGGCGCCGCCATCCTGCCAGACGAGATCGAGCTGTTTGAGGGCGTAGTCTTCCTCTCCCGCCGGTTTCGGCAAGTAGGAATGGGCGAGGTTGTCGAGCGTGATCTGTGCCATGTCGCCCCCTCAGGCCGCGTCGGCATAGGCGGCCGCGGCGACCAGCGGGCCATCCTCGGCGAAGATGTAGACATGGGCCGGGTCCAGCCAGACCGTCAGCGGCTGGCCGGGCGTCAGGTCGTGGATGCCATGCACCAGCCCGACCCAGCGGTCGGCGCCCAGCTTTAGGTGGATGAAGGTCTCGGACCCGGTGATTTCGGTGATGTCCAGCCGGCAGTCAAAGCGCACGGCACCGGGCGCGGGGCTGTGCATGTGCAGGTGGTTGGCGCGGAAGCCGGCCTGATAGCGGCCTTCGGGTAGGGGGGCGAGCGCGTCGGGCACCGGGCCGGGCTGGCCGTCGCCGAACCGGATCTGCCCGGCTTCCTTGGTCAGACGGACGAAGTTCATTGGCGGATCGGAGAAGACCCGCGCGGTGGTGGCGTCGGCCGGGGCGCGATAGACGCGTGGGGTGGGACCGAACTGCGTCACGCGGCCCTGCCACAAGGTTGCGGTGTTGCCGCCAAGCAGCAGCGCCTCTTCGGGTTCGGTGGTGGCATAGACGAAAATCGCGCCGGATTCGGCAAAGATGCGTGGAATCTCGGCCCGCAATTCCTCGCGCAGCTTGTAGTCGAGGTTGGCGAGTGGCTCGTCCAGCAGCACGAGACCCGCATCCTTCACCAGCGCGCGGGCCAGTGCGCAGCGTTGCTGCTGCCCGCCGGACAGTTCCAGCGGCTTGCGGTCCAGCATCGGGGTCAGACGCAGCATTTCGGCGGTGGCGCGGACGGCGCGGTCGATCTCTGCCTTGGGCTTTCGCATCAGCCGCAAGGGCGAGGCGATGTTTTCGTAGACCGTCATGGAGGGGTAGTTGATGAACTGCTGGTAGACCATCGCCACCTTTCGGTCCTGCACGCGCATGCCCGTCACGTCCCTCCCGTCCCAGAGGATCCGCCCCGTTGCGGGCGCGTCAAGCCCCGCCATCAGCCGCATCAGTGTCGTCTTGCCTGAAAGCGTCGGGCCAAGCAGCACGTTCATCGTGCCGCGTTCCAGCGTCAGGTCGGTCGGATGGATATGGGTCTGCGCCTCTACCACCTTGCTCACCCCGTCGAGCACCAGAGTCATTGTCGTCCCCTCCCCGGATGGCGGCCGGTCGTCATCGTCCCGCCTCCAGCATCTCGTTGTCCTGTTCGGCCGCCATCCAGGCGTCGATTTCGGCGACCTGCTCTGCCGTCAGGCGCAGGCCGAGCTTGCTGCGACGCCAGATCACGTCTTCGGCGGTGCGGGCGTATTCGCGCGTCTTCAGCCAGCGCAGTTCGGCCTCGGTGATCGTGGCACCGAAATCGCGCCCGAGGTCGGCGGCGGATTTCGCCGTACCCAGCACCTGCCGCGCCTCTGTCCCGTAGGCGCGGATCAGGCGGCGGGCGTGAAAGTCGGTGAGGAACGGGTAGTCGCGCTTCAGCGCGTCGATCAGGTCCCTGACGCCATCGACCTGGAAGTCGCCGCCGGGCAGGGGTGCGCCGGCGGTCCACGGCCCGGTCGCGGCTGGAAAATGCGGCGCGAGCTTGGCCATCGCCGCCTGTGCGAGCTTCCGGTAGGTGGTGATCTTGCCGCCGAAGACGTTGAGCAGGACCGGCCCGGAGGTATCGAGCGAGAGCACGTAGTCGCGCGTCGCCGCCGTGGCCGATTTCGCACCGTCGTCATAGAGCGGGCGCACGCCGGAATAGGTCCAGACGATGTCGTCGCGGGTGACGGGGTTGCGGAAGTACCGGCTGGCAAAGGCGCAGAGGTAATCCTGCTCTGCCTCGGTGCACCGGGCGTCGGAGGGGCTGCCGTCATGCTCCTGATCGGTTGTGCCGATCAGGGTGAAGTCGGTCTCGTAGGGGATGGCGAAGATGATCCGCCCGTCGGTGCCCTGAAAGAAATAGCATTTGTCGTGGTCATATAGCCGGCGGGTCACGATATGACTGCCGCGCACCAGCCGCACCTTCTCGCGGCTGTTGATGCCCAGCCGTTCGCCGATGATCTGGCCGACCCATGGCCCGCCCGCGTTAACCAGACCGCGGGCGCGGACGGTCTCCGTGCCGCCGTCGGCATGGGTCAGGTCCACAGACCAATTATCACCCTCGCGGCGTGCGCGTGTCACCTCGCAGCGGGTCAGGATGCGGGCGCCGCGGGCCTGCGCGTCGCGGGCGTTGAGGACGACCAGCCGCGAATCCTCCACCCAGCAGTCGGAATATTCGTAGGCGCGGGTGAATTTCGGATCGAGCGGCGCGCCCGCCGGGTCGTGACGCAGATCCAGCGTGCTGGTCGCCGGCAGGATCTTTCGCCCGCCCAGCGTGTCGTACATGAACAGGCCCAGCCGGATCAGCCAGGCCGGGCGGCGGCCCTTCATCCAGGGCATCAGCCGCGACAGCAGGCGCGAGGTCGGCGTCTCGCTGTCAAAGCGCATCGACGGGTGGAACGGGAGAACGAAGCGCATCGGCCAGCTGATATGCGGCATGGCGCGCAGTAGCGTCTCACGCTCCACCAGCGCCTCCTTCACGAGCCGGAACTCGAAGAACTCCAGATACCTGAGCCCGCCGTGGAAGAGCTTGGTCGAGGCCGAGGATGTCGCCTGCGCCAGATCGCCCTTTTCTGCCAGCACGACCGAAAGTCCGCGCCCGGCGGCGTCGCGCGCGATGCCGCAGCCGTTGATGCCGCCGCCGATCACGAACAGATCCGCTATATCTGCCTGCGCTGCCACGGCCCCTCCCCAGAGTCGACGGTATCATCGGCAGGGCGCTCTTTTTGTCAACTGTTATGTTCGTTTTCTTTCGGTCTGGCGTATATGTCTGCCTGACCCTCGACGTCGCGTGCGTTCTTGCGCGTTCTGTGGATTGCAATGCGGCGGGGCTGCGATATGGTGGCGCGCTATGGTGGTGACATTCCGACACGCCGAAATCCTGCGGATCGCGCGCGAGAAGGGCGCGGTGGTGGTCGAGGATTTGGCGACCCATTTCGGTGTCACCCTGCAGACGATCCGGCGCGACCTGACCGACCTGTGCGATACCGGGCAGCTGACCCGGGTCTATGGGGGGGCGGTGCTGCCGTCGGGGGTGGCCAATATCGGCTACGAGGAGCGGCGCACGCTGAATGCCGAGGCGAAGGACCGGATCGGGCGGGCTGTGGCGGCGGAGATACCGAATGCGGCGTCGGTCTTTCTGAATATCGGCACGACGACCGAGGCGGTGGCGCGGGCGTTGAGCGAGCATCGTGACCTGATGGTGGTCACCAACAACCTGAACGTCGCGAACATTCTGGCGGCCAATGACAGCGTCGAGGTGATTGTCACCGGGGGGGTGCTGCGGCGGGCGGATGCGGGGCTGGTGGGCGACGTGACGCTGGAAATGGTGCGGCACTTCAAGGTCGATATCGCGGTCATCGGCACCTCGGCGCTGGATGAGGAGGGCGACCTGCTGGATTACGACTTCCGCGAGGTGCGGGTCAGTCAGGCGATCATCCGGCAGTCGCGCAAGACCTGGCTGGCGGCGGATGGGTCGAAATTCAGCCGGACGGCGCCGGTCCGCATCGCATCCTTGGCGGAGCTTGAGGTGTTCTTTACCGACACCCCGCCGCCCGACCCGGTGGCGGAGCGGTGCCGGGAATGGGGCACCCGGATCCGGGTGGTTCCCGCGGGCTGAGGGGCCGGATTCCGCCCACGGCCTGCCGTTTGCCGGGAACGGAATCCTCGCTTGCGCGTTTGGATGGTGAACTCATGGAGGAGATTGCCAGATGTCCGCGCTGCCCCTTGCCCTGCCGCTTCTGTTCGCCCTGACGGCTATTTTCATTGCTGCCTGCAATACGGTTGAGGGGGCGGGTCGGGATATGACCCAGGCCGGCGTTGCGATCCAGCAGGAAGCCCGCGCCGCGCAGCAATAGGCGCGGCTATCGGGGTGACGTAACGAGTGGCCGCCCGTGCGAGGGATCGCCGGGCGGTTTTGTTTGGGCACGGTTTGGGCACGCGTGCCCAAAATCTCAAGTTATTGAAAAGGCGTGATATTCGATTTTTTGTTTACCGGATTTTTACCGGGTGGGCACGGGTTTCGGGGTGGTGGCCGGGTGTTTTCGGGCCGGTTTTGGGCTGGGGCGGGGTGGTGCCTGTGGCGCGAGGCCCCGGATCGGGTCCGGGGCGTCATGGGACTTGTGGCGGTCAGGGTGCGCGCGACGGAGGGCAGCGGCCGGCGTGAGGTGTGGGTGAAAAGCGCCCGGTTCTGGGGTGAGGGGGGGCCGTGGCCCCTGATGGGGCCGCGTAAGCCCCCCGAACGGTCGGGCGCGGATGTGGGAACCGGCGGTCAGTTTAAGCACCACAGAGGGCAGCGACCGGCCCGAGGGGGTGAGGAGTGGTCGGGCCGCAGGCCCGATCAATCGGTCCGGTGGACCGATTGAAACAACGAACGCCCGGAGCGCGAGCGGAGGGCCGGGAGGCGGGAAGCATTCAGTGAGGGTGTGCGCAACAGAGGGCAGCGACCGGCCCGAGGGGTGGGCGAGAAGCGCCCGCCCCTGGGGGGCGGGTCGGGCGCTGCCCGGTCGGGGACCGGGCGGGGAGTTGGGGAGCGAAAGGTAAGAGGCCTAGTTGGACTTGTTATGGTCACTCAAGCTCAACGCTTTGTATCGCCTCATGGCTTATGTAAAGCACATTGCCTTCAGCCAATCGGGGAGGAAATCGACGTAGCTCAAAATTTGAAGTTGCCAAAAGCAAACCAGTCGAAGTTGATGCTACAATCCGCGCCTCGATCACACGATCCGACAATGCGACGGTCAAAACTGGACTCCGCAGTAGCGTCTTGAATCTCTGGTCACCTAGAGCACCAGCGGTGACAAGCGCGATCAGTGCCACAGTATGCGGAGAAAATGCCCAAAAGCCAAAAGGGCCATACTTCCGAAACTCTTGAAATCGCCTAACGAAGTACTTATTGACTTCAGCTCTCTCGCCCTTCAGAAGCGCCTTCGTCATCACGCTGGAAAAGTCGAAAAAAATAACCATGAGCAAGACCGCAAATATCTGAAAGCAAAAACCGAGAATGCTTGTAAAGTCTAAGAATAGAAGATTAAGCATAAACATGAAGCCGAACAATGCTAGCATCCGACTTAGGGGAATCAGAATATTTAGGGGCGAAGTGAGCGGTGAATCAATGGGTGCGGTTTCTCGTATCTTTTCGATCTCCACATATAAGAATTTTTCTATCGCAAGAATAAAGCGAAGTGTTAAGGCGGCCAAACCTGATATAAGGAGAATTTGTGCGCTAAGGGAGAGTAGAAGGCCTTGGTCCAAAAATACAATACTTTGACGACTCATATTGGAAGTGAAGCCGAATATATATACGGCAAAAAGTGAGAAAAGAGCGAGGATCGGAGAAACTCTAGAGAGAAGCCTTGTGGTCAAGCCTAAATTAAGATCCCAGAGGGCAGATGGCTCGCTCCGTTTTCTTTGTCGCCTCGCTGCTTCGCGCAGAGCTATAGCACGCTTCATTTTCCCATCCATATTCAATGTATGAACAATGGTCGCAACCTCGGGTGTTTAGGCACCTTCCAAAAGAGCGGGCACGTAGACTTTCCACAGCAGAAGCTTTCGTGCGCCGCCCTAATCCGCCCTCCGCATGGCTCCGGGCGTTCGGCGCTGAAAACGCTCCACTGGAGCGTTTTCGCCCCGGCTGCGCCGGGGCCGCGCCTCACCCATCCATCTTCAACGCATTGATGAACGCCTGCTGCGGGATCTCCACCTTGCCGAACTGGCGCATCTTCTTCTTGCCGGCCTTCTGCTTCTCCAGCAGCTTCTTCTTCCGTGTCACGTCGCCGCCATAGCACTTGGCGGTCACGTCCTTCCTCAGCGCCGCGATGGTTTCCCGCGCGATGATGCGGCCGCCGATGGCGGCCTGGATCGGGATCTTGAACATGTGGCGCGGGATCAGGTCTTTCAGTTTCTCGCACATGGCGCGGCCGCGCATTTCCGCCCGGTCACGGTGGACCATCATTGACAGGGCGTCCACGGGTTCGTCGTTCACCAGCACCTGCATCTTTACCAGATTGTCCTGCCGGTAGCCGGTGATCTGGTAGTCGAAGCTGGCGTAGCCCTTGGTCACGGATTTGAGGCGGTCGTAGAAGTCGAACACGACCTCGTTCAGCGGCAGGTCGTAGACCACCATGGCGCGGGCGCCGGCATAGGTCAGTTCAAGCTGGATGCCGCGGCGATCCTGGCACAGTTTCAGCACGTCGCCCAGGTAGTCGTCGGGCACCATGATCGTGGCCTTGATGCGCGGTTCCTCGATATGGTCCACATGGGTCAGGTCGGGCATGTCGGCGGGGTTGTGAAGCTCCATCACCGAGCCGTCGCGCATGTGGACGTGATAGACGACGGATGGCGCGGTGGTGATCAGGTCGATGTCATATTCGCGTTCCAGCCGGTCGCGCACCACCTCCAGGTGCAGCAGGCCGAGGAAGCCGCAGCGGAAGCCGAAGCCGAGGGCGGCGGAGGTCTCCATCTCGTACGTAAAGCTGGCGTCGTTGAGGGCCAGTTTCTCGATGGCGTCGCGCAGCCCCTCGAAATCATTGGCATCGACGGGGAAGAGGCCGCAGAAGACGACCGGGATCGAGGGCTTGAAGCCGGGGAGCGGCGTGGCGCAGGGCCTGCGCTCATGCGTGATCGTGTCGCCGACGCGGGTGTCGCGCACCTGCTTGATGGAGCCGGTGAAGATGCCGATCTCTCCCGGCCCCAGTTCGGGGATGTCCACCATCGCGGGTTTCAGCACCGCCAGCTTGTCGACGCCGTAGGTGGCGCCGGTCTGCATCATCTTGATCTTGTCGCCCTTTCTGATCACGCCGTCCATGACGCGGATCAGGACGACGACGCCGAGGTAGGGGTCGTACCATGAGTCGACCAGCATCGCCTTCAGCGGCGCGTCGCGGTCGCCCTTTGGCGCGGGCAGGCGGGTGACGATGGCCTCCAGCACCTCCGGTATGCCGAGGCCGGTCTTGGCCGAGATCGGGATGGCGTCGGAGGCATCGAGGCCGATCACATCCTCGATATTCTCCTTCACCCGGTCGGGTTCGGCGGCAGGCAGGTCGATCTTGTTCAGGACCGGCACGATCTCATGGTTGGCGTCGATGGCCTGATAGACGTTGGCGAGGGTCTGCGCCTCGACGCCCTGGGAGGCGTCGACGACCAGAAGCGAGCCCTCTACCGCGCGCATGGAGCGGCTGACCTCGTAGGCGAAATCGACGTGGCCGGGGGTGTCGATCAGGTTCAGGATGTAGGTCTTGCCGTCGCGCGCGGGGTATTCGATGCGGACGGTGTTGGCCTTGATGGTGATGCCGCGTTCCCGCTCGATATCCATCGCGTCGAGCATCTGCTCTTTCATGTCGCGGTCGGCCACCGTGCCGGTCGACTGGATCAGCCGGTCGGCGAGGGTGGATTTGCCGTGGTCGATATGCGCCACGATGGAGAAATTGCGGATCTGCGAAAGCTCGGTCATGGGCGGGGATATGCGGGGGAAATGGGGAGCGGTCAATGGGGCGGCTTGCGGTGCGGGGGCGGGCGGGCTAGGTCGGGGCAGGGCCAAGGGGGCTGCGATGTTCACCGGGATCATCACCGATATCGGCAGGGTGCGGGCGCTGGAGCGTGCGGGCGACCTGCGGGCGCGGATCGGCACGGGATACGATGTGGCGGGCATCGACATCGGCGCGTCGATTTCCTGCGACGGGGCCTGCCTGACGGTGGTGGATACCGGGACCGAGGGCGGCAACTGGTTCGACGTGCAGATTTCGGCCGAGACGGTGTCGAAGACCAACCTGGGCGGCTGGGTCGAGGGCGGGCGGATCAACCTGGAGCGTGCGCTGAAGGTGGGCGACGAGTTGGGCGGGCATATCGTTTCGGGCCATGTGGACGGCGTGGCGCGGGTGGTGGGCCTGCGGGACGAGGGCGACAGCCTGCGGGTGAGTTTCGAGGCGCCGGCGCATCTGGCGGGGTTCATCGCGCCCAAGGGGTCGGTGGCGCTGAACGGCACCTCGCTGACCGTGAACGAGGTGGCGGGGGTGCGGTTCGGCGTGAACCTGATCCCGCATACGCGCACGGTGACGACCTGGGGCGCGGTGGCGGTGGGCGATGCCGTGAATCTGGAGATCGACACCCTGGCCCGCTATGTCGCGCGGCTGCGCGAGTGGGGCGCGGGCTGAGCCGGCCCAAGGGCACGGCGCGCGGCATCGGGCGGTCGCTGCGGATCTATCATGGCGATCCGACGCGCGCGGCACGGATGGATGCGCTCTATGCGCAGTTCCTGCGGCCCGGTGGACTGGCCTTAGATATCGGCGCGCATGTGGGCGACCGGGTGTCCAGCTTCCGGCGGTTGGGCGCGCGGGTGGTGGCGGTGGAGCCGCAGCCGGGGGCGTTCCGGGCGCTGCGGCTGATCCACGGGCGCGATGCAGGCGTGACGCTGGTGCAGGCGGCGGCGGGTGACAGGACGGGCCGTGCGCGGCTGCGGATCAACCTGCGCAACCCCACGATTTCCACCCTGTCTGACGATTTCATCCGCGCGACCGACGGCGCGCCGGGGTGGGAGGGGCAGGCTTGGGACTCGGTGGTCGAGGTGCCGGCGCTGACGCTGGACGACCTGATCGCGGCGCATGGGCGACCGGATTTTGTGAAGATCGACGTCGAGGGGCTGGAGGATCGGGTGCTTGCCGGACTGTCGCAGCCGTTGGTCGCGCTGTCGTTCGAGGTGACGACGATCCAGCGCGACGTGGCGCGGCGTTGCCTGGAACGGCTGGCGGGGCTGGGCGACTATCGGTTCCGGCTGTCGCTGGGCGAAAGCCAGAGGTTCGAGGCGGGGGGATGGTGCGATGCTGCGGCGATGCGGGCGCTGCTTGACGACCTGCCGGATGCAGCCAATTCCGGTGATGTCTATGCCCGGCTCGCGCGATGATCGGTGCAGCACAGATGCTGTGCGGGAGGTGCCTCTGGTAAGGGGCGACGCGATGGTCTATCTGCGGCCCATCCGATGCAAGGGCAGGCTGGGATGAGCTTCGAGAAGCCGGGACCGGTGGAAGAAAACTGGAAGGATGCAATCTCCTCGGTTGAGGAGATCATCGACGATGCGCGCAACGGGCGCATGTTCATCCTTGTCGATCACGAGGACCGCGAGAACGAGGGCGATCTGGTGATCCCCGCGCAGATGGCGACGCCGCAGGCGGTGAACTTCATGGCGATGCACGGCCGCGGGCTGATCTGCCTTGCCCTGCCGGGCGAGCGGATCGACGCGCTTGGCCTGCCGCTGATGAGCGCCAAGAATTCCAGCCGTCACGAAACCGCGTTCACCCTGTCGATCGAGGCGCGAGAGGGCGTCACGACCGGAATTTCGGCCCATGACCGCGCCCACACCATCGCGGTTGCCATCGACCCGACAAAGGGCGCGGCAGACATCGCCACCCCTGGTCATGTCTTTCCGCTGCGCGCGCGCAGCGGGGGCGTGCTGGTGCGCGCGGGGCATACCGAGGCGGCGGTGGATATCAGCCGGCTGGCGGGGCTGAATCCGGCGGGCGTGATCTGCGAGATCATGAACGAGGATGGCAGCATGGCGCGGCTGCCGGAACTGGTGGCCTTCGCACAGAAACACGCGCTGAAAATCGGCACGATTTCCGACCTGATCGCCTATCGGCGGCGGCACGACAATCTGGTCAGGATGATCGAGGAGCGGGTGATCGAATCCGAATTCGGCGGCCAGTGGGTGATGCGGATCTATGCCGATGCGACGCAGGGGGCCGAGCATATCGCGCTGATCAAGGGCGACCTGTCGGGCGACGATCCGGTGCTGGTGAGGATGCACGCATTCGACCCGCTGCTGGACATGGTGGGCATCGGCGGGCCGGGGCGCGCGGGCGAGTTTTCCGACGCGATGCGGATCATCGCCGCCGAGGGGCGCGGCGCGCTGGTGCTGCTGCGCGACACGCATATGAAGGTGGCGCAGGATGCCACCGTGTCGCCGCAGACGCTGCGGCAGTACGGGCTGGGGGCGCAGATCCTGTCGAGCCTGGGGATCAGCCAGCTGATCCTGATGACCAATTCCGCGACGCCAAGGGTGGTTGGGCTGGAAGGCTATGGCCTGTCGATCGAGGGGACGCGGAAGATCCCCGTGCAGGGGAGCTAGGCGATGGCGAGGTCGGAAACCCACTACACGCTGCCGCTGCCGCGGTTCGACAGGCCGGTGAAGGTGCTGATCGTGGTGGCGCCCTATTACAAGGACATCGCCGACGATCTGGTGGCCGGCGCCAAGGCGGTGCTGGAGCAGGCGGGGGCTACCTGGGATCTGGTCGAGGTGCCCGGCGCGCTGGAGGTGCCGGTGGCGGTGCGGCTGGCCCATGGGCTGTCGAACTTTGACGGCTATGTGGCGCTGGGCTGCGTGATCCGGGGCGAGACGACGCATTACGATACGGTCTGCAACGACAGTTCGCGGGGGCTGATGCTGATGGGGCTGGAAGGCGCCTGCGTCGGCAACGGCATCCTGACGGTGGAGAACCGCGACCAGGCGGTGGTACGCGCCGACCCGGCCGGGCAGAACAAGGGCGGCGGCGCGGCGGCGGCGGCGCTGCATCTGATCGCGCTGGCCCGCAAATGGGGTGGCGAGACGCGGGGCATCGGGTTTCGTCCTGCCGAGGGCGAGTTCCGCATTGCCGGCGAGACGGGGCCGAAATCCGCATGAGTGCGACAATGGACAAGCGTCAGATGCGCTCTGCCGCGCGACTTTATGCGGTGCAGGCGCTGTTTCAGATGGAAGCCTCGGGCCAGATGGTCGAGGAGGTTGGACGCGAGTTCGAGACCTATCGCATGGGCGCGCCCTATGAGGGCGAGGAGATGGTCGAGGGCGATGTGCCGCTGTTCCGCCGGATCATCGACGAGGCGGTGAACTGGCAGGCGGGGATCGACCAGATGACCGACCGCGCGCTGGTGGCGAAATGGCCGATCAACCGGATCGATCCGACTTTGCGCGCGCTGTTCCGCGCCGCCGGGGCGGAGTTGATGGACAAGGCCACGCCGCCCAAGGTGGTGATCAACGAATATGTCGATATCGCCAAGGCCTTCTTCCCCGAGGGGCGGGAGCCAAAATTCGTCAACGCGGTGATCGACCACATGGCCCGCGAGGCCCGGCCCGAGGCGTTCTGACCCCGCGCCATGGTGTCGCGGGGCGTTGCGCGCGGGGGGCGTGCGGCTATTCTAGGGGTATATCCGTGGAGGCTGCCATGCCTGAACTCATCCGTCTTTATATCCGCCAGTGCCTGATCGGCTTTGCCATCGCGGTGGTGTTCGTTGCCCTGCTGCTGGGGCTGAACGTGGCGAACCTGCGGCATCTGGTGTTCAACGTGTCGGGCGGCTGGCTGGCCGGTCTGCTGCTGGTGGTGTTCAACGGCATCGTCTTTGCCGGGGTGCAGTTCGGCATCGCGATCATGGGCATGGCGGAACCGCGCCGGGGTGGCGGCGGAAATGCCGCGCAGGCGGTGGTCGATTTCGTCACCGTGCCGGTGCCGGTGCGCGTCGATGCGACAGAAGGGCGGCGGGCCCGCAGCGACCGTGAAGGCGTGAATTTCCCGAGAGCCTGACAAATCAGGTGGGCGCCAGGTACCGAGGCCAGAACCCCGGCAGAGCCAGCCCCCTCGGAAAAGGTATAGGCCACTGGAAAAGGGCCTTACACGCGAAGAGCAGTACCCGCCTGATCCTCAGATAGGGCGGCGCGGGGTTCCGTGCAAGCCTTGCGTATCGTTCCCGCTTCGTTCATCCTTGGCGGCATGGCCGAGACGATTGCAGTTCCGCCTGATGCGCCCGACATCGCTGCCGGGCATCTGCTGGCGCGCGGTGTCTGCCGCCATCTGCAATCGCTCGATTTCGCCTGCGTGACAGAGCTGATGCCGACGCGCGGTCTGCGCGTCGATGTCATGGCGCTGGGACCGCGGGGCGAGGTCTGGGTGGTCGAGTGCAAATCCTGCCGGGCGGATTTCGCCGCGGATCGCAAGTGGCAGGGCTATCTGGACTGGTGCGACCGGTTCTTCTGGGCCGTGGATGCGGAATTCCCGACCGAGCTGCTACCGGACGAGACCGGGCTGATCCTTGCCGACGGGTTCGACGCGCAGATCCTTCGGATCGGGCCGGAAACGCGCTTGGCTGGCGCGCGGCGAAAGACGGTGGTGCAGGGCTTTGCCCGTCATGCCGCCCGTCGGTTGCAGGCGCTGCGCGACCCGACCGGCGCCGTCTGGCCCGGCTGAGACGACCCTCAACCGGCGGGCGCGTCGGCCCGCATCAATCCCTTGTCCTTCAGATCTTGCCAGAGTTCGACCGGGATCGGCGCGCGAAGCGCGCCAAGCGCGCCCTCGATCTCTGACGTGCCCTGACCGCCGGGCAGCACGGAGACGACCGTCGGATGCAACAGCGGGAACTGCAGCGCCGCATCGAGCATCCGCACGCCGTGGCCATCGCAGGTGACCTGGATACGAGCGACGCGGTCGAGGATTTCCTGCGGGGCGGGGTTGTAGTTGTAATAGGCGCCGGGATGCGGGCCGGTCGCGAGGATCCCGGAATTGAACGCCCCGCCAATGACGATGCCGATGCCGCGCTCCTGCGCCAGCGGAAGGAAGCTTTCCTGCGCCTCCTGCTCCAGCAGCGTGTAGCGCCCGGCCAGCAGGAACAGGTCGAAGTCGCCCCGCTCGGTCAACCACTGACAGGGCTGCCATTCGTTCAAGCCCGCCCCGAAGGCGCGGATCACGCCCTGATCGCGCAGCTCGACCAGCGCCTTGTAGCCGCCCTCCATCAGTTCCGTCAGTCGCTTCTGCAGTGCCTCGGCGCTGCCGTGGTTGAACGTGTCGAGGTCGTGGGCGTAAAGGATGTCGATCCGATCGACGCCGAGGCGCTCCAACGAGAACTCCAGACTGCGCATGACGCCGTCATAGCTGTAGTCATAGACTTCCTGACGAGAAGGCACGTCGAACCACTTGCCGACGCCGTCACGGTTTTCGGGGGCGACAGCCCGCAAAAGGCGGCCAATCTTGCTGGAGAGCACATAGTCGTCGCGCGGCTTGTCGTGCAGGAACGCGCCCAGGCGGGTTTCGGACAGCCCGAAGCCGTAAAGAGGCGCGGTGTCGTAATAGCGGATGCCACCGTCCCAGGCCCGCGCCAGAATCGCATGCGCCTCTTCGTTGGAAATCGCGCGGTAGAGGTTGCCCAGCGGCGCCGTGCCGAAGCCGAGCTCGGTGAATGAAAGCCCGCCGTTGCCAAGCCTGTCCCAGTGGCGCGTCCGCAATGTCATCCCCATCCCCTGTTGCTGTGGCCCGGCGTTCGTTCAACGATGGCCAGCCCTGCCATCGCCCCCCCGAGCATAGATGTCTTCGTAGCGCGTGATATCATCCTCGCCCAGATAGACGCCGGTCTGAACCTCGATCAGGACCATGGGCACCTTGCCGGGGTTTTCCATCCGATGGCGTGCCCCAAGGGGAACATAGATCGACTGGTTCTCGGTCACCAGCGTCACCGTGTCCTCTACTGTCACGCGCGCGGTGCCGGAAACGACGACCCAATGCTCGGATCGATGCAGGTGGCTTTGCAGGCTGAGCGTTCCGCCGGGATTCACAACGATGCGCTTGACCTGAAACCGCTCGCCGGTTGCAAGCGTATCGTACCAGCCCCACGGCCGATGCTCGCGGGGAAGGGCGGTGGCCTGCCGCGCGCCCTTGCCCTTCAG
>JBJHCH010000098.1:0-14855 GCA_050485905.1 Paracoccaceae bacterium | reverse complement strand
GTTAAGGGCAAGTCACACTACACGACTCTCGCGCTTGTTTTGAGTATCTGGAGGGTTGTCCATGGCTCGAGTGTCTTGATCGGATCGCTTCGCAGGAGGGTTCGGAGGCGGTCGAAGCCGATGCGGAAGGCGGATTTTGCGGGGTAGCCGTGGGCCTTTCGGGGGAGGCTGCGGCGGCCGAGGATTGTGGCGGCGGTGGCGGTGGCCCAGGCCAGGGCGAGGGCGACGAGGGCCATGAGCAGGTCGAGCTTGCGCGGGCAGGTGAGGCGGGTGTCTTCGAGGTTGAGGCCGCGGGACTTGGCGTCTGCAAAGACCAGCTCGATATCCCAGCGGCGGCGGTAGAGGCCAAGGGCGTCGATCCCGGGGCGGTTGGTGGCGACGATCACCGGCTCCCGGCCGCGGGGGTGGCGGGCGCGGATCGCCAGCGCGGGCCCGGGGCTGCCGTCGCGGGCCATGTTGTCGAGGGTGACAGTGGCGCGGCGGCGTCGGCCGGGAGTGGCGAGGAGCCGCGCGAGGGGCCCCTTGCAGCCCTCCCCGGTGGTGGCGCGCTGCGTGCCGCGCATCCGGATCGCGAAGGGAATATCGTTCCGGATCAGCCAGTTGAACCATTCCTCGCCGATGAACTCGCGGTCGGCGAGCAGCAGGCCGATGCTGCCCGCGCCGAAGCGGGCGATATAGCGTTCCATCAGCGCGATCCGCTCGGCCGCGCCGCTGTTGCCAGGCCGGTCGAGCACCGTCCACATCCACGCCAACCGGTGCCGCCGGGTCGCCACCGCCAGCACCAGCAGGTTGATCTCGCGCCGCCCCACCTTCCAGTTCGTCCGGTCGAGGATCAGCCGGTGCGGCCCCGGCCCCAGCCCGGCGAGCCCCGCCACCACCGGCGCCGCCCAGTCCGCACCGGGCCGTGCATGCTGGAAGAACCGCTGCAGACGGCGATAGGTCGAGGCGGTGCTGGCCGGCGCGCTGCGCTCGCAGGCCAATACGCTGAGGTTCGTCGTCCGGCGCTCAGCAGGCCCAGAACCAGAAGGCTCAGCGTCTCGCGCCGGGCGTTGCCGAGGCACACATGCGGCGATACCCTGTCGGCGAGGGCGGCGACGGTCTTCTGATCCATGGGGACGCTCCTTTGGCGAGGAAGAGTCCCCCAGAAAACCAGATCCCGCCGCCCTCGCCTACACTGTCGTGTAGGTTAAGGGCAGGTAAACAAAAAATCCGAAATCGTTTGATTTCAGAAGCTTGACTTTTTGGGCACGCGTGCCCAAACCGTGCTCAACAGGGAAATCGCGGCCTACAGGCTCTCCAGATAGGCCGCACAGCCGGTCAGCGCGGCATAGTCATCCTCGACCACCCGGACCGGAAAGGCTGCGACGAAATCCCCGAACCTGCCCTTGTCCCGAAACGCCGTCTCGAACCCCAACCGCGCCAGATGCGGCCCAAAGGCGCGGGCCACCCCGCCGATCAGATAGATGCCCCCGAACGGCAGATGAACCAGCGCCAGATCCCCCGCGACCGTCCCCAGAAGCCGCGCAAACAGCCGCCCCGTCGCCTCCGCCGCAGCCTCCCCCGACTCCAGCCCCGCCAGGATCTCCGCCGCGCTCTGCTCGCCCGCGCCCAGCCAGCCATGCAGCGCCGAAACCCCCCGGCCCGACAGCGCCTCCTCGACCGCCGCGAACCCGTGCCGGTCCTTCAGATGCAGCGACAGCGCCAGATCCTCGGCCGACCTGACCGGCAGGGTGATATGCCCGCATTCCGACGGCGCCACGACCCGCATCCCCGCCGCCTCGTGCACCGGCGCGGCATTGAAGCCGGTGCCCACCCCGATCACCAGCCGCGCCGCCCCGGCCCGCCCCTCACCCGCCACGACCGCGCGCAGGTTCTCCTCGGCCACATGCCCCAGCGCGTGCCCCTGCGCCTGCAGGTCGTTCAGCAGCGCCACCCGCCGCGCCCCCGTTGCCCCCGCGATCAGCGCCTCATCCATCGTCCAGTCGAGGTTGGTCATATGCGCCACCCCGTCCTGCACCGGCCCGGCCACGGCGACGCAGGCCCCGCCCGGCCCCGCGCCGGTTTCGGACACATAGGCATGCAGCACCGCATCAAGGCCCGGATGGTCGGCATTGCGAAAGCGCCGGATCGACCCCTCTCGCAGCGCCGGTCCGTCGGCCAGCGCCACGCGGGTATTGGTGCCGCCAAGGTCGGCCACCAGGTTCGGCGCGTCGGTCATGGGCTGCTCCGGCGGTTCAGCGGGCCAGCGCCCGGGCCAGCGCGTGATAGGATGCTTTCGGGGTGCGCTGCAAGCTGTCGAAATCGACGTGGATCATGCCGAACCGCTTGTCGTAGCCGAACGACCATTCGTAATTGTCCATCAGCGACCACAGGAAGTACCCCGCCACCGGCACCCCGTCCGCAATCGCCCGCCGCACCTGATCCAGATGCGCCGAGACATAGGCGATGCGGTCGTCGTCCTGCAGCCCGCCGCCCTCCGAAGCCATGCCGTTCTCGGTCACATAAAGCGGCAGGCCGGGGGCATAGTCGGCGGCCATGGTCAGGAAGTGGTGCAGCCCCTCGGGGAAGATCTCCCAGCCCATCGCGGTCTTGGGCAGCGGCCCGTCAAGCTCCGCCAGCGCCGGCCACGGACCGGGGGCAGGGGCGATACGCTTGCAGGTATAGTAGTTCAGTCCCAGCCAGTCGAGTGGCTGCGAGATCAGCGCCATGTCGTCCTGCCAGTTTGCGGGCATATGCGGGCCAAGGCCGTCCAGCACATCCTGCGGATACTGCCCCTTGAAGAAGCCCGACAGGAACCAGCGGTTGTAAATCCCGTCGTAGACCCGCGCGCGCTCCACCGCCTCGGCGCTGTCATCGGCCGGGTGGGCGTATTCGAAGTTGCAGACCGCGCCGAGGTTCGACACGCCGAGCCCGCGCATCACCTCGATCGCCCGGCCATGCGCGAGCCCGACATGGTGCATCGCCCGCGCCGCCGCGCGGATGTCGCGCACCCCCGGCGCGTGGTGGCCCATGAAATGCGACAGCCAGGCCACGCACCACGGCTCGTTGATCGGCGCGGCCGACCAGACCCTGTCCCCGATCCGGGCCATCACCACCTCGGTGAAATCGGCGAACCATCCGGCGATGTCGCGGTTACGCCAGCCGCCCAGATCGGCCAGCGGGCTGGGCAACTCCCAGTGATAGAGCGTCGCGGCGGGCTTCAGCCCACGCGCCAGCAACCCGTCGACCAGACGGTCGTAGAAATCCAGCCCCGCTGCGTTCACTGTCCCGCGCCCCTCTGGCACCACACGCGCCCAGGAAGTGGAGAAGCGATAGACGTCCAGATTGGCCCCGGCCAAAAGGTCCAAGTCTGCGTCGAGCCGGTGCAGATGATCGCAGGCGCGGGCGCCAGTTTCTGCCCTGACCACGTTACCGGGCGTGTCCGCGAAATCGTCCCAATGGCAGCGCCCGGCGCCGCCCTGGGCGTGGCCCTCGATCTGGTAGGCAGAGGTCGCTGCCCCGAAGAGGAAGTCTTCGGGGAAGTCGGCGCGTGGAGGAAGGGTCATGGCTGAGCGGGTCCTGTCGATTGTCCGATGATGAGTTCGGTCTCCAGCAGCCGTGTTCTCGGGCCAGAGGCGGTGTCGGCGATCAGGCCCAGCAGCATCTCTGCTGCGCGGCTTCCGGCCTCGCGAACGCTGGACCGGGTGGCGGTAAAGATCGGCACATCGTCGCCGTTCTTCAGATAGCCCAGATCGTCGTCATGGGTGATGACCGATACATCGCGCCCCATGGTCAGGCCGAGGTCGTGCAGCGCGCGGCGCACGCCGATGGCCGAGATCAGCGAGGACACCAGAAACGCGGTCGGCGGTCGGTCGAGCGCCAGCATTGCGCGCGCCGCGCGGTGCCCGTTGAACTCGGTCATCTCGCGCGACGCGATGAGTTCCGGGTCGGCAGTCAGGCCTCGGGCCTCCAGCGCGGCTAGGTAGCCAGCCTGCCGGCGGGCCGAGAAATCCATCCAGTCAAGCCCGTTTATCAGCCCGATCCTGCGATGCCCGAGATCGAGCAGAAATTCCGTCGCGCGCTGGAACGAGCGGCGGTTGTCGATGTCGAGCCAACTGTAGGGAAGGTTCACCCCGCTGGACCGGCCGTGCACCACGAAGGGTAGGCCGATATCGGCCAGCAGCCCGATGCGCGCATCCTCGATCCGCGGGCCGTGCACGATGATACCGTCAACTGATCCGCGCGACCGCAACTCGCGGTAGGCCCGCGCCTCTTCCCGGTCAGGCACAACGGAAAGCACCATGTCGTAGCCTGCTCGGCTGTAGGTCTCGCCCGCGCCGGCGATGAAATCCGCGAAGACCGGATTGACCATCTCGTGTTGGGTAGAGATCGGAATGACGTGGCCGATGGCCATGGCGCGGCCCGTGGCGAGGCTTTTGGCCCGCGTGTTAGGGCGGTAGTTGTGGCGTCGCGCCGCCGCCTCGACGCGCACGCGCGTGGCCTCGGCGACCTCGGGATAGCCGTTCAGCGCCCGGCTGACCGTGGTGGGTGACAGCCCCAGCTTTTTTGCAAGCTGCTTCAGGTTCATCGATGCGTCGTGTACTTGGCCTTTGGGTCCGGGGTGAGTGTGTCAAACCGGTTTGAAACTCGGCGGCAGATTAGCCATGGCGCGCAGTCACGTCAAAAGCTATTCCTAAACAGCCAAGTTTGACGTCGAGCAGATGATTTTTTGGGCTTTGCCGCACGGATCGATGATTGACAGGGAATCCGATTTGGGCAAGGTAGGCGGGTCCAAAGCGCTTTGAGCCGATTCAGGCGGCGACGTAAGATCGACGGCGCGGGCGATACAAACCAGCGCGCGGGACGCGCAACGGGAGGGAGTATCATGAGAACCAAGTTTCTTGCAGGGGTTGCAACCCTTGCGCTTTTCGCAGGGACGGCCAGCGCGCAGAATCTGATCTTTGCGCCGGGTGAGGACGATTCGTTCAACTGGGACAGCTACGAAGCATTTGCCGCAGAGCACGACCTCAGCGGCGAGACCGTGACTGTGACCGGGCCGTGGACAGGGCTCGATGCGCAGAACGTAAACAATGTGATGGCCTATTTCGCCGCCGCGACCGGTGCAACGCTGAACTATACCGGCTCGGACAGCTTCGAGCAGGATATCGTGATCTCCGCACAGGCCGGGTCGGCGCCGAACGTCGCTGTCTTTCCGCAGCCGGGTCTTGCCGCGGACATGGCGGCGCGCGGCTTTCTTGCACCGCTTGACGAGGCAACCGGTGATTGGGTGCGCGAGAACTACGCCGCCGGCGATAGCTGGGTCGATCTGGGAACCTATGCGGGGCCGGGCGGTGAGGATGCGCTGTTCGGCTTCTTCTACAAGGTCGATGTGAAGTCGCTGGTCTGGTACAGCCCCGACCAGTTCGACGAGGCCGGATATGACATCCCAACGACGATGGAGGAACTGATCGCGCTGTCCGACCAGATCGTCGCGGACGGCGGCACGCCTTGGTGCATCGGTCTGGGTTCGGGCGCAGCGACCGGCTGGCCTGCGACCGACTGGGTCGAGGACATGATGCTCAGGCTTCACGCCCCGGAAGTCTATGATGGCTGGGTCACGAACGATGTGCCCTTCGACGATCCGCAGGTGGTCGAGGCGATTGAACTCTACGGGCAGTTCGCGCGCAACGATGCCTGGGTGCAGGGCGGCGCTCAGGCCGTCGCAACCACTGATTTCCGGGACAGCCCCGCCGGGCTCTTCACCTTCCCGCCGGGATGCTACCTGCACAAGCAAGCGTCCTTCATTCCGACCTTCTTCCCCGAGGGCTCGGAATACGGGTTCGACTATGACTTCTTCTACTTCCCGGCTTTCGAAGAGCGCGACCTGGGCAGCCCGGTGCTGGGTGCGGGCACGCTGTTTGCCATCACCAACGACTCCCCCGGAGCGCGGGCGCTGATCGAGTTCCTGAAGACCCCGATCGCGCATGAGGTCTGGATGGCCCAGTCGGGCTTCCTGACGCCCTTTACCGGCGTGAACCTCGATACATTCGGCGATGACTCGCTGCGCGCGATGAATGCGATCCTACTGGAGGCGACGACCTTCCGCTTCGACGGGTCGGATCTGATGCCGGGCGAGATCGGTGCCGGGGCTTTCTGGACGGGCATGGTCGATTACACCACCGGTGCTGACGCTTCCGCGGTGGCCGCGACCATTCAGGAACGCTGGAACGCGATGCGCTGACCGAGGGCGCTGACATCGACCCCTCCGGCGCTATGGCGCCGGGGGCGGCGGCCCGGACGGGGAGGGTCTGAGCCGGAGAACGCCGAGGCGGGACTAACCGCCTAGCCAGATGCCCGACGCGGGCGAGGGGAGGGTCTGCCGATGTCACCGGTGCTGCAGGGTGCGCTGACGATCTTGATAGGCGTGTTCGGCTGCGTGGGTTATTTCTACGCGTCGAACTGGGTTCTGGACAAGGTGATCTTCCCGGCAAAGGGTCCGAACCCGGGGCGGAACATCAACCGTGCTAACCTGGTGCGCCCTTGGCTGTTCCTGTTCCCCGCGATCTTTGCGCTGGGGCTATATCTGGCTTATCCGGTGGTGGGCTCGTTCTACCGCTCGCTTTTCAATCGGGCTGGTACCGAGTTCATCGGGCTTGGCAATTACATCGACCTGTTCAATGAGCCGGGCTTCAGAGTCGCTGTGTTCAACAACTTTCTGTGGCTGCTGTTCGTGCCCGCGGCAGCGACAGGCTTCGGCCTGCTGGCGGCGCAACTGACCGATCGGCTGAGTTGGGGCAACATTGCCAAGTCGATGATCTTCATGCCGATGGCGATCAGCTTTGTCGGCGCCTCGCTGATCTGGAAGTTCGTCTACGCCAACAATTTCGACATCGGGCTTATCAACGCCGTCCGGGGTCTTCTTGGCGCGCAACAGCCGGTGGACGTGGTGCAGATCCCGTTCTGGAACAACTTCTTCCTGATGTTCATCCTGATCTGGATCCAGACAGGCTTTGCCATGGTGATCCTTTCGGCGGCCTTGCGCGGTATCCCCGAGGAAACCATCGAGGCCGCGATCATCGACGGTGCCAATCCGTTTCAGGTGTTCTTCAAGATCAAGGTGCCGCAGATCATGGGGACTATCGTGGTGGTCTGGACGACGATCACCATCCTGGTGCTGAAGGTCTTTGACATCGTCTACACGATGACAGGGGGCAATTTCGGTACCCACATCCTGCCCAGCTACATGATGAGCTACATGTTCCGCGACGACGGCCGTGCGACGGCGGTGGCCTTTGTGATCATGATAATCGTTACGCCGGTGATGATCTGGAACATCGTGCAGGCGCGCAAGGAAATGCGGTAGGGGGCCGGGATCATGGATAACATCGCTGGCAAGAAGTCCTCGCTCAGCTGGGCCGTGAACATCTCGGTCGCACTGATGGTGCTGCTGTGGCTGATCCCGACGGTCGGGCTTTTGGTGTCTTCCTTCCGGGACCGCGATCAGATTACGGAAAGCGGCTGGTGGAAATCCGCCTTTCCGGTGGAACTGACCTTCCGCGCCCGCCCAGCCGGTGCCGACGCAGTGGAGCAAAACGGCACCTGGGTGCTGGAAGGCAACGTCTTTGCCGATCCCGAGCAGGCGCGCTGGTTCCCCGATGGAACCGGGACGGTGACGCGCTTTGGAACCCGCGGCGCCGCGCCTGCGGAATTTGCGGCTGGGGAAGTGGTCGAACTGCGCGACGGCACGGCGGTGATAAACACCGACGGCAGCTTCCGCCTGACGGCGCCCGAGGAATTTGGCGCGCGTGCCCCGACGCTTTACTTCGAGGCACGAACCCCGCCACGCTTCACGACCGCGAACTACAACACCGTGCTGCGAGCCGACGGGATGGACCGGGCCTTCATCAACACGCTGACGGTGACGATCCCGGCAACAATCATTCCGATTCTGATAGCGGCCTTCGCGGCCTACGCTCTGGCTTGGATGGATTTCAGGGGCAGGGGGCTGCTGATTGCGGCCGTGGTGGGGCTGCTGGTCGTGCCGCTGCAGCTTGCGCTGGTGCCGCTACTGAACCTGCACAACCAGATCGGTGTAGGGCAGAGTTTCCTGGGCATTTGGCTGGCCCACACGGGTTTTGGCCTGCCGCTGGCGATCTATCTGCTGCGAAACTACATGGTTGGCCTGCCACGGGACATCATCGAAAGCGCCAAGGTAGATGGCGCAACGGATTTCCAGGTCTTCGTGAAGATTGTGCTGCCGCTGTCGTTCCCCGCGCTAGCGTCCTTCGCGATATTTCAGTTCCTTTGGACTTGGAACGACCTGCTGGTAGCAAAGGTATTCCTGCCGTCCGGAGCGGACAGCCAGGTGATGACGGTGAAGATTGCCGATGACCTGCTTGGGTCGCGCGGTGGGGATTGGGGTATTCTGGCGACGGCAGCCTTTGTCTCGATCGCGGTGCCGCTGCTCGTGTTCTTCACGATGCAACGCTACCTCGTCCGTGGCCTGCTGGCCGGATCTGTGAAGTAGTCGGCGGGGTAAGGCGATGACAGTCATGGCACAACCTTCTGTTGTTACACCGGTCAACAAGCCCGACCGCGAGTGGTGGCGCGGCGCGGTGATCTACCAGATCTATCCGCGCAGCTTCCAGGACAGCAACGGCGACGGGATCGGCGATCTGCTTGGGATTGTTGAGCGGCTGCCCTACGTTGCCAGCCTGGGCGTCGATGCGATCTGGATCAGCCCGTTCTTCACCTCGCCCATGCTCGATTTCGGCTACGACGTCAGTGACTACTGCGACGTCGATCCGATGTTCGGCAGTCTTGCCGATTTCGATGCGGTCATCTCTACCGCTCATGCACTGGGGCTGAAGGTGATGATCGATCTCGTGCTGTCGCACACGTCCAATCAGCATCCATGGTTTGTCGAAAGCCGCGCGAGCCGCGATAATGCGCGACACGACTGGTATGTTTGGGCTGACCCGAAGCCGGATGGCACGCCGCCCAACAACTGGCTGTCGATCTTTGGCGGTTCTGCATGGCAGTGGGACAGCAAGCGGCTGCAGTACTATCTTCACAACTTCCTCGCGGCCCAACCCGACCTGAACCTGCATACCCCGGCGGTGCAGGATGCTCTGCTGGACGTGGCGCGCTTCTGGCTTGAGCGGGGCGTGAACGGCTTTCGTCTGGACACGATCAACTTCTACTTCCACGACGCCGAGTTGCGCGACAATCCGGCCCTGCCGCCCGAGGAGCGCAACGACACCATCGCGCCTGCGGTCAACCCCTACAATCACCAGCGGCATCTCTACGACAAGAATCGCCCCGAGAATTTGGCCTTCCTGCGCCGGTTGCGCGCGGTGATGGATCATTACGATGCTGCCGCGTTGGGAGAGGTCGGCGATGCCCAGCGCGGGCTGGAGATCCTGGGCGAATACACCTCGAACAACGACAAGGTGCAGATGTGCTATGCGTTCGAATTTCTTGCCAGCGACCGGCTGTCAGCGGCTCGCGGCAAGCAGGTTCTGACCGACATAGAACATATCGCACCGGATGGTTGGGCGTGCTGGGCGTTTTCCAACCATGACGTTCAGCGTCATCTTTCGCGCTGGAACCTCGGCCCTTCGGCAATGCGGCTGCATACGACGCTGATGATGTGTCTGCGCGGCTCCATCTGCCTTTATCAGGGCGAGGAGCTTGGGCTGGCCGAGGCCGAGTTGCGGTTCGAGGATTTGCGAGATCCCTACGGCATCGAGTTCTGGCCGGAATTCAAGGGGCGCGATGGTTGCCGCACACCGATGGTCTGGCGCCAGGACGAGGTGAACGGCGGCTTTTCCAGCGGCGTGCCTTGGCTGCCTGTTGCGGGTGAGCACATACGTAACGCGGTGGCTACCCAAGAAGCCGATCCGTCGGCGCTGCTGCACCACTATCGACGTGCCATCGCCTTTCGCCATTCGCACGCCGCCTTGCTGACTGGACGGATCGAGGATCTGGCGGCGGAGGGATCGGTGCTGTCCTTCCGCAGGATCGAGGGCAATGAGGAACTGTTCTGCGCGTTCAACCTGAGCGACGAACCGGCGACGACCAGCTATCCAGATGGCCGCTGGCTGACCATCGGGGCGGAACTGAATAGCGGCGGGCCGGCGCCCGACGGCATCATTCACCTTGGTCCGTGGCAGCCCTGCCTCGCGATCCGACACTAGGCAGAACGGGGGAGGGGATCATGGCAAACCTGAAACTGACCGAGGTAGCCAAGGCCTATGGCAACGTCGAGGTGCTGAAGCATATCAATCTCGACATCAAGCAGGGCGAACTGATCGTCTTCGTGGGGCCGTCCGGGTGCGGAAAGTCGACGCTGCTGCGGATGATTGCCGGGCTGGAGAAGATAACCGGCGGCGATCTGGAAATCGACGGGATCCGCGTGAACGAGATGCCGCCGGCACAACGCGGCATCGCCATGGTGTTCCAGTCCTACGCGCTATATCCCCACATGACTGTGCGCGACAACATGGCGTTTGCGTTGAAGATCGCCAAGAAATCCAAGGAAGAAATCGATGCCGCGGTCAGCAAGGCGGCGAAGATCCTTCAGCTTACCCCCTATCTCGACCGGCTGCCGAAGGAGTTGTCGGGCGGGCAGCGGCAGCGCGTGGCCATCGGCCGGTCCATCGTGCGCGATCCCAAAGTCTATCTTTTCGACGAACCACTGTCGAACCTCGATGCGGCGCTGCGTGTCGCCACGCGCATCGAGATCGCGCAACTGAAGGAATCGATGCCCGAAAGCACGATGATCTACGTCACCCACGATCAGGTGGAGGCGATGACGCTGGCCAGTCGCATCGTCGTGCTGGCGGGCGGCGGGATCAGCCAGGTGGGCAGCCCGCTGGAACTCTATGAAAACCCTGAAAACGAGTTCGTCGCACAGTTCATCGGCTCACCGTCGATGAACATACTTGCCGGAGAGATCGAGCAAACCGGGACCGAGACCATCGTCAAGCTCGCCAATGGCGGACGGGCGCGCGTCGCAATTCCTTCGCGTGAAAGTGACAAGGGACTGAAGATCAACCTTGGTGTTAGACCTGAGGATATGGAGGCGACCGAGGGTGATGAGTGGGTCCACGAGGGTGAGGTAGAAATCACCGAGGCCCTGGGCGAGGTGACGCTGCTCTATTTCAAGGGTCAGGGTGAAGCACAGGTCGTGGCGAAACTTCCCGGCATCCATCGGGATCTGCGCCATCGCAGGGTGCGCCTGACCGCCAAGCCGGAGAAGCTGCACCTGTTTGCCAACGGCCGATCCCTGCGCTACCGCTGACACCGCGCGGCGCCGTTCGGGCTGCCGGCGCCGGAAGGGTTGCAAACCAGTGCGACTGCGCGGCTGCGAGATCGTTATCGTCGGCGCGGGCGTCGCCGGGCTGGCTGCAGCCAGGGCGCTCGCCCTGCGTGGTGCGTCTGTAACTGTTATCGAGCGCGCCGCTGCGTTGGGCGACATCGGTGCCGGACTGCAGGTCAGCCCGAACGGCGCGCGGGTGCTTCAGGCGCTCGGCCTCGGCCCGGCGCTTGCGAGCGCATCGATTGGCGCCGAGGCCGTGTCGCTTGTGGACGGGTTGACCGGGCGGAGCGTGCTGCGGCTCGACCTGCCGCGGGGGGACGACCACCCCGGCTTCCACATGCTTCACCGGGCGGATCTGATCGCGCTGATGGAACAGGGCGCGCGGGAAGCCGGTGTCGCTTTCAGGCTGGGGGTCGAGGTTGCAGAGGTTACGCTCCAAGCGGCCGGACTACGCCTAAGCCTTTCAGATGGCGAATTTGTCTCGCCGGAATTGACCCTTGGGGCCGATGGTCTGCAGTCCCGGATACGCCACGCACTGAACGGCCCGGAAACGCCCTTCTTCACGGGGCAGGTCGCGTGGCGGGCTGTGATCCCGGCGGTTGGCAGGATTGCTCCGCTGTCCGAGGTGCATATGGGGCCCGGGCGACATCTCGTGACCTATCCGCTTCGCGGTGGCACGCTGCGCAACATCGTGGCGGTCGAGGAGCGCGCCGCTTGGGCCGAAGAGGGCTGGACGTTGCGCGACCGGCCAGAGGCAATGCGCACCGCGTTCCAAGGTTTCGCTGCCCCGGTGCGCGGCTGGCTGGCTGAAATCGAAGAACCATACCTCTGGGGCCTGTTCCGGCACCCCGTTGCCGCGCGTTGGTGGGCACCGGGCGTGGCCATCCTTGGCGACGCCGCCCATCCGACCCTGCCGTTTCTGGCGCAGGGTGCCAACATGGCGCTGGAAGACGCCTGGACGTTGGCGGTCTGCCTCGACCGCGAAGGTAAGCAGGGTCTCGCGCGCTATCAGGCCCTGCGCCATGCGCGCTGCTCACGCATTGTGGCGGGGGCAAACGCGAATGCGAGGGCCTATCACCTGCGCGGGCCGGTGAGGCGCTTGGCGCATACCCTGTTGCGCATCGGGGGCCGCCCAGCCGGACGCGCGGCCCTCGCGCGGCTCGGCTGGCTCTACAATCACCGCGTCACGGAAGTCGTTTGAAAACCGACGTGCTCGGAGGTGTCCGGACCAAAGCATGTTGCGGGGCGGGGCGGCGGTGACGCTGTCTGATCTTCGAGCTTCGAAGTAGCGAGCGGTTCATGTTGCGCCGGTATCGCGATGATACGCGCCCGCCGCCGCGGCCAGAACCTTCAGCCCCGCCTCAAGATCAGAGCGCGCGGTATCCTCAGCAGGATTGTGACTGATACCACCGATCGAGGGCACGAACAGCATTGCCGCGGGCAGCACATGCGACACGTTCGAGGCATCGTGCAGCGCCCCCGAGAGCATGTGCCGCCACTGCCCCGGCGCGGCCTTCTCCGCCGCATCCGCAAGCAGATGCACAAGCTCCCGGTCCATCGGGACCGGCTCCAGCGCGAGCCCCTCCTCGGCGCGAAGATCTAGGCCGCGGTCGGATGCAACGCGCCGGGCAAGGTCGTGTGCGGCATCCTTCATCGCGTCCAGTCGCGCGGTATCGGCATCACGCATCTGGACAGTAATCGTCGCTTCGCCCGGCACGATGGATGGTGCATTCGGCGACACCGTTATGCGGCCGATGGTCCAAACCGTCCGTTCCGTCACCAGAGGTGCGAAGACGGCGTTGAGGTCGTGGATATACCGGCCGATTGCCTGCACCGTGTCGCGGCGCAGCGCCATCGGCGTTGTGCCGGCGTGATTGGCCTCTCCCACAAAGCGGAACGTCCAGCGCCTGACGCCAACGATCGCCTCGACCACGCCGACCTGAAGGCCCGCCGTGTCCAGGGCCGGACCCTGTTCGATGTGCATTTCGATGAAGCCGGTGAAACGGTCGGGCCGCACCTCTCCCACCTGCGCGATGGCACCGATCGACTGCCGCGCCTGAGCGAAGGTGACGCCGCCCGCATCCTTCTGCGCATCGGCTTCGGCAAGGCTCATCTTTCCGGACCATACGCTGCTGCCGGCCAGCCCTCCGAACCGGCCCTCTTCGTCCTGAAACGATACAGCGGCGATGCGTGGGCCGCCTGTTTCGAGCGAAGCTCGCGCTAGCTCCAGCCCGCAGATCACGCCATAGGCGCCGTCGAGCCAGCCGCCCAGCGGTTGCGTATCGCTGTGAGAGCCGATCAGCAGGCACGGCCCATCGCCCGGTGGCAGGCCGAACAGGTTGCCGCAGGGATCGACCGTGGCCGTCAGTCCAGCCGCGCGCATCCGCTCGGCCAGCCATGTGCGCGCGGTGATATCCGCATCGCTGAACGCCGTGCGGGCGACCCCCGTGCCTACCGACCCTATGCTTCGCAGATGATCGAGATCGGCAAGCATGCGGTCCGTGTTCACGGGGATCGGGGTCATCGGCGCATCCTTCAGTTCAGCATTGGCTGTCGTGTCAGACTATCAGGCCTAGCGCCTGCGTGGATGCCACTCAACCCCGCGGGAATCGGGTTTGAGGTCCGAAGCGGGGTGTTCGCCCCACCTACAGACAGCCGCTCTCAAATCTCCGCGCGCAACAAACTAGCGCGCGGGCGTGCAGTCGAACGGGATAGGATCGTGCGCGGTGGGTCAGGACGCGCGCCGGTTGCCGAACAGCACCTCCTGCTCGCGCTTGTCCATGTTGCCCTGTCGGCGCTTTTCCTGGGCCACGGCCTTGCCCTTGATGACCGCCGGGCGCTGACCGACCTCGTGCAGCCAGCGGGTGAAGTTTGGCTTGTCGTCCAGCACCTGTTCCTGCCCTTCCCACAGAGATGCCCAGGGCCAGACCGCCATGTCGGCGATCGAATAGAAGTCGCCCGCGACGAAGCGGTTATTCGCCAACTGCCGGTCCAGCACGCCATAGAGCCGCGCGACCTCGTTCCGGTAGCGGTCCTTGGCATAGGGCAGATCCTGCGGCACCTCCAGCGAGGGGGCGTATTTCAGGAAGTGATGCGCCTGACCGGCCATCGGGCCGACGCCGCCCATCTGCCACATCAGCCACTGCTCCACCGCGATCAGGTTCTTCTCGGTCTCGCCGATATACTTGCCGGTCTTGCGCGCCAGATAGAGCAGGATCGCGCCGGATTCGAAGATCGATACCGGCTCTCCGCCCGGCCCGTCGGGGTCCACGATGGCGGGCATCCGGTTGTTCGGGGCGATCTTCAGGAAATCGGGGGCGAACTGGTCACCCGCGCCGATGTTGATGAGGTTGACGTTGTAGGGCAGCCCCATCTCCTCCAGCGCGATGGTGATCTTCCAGCCGTTCGGTGTCGGCCAGTAGTAAAGCTCGATTGTCATGGGTGACTCCTTTCCCGCCGCGTTCCGGTCCCGCCGCAATCTGGCACTTCAGGCGGCAGAGACAAGGGCCGGCAGGGGATCTTGCGCAGGGCCGGGCAGGCAGGCCCGCAGGCG
>JBJHCH010000097.1:0-15226 GCA_050485905.1 Paracoccaceae bacterium | reverse complement strand
GCCGTTTCCATCAGTAACACCTGCTCTTCCCCCGTGCCCAAAGCGCACGGACGTTAACAATGCAGGCGGGTCAGTTTTAGATGATCATAACCCACCCAAGTGGGTCACTTTCACATGCCGATTCACAGCGGAGTCCACAGGACGAATACTCGCCAACCTTATCTTTGCGGCTCAGAAGCCAGATATCGCTCCTAAGCCCTGATCCTCTGCCTTCCTCAAGGTGAGGTTCCGGACAGTTGCCGCGTGCCACAGGCCACCCCGGGCTGTCTTGATGCCACGCGCGTTCAACTCTTCGGCTATCCTGCGAAGCGACGCCCCGCCCGCCGCAATCTGGTGGACGATCGGCAGGACGTTCGCCGCGTGCTGATCGGCCGCCTCGGCGTTGCGCTTCGCGCCCTTCCGGGCCGCCAGACGCTGTTCGTCCTGCCGCGAGGGGATAGACCATCCTAGGGCCACACCCCGCGCCTTTGCGGCCGCCAACGCGGCCCGCGTCCGATCCGAGATAGCTTGCGCCTCATGTTCAGCGACGGCCGCCATGAGGTGCAACAGGAAGCGGTTCGCCTGTGGCATGTCAGCCGCCGCAATCTCGACGCCCGCCTCTAGCAGGTTCGCGATAAACGCGACGTTGCGGGCCAGTCGGTCCAGCTTCGCAATCAGGAGGACGGCGCCGACCCGCTTCGCTTCTGCCAATGCTCGGGCCAACTGTGGCCGGTCATTCCTTTTGCCGCTTTCGATTTCGACATACTCTGCAAGGACCTCACCTTTCCCAGCGACGTAGTCCGCAACCGCCTTGCGCTGCGCCTCCAAGCCCAGGCCGCTCTTGCCCTGACGATCGGTGCTGACCCGCAGGTAGGTGACGTACTGCATGACTTCCCCTTTCTGACCGGCCGCAACGAGGCCGTATAAATCCCCTACGTTGGTTGGGATTTTATACGCCCATATCGTCTTGCATACAAGTCAAACGTTGCGACCCTCCGGCCCGGCAGACCGTGTCGAGTTTGACGGGTCTTATCGGCAGAAAGCGAAATGCCCCGGCCTCCATGGCTGACGCGATCCGGACCTTCGGGATTCAAGGGGCATGGAATCCTCCAACAGGCGCGCGGTGTTTCTTTGCCTGCTGCGCCCGCCTGGCGCTGGACAGGCTGCAAGCGTCCTGACACGTCCCGCCCGCGCCCGCTTGCATGTCTGCCTGATCGGCTGTTCGCGAATGACGGCGGCAGGTCGGCGGCAACACGGCGCGGCGAACGGGCCCCGGCAATTATGGCCCCCCTACCCCCCGCCCATGGTCCGAAACTCCTGCCAGACCCTGCGCCCCCGACGCGTACAAATTCCTGCCCCGCCAAACTTTCGGATCCGACGCGTCCCCTGTGGCCGCGTCTATCAGTCGCTCTGGGCGGGCTGGGGATGCTTTCCGGTCTCGAACCTCGCCCCTCGCTCTACACGGTCGCTCAGCGGCAGACCGATCCAACTAAGGGCATGGAAACTCTTCGCGGAGCTCCATGATTGCAACCATCACGAACGTTGTGGATTCATGCTGGCCCGTCAGGCCCCGGTTAGCGTAAGCGCGCACGACATCTCCAGACAGTACGAAATCTGCCGGGGCGCAGTACACAGGTTCCGCTCCGATTATGTTCATGAAGGCAATGCCAGTCGCCGCGCCGCCGAGAAACAGCCTCTGCTGCTCAGGAGTTCCTGGCAGCTTCGCTTCCTCCGCAAAAACCACACCACAAAATGCCGCAGTAGAAATCATGGTCAAGGACCATGTGAGCGAGCCTGTCGACACCAAGCAATCCTCCCGAAGCGTGGCGCTAAAGTGATGGCTCGGATAGGGTGACAGTCTACACCTTCGGAATCAACCACAGCCCGCCCTAGCCCGTGTTGCCCCGGTGTTGCCCGCCTCAGGGCGCCTGCGGTCGCACGGCTGAACCTGACGGCCCAACGAATTGAAAACTAACGGAAAAGTGGTGCTGCCGGAGAGGATTGAACTCTCGACCTCTCCCTTACCAAGGGAGTGCTCTACCACTGAGCTACGGCAGCCGATGACGGGCGGGGGATAGACGCAAAGACGGTGCCGTGCAAGACCTATGTGTGCGTTCCGCGCGCCCCGCGCCGCGGCCGATCTGGACGGGTTCGCCGCGCTGGGATAGAGGGTCTTGATGGCTGACCGCACCCGCCCGCCCGACACTGCAACGCCCCCGTCCGTCGCCCGGCGGAACGCGCGTCTGAAGGTGGCGCTGAAGGCGAACATGGCCCGGCGCAAGGCGCAGGCACGCAGCCGGCGGCAGACCGCCGATGCCACGGAAGCGGACGCTCCGGGCTTTCCGGCAGACACGGGGCAGGATATCGGGCAGGCGGCCGGGGATACATCCGGCCAGGACGGGCAGGACTAGAATGGACCAGATACGCATCGTCGGCGGCAGGCCGCTTTCGGGGGAGATCGCGATTGCCGGCGCCAAGAACGCCTGCCTGACGCTGATGCCGGCCACTCTGCTCAGCGATGAGCCGCTGACGCTGACCAATGCGCCACGGCTGTCGGACATCCGCACCATGACCGACCTGCTGCAGTCGCTGGGGGCAGAGGTCACGCAACTGCAGGGCGGGCAGGTGCTGGCCATGTCCTCGCATGATCTGAACAGCGACCGGGCGGATTACGACATCGTGCGCAAGATGCGCGCCTCCATCCTCGTGCTGGGGCCGCTGCTGGCGCGGCACGGCCATGCCGTCGTCTCGCTGCCCGGCGGCTGCGCCATCGGCGCGCGCCCCGTCGATCTGCACCTGAAGGGGCTGGAGGCGCTGGGCGCCTCGCTCGACCTGCGCGACGGCTATGTCCACGCCACCGCGCCGGGTGGGCTGCGGGGGGCCATCGTCGAGTTTCCCATCGTATCTGTCGGGGCGACCGAGAATGTGCTGATGGCCGCAACGCTGGCAAAGGGCACGACGGTGATCCGCAACGCCGCGCGCGAGCCGGAGATTGTCGATCTGGCGCAATGCCTGAAGAAAATGGGCGCGCGGATCGAGGGCGAGGGCACGTCAGAGATCACGGTAGAGGGCGTGGACAGCCTGCACGGCGCCACCCATCCCGTCGTGATCGACCGGATCGAACTCGGCACCTACATGCTGGCCCCGGCCATCGCCGGCGGCGCGGTGGAATTGCTGGGCGGGCGGCTGGATCTGGTCGGGGCCTTTGCCGAAAAGCTGCGCGCCACCGGCATCGAGATCGAGGAAACCCCGCGCGGCCTGCGCGTCAGCCGCCCGAACGGCCGCGCCCATTCCGTCGATGTGACCACCGAGCCGTTCCCCGGCTTCCCGACCGACCTGCAGGCGCAGTTCATGGCGCTGATGTGCACCGCGGACGGCGTATCGGTGTTGGAGGAGCGGATCTTCGAGAACCGCTTCATGCACGCGCCGGAACTGATGCGGATGGGCGCGCAGATCGACGTGCACGGCGGCACCGCCACCGTCACCGGGGTCGAACGGCTGCGCGGCGCGCCGGTGATGGCGACGGACCTGCGGGCCTCGGTCAGCCTGATCCTTGCCGCACTGGCGGCCGAGGGCGAAACCGTCGTCAGCCGCGTCTATCACCTGGATCGCGGCTATGAACGGGTGGAGCAGAAGCTGGGGGCCTGCGGGGCGGTGATCGAACGCATCCGCGAAGAGCGGAGTGCGGCGGAATGACCGATGCCCGGTTCGAGGATGGCGCCGAGTCCCCGCTGCGGCTGAAGGCCGAGGGGCCCGACGACCTGCCGGTGATCTCGGCGCTGGTGCAGGATGCGGTGTTTCCGATCACCGAGATGCGCTTTGAAAGCCGCCGCCGCCGCTTTGCCATCCTGCTCAACCGTTTCCGCTGGGAACAAGAGGCGGCGGGTGCTGCGCGCGGCGCGCCTGAACGGGTGCAGTCGGTGCTGGTGGTGGATGATGTGCAGGGCGTGGCGAGCCAGGGCATCGACCGCACCGACCGCGACACCATCCTGTCGCTGCTGTCCATCGATTTCGAGCCGGGCACCGACGGCGCCGGGCGGCTGGTGCTGGTGCTGGCCGGGGACGGGGCCATCGCGCTGGATGTCGAATGTATCGACATCACCCTGCGCGACGTCACCCGCCCCTACCGCGCGCCCTCGGGCAAGGCGCCGCAGCATCCCGACTGATCCACTAGCCCGCTTGAGGCCCCCGGTGCGCTTCGCTATGCAGTCGGGCGAAAGGACGCCCGCATGCCCGCCCATCTGTCCACCACCGATCCAGGTTTTGAGGCAGCCTTTGCCGCGCTGCTGGGCGCCAAGCGAGAGGAGGCGGCGGATGTGGACGACGCGGCGGCGGCGATCATCGCCGATGTCCGCACGCGGGGCGACGCCGCGCTGATCGACCTGACCGCGCGCTTCGACCGGTTGGCGCTGACCCCCGAAACCCTCGCCTTCAGCGCGGATGAAATCGACGCCGCCTGCGCGCAGGTCGCGGCCGAGGATCGCGCCGCGCTGGAACTGGCCGCCGAGCGCATCCGCGCCTATCACGTCCGCCAGATGCCCGCCGACGCGCAATGGACGGACCCGGAGGGCGCGACGCTGGGTTGGCGCTGGACGCCCGTCGCCTCGGCCGGGCTCTATGTCCCCGGCGGGCTGGCCTCCTATCCATCCTCGGTCCTGATGAACGCGATTCCCGCGCAGGTGGCAGGCGTCGGGCGCCTCGTGATCTGCGCCCCCACGCCCGATGGCGTCGCCAACCCGCTGGTCCTGCTCGCCGCGCGGCTGTCGGGGGTCGAAACCATCTATCGGCTGGGCGGCGCGCAGGCCATCGCGGCGCTGGCCTATGGCACCGAAACCGTCACCCCGGTGGACAAGATCACCGGCCCCGGCAATGCCTATGTCGCCGCCGCCAAGCGCCGGGTCTTTGGCCGGGTCGGCATCGACATGATCGCCGGCCCGTCCGAGATCCTCGTGATCGCCGATGCCGACAACGACCCCGACTGGATCGCGCTCGACCTGCTCAGCCAGGCCGAACACGACGAAAGCGCGCAATCCATCCTCATCACCACCGATGCCGCCTTTGGCCGGGCGGTGGCCGATGCGGTGGCGAAGCGCCTCGAAACCCTGGACCGCCGCGCCATCGCAGGCGCATCCTGGCGCGACCACGGCGCCATCATCACCGTCCGCGACCTGACCGAGGCCGCCGCGCTGTCGAACCGCATCGCGCCGGAGCATCTGGAACTATGCGTGGCCGATGCCGACGCGCTGGCGGAAAAAATCACCCATGCCGGGGCCATCTTCCTCGGGCAATGGACGCCAGAGGCGATCGGGGATTACATCGGCGGCCCCAACCATGTGCTGCCCACCGCCCGCTCCGCCCGCTTTTCCAGCGGCTTAAGCGTCCTCGACTTCCTCAAGCGCACCACCATCGCCCGGATGACCCCCGCCGCGCTGGCCGCCATCGGCCCGGCGGCCGAACGCCTTGCCATCTCGGAAAGCCTGCAGGCGCACGGGCTGTCCGTCCGCGCCCGCCTCGACCGCCTCAATCGGGGGACAGCATGACCGCCCGCATCTGCCATATAGAGATCGACGACAGGAACCTGCCGCCCCCCACGGCCGAGATCGAGCAGGAGCGAAAGGTCGCCATCTTCGACCTGCTGGAAGACAACAGCTTCGCCCTGCCGGAGCGAGAGGGCCGTCCCATCCCCCCCGGCCCCTACCGCCTTGCACTCGCGATCCGCGAGGGGCGGCTCGTGTTCGACATCGCCACCGAGGGCGAGCAGCGGGTGGGCGAGTTCCACCTCTCGCTCGGCCCGTTCCGGCAGGTGGTCAAGGACTATTTCCAGATCTGCGAAAGCTACTATTCCGCCGTCAAACGCCTGCCCCCCAGCCAGATCGAGGCGATCGACATGGCCCGGCGCGGCATCCATAACGAAGGCGCCCGCGTCCTGCTGGAACGGCTGGAGGGCAAGGCCGAAACCGACATCGACACCGCGCGGCGCCTGTTCACCCTGATCTGCGTGCTGCACTGGGGCTGATGGTGGCGAAACCCTTCCCCGCCTCGGTCCTGTTCTGCTGCGACCACAACGCCGTGCGCTCGCCCATGGCCGAGGGGATGATGAAACGCTTCTACGGCCAGCGCGCCTATGTGCAGTCGGCGGGCGTGCATAACGACATGGAGATCGACGGCTTTTCCATCTCCGTCTGCCGGGAACTGGGCATCGGGCTGGACCGCCACCGCTCGCGCAGCTTCGACGAAATGCAGCAATGGGGCGACGACCTGTCGCAATTCGACCTGATCATCGCGCTCTCGCCCGCCAGCCAGCGGCAGGCGCTGGAATTCACCCGCTACAACCATATCGACGTGGAATATTGGCCGGTGCTCGACCCCACGGGCATCGGAGAGGGGCGCGAGGCGAAACTCAGCGCCTATCGCCAGACCCGCGACCAGATCCGCACCCGCATACTGGACCGCTTTGGCCCCCCGACCGAGGATGACGCGACCTGACGGGTCAGCGCGCCGCCAGTACCGCCGCCGCCCCGCCCATCGTCACCGCACTTGCCCGGTTGGTCACGCGCCGCGCGCGCGGGCTTCGCAGGAACCGCCGCGCCACGCTGGCCGCCGCCACCCAGGCCAGATCCACCGCCACCAGCACGGCCAGCATCACCACCACCAGCTCGCCCCAGCCCGCCACCGTCACCCGCCCCAGATCGACGATCAGCGGCAAGAGCGCCAGGTAGAACGCCATGATCTTCGGATTGCCCAGCGTCAGCGCCATGCCGCTGGCAAACAGCGCCCATCCGCCGCCGCGTATCCGGGCAACCTCTCCGTCCGTCACCGGCGCGTGCCACATCTTCCAGGCCAGCCACATCAGATAGGCGATGCCTGCCCATTTCACCACTGCGAACAGCCCCTGCGCCTGCGTGGCCAGCGCGCTCAGACCCCAGACCGCGGCCGTCAGCCAGATCGCCTCGCCGATCCACATTGCCGCCAGAAACGGCATCACGCTGCCCGCGCCCCGGGTCAGCACCCTCGCCACCAGCGCGGCGATGCTCGGGCCGGGCGACCCCGCCGCCAGCACAAGCGCCCCGGCAAAGATCGCAAGCGTCGTCAGATCCAGCATCGCATCCCCTTGCACTCCGCCGCCGTTTGCGCACCCTTGGCGACCGACCCACCACGAGAAAGGCCCACCATGTCCGACGTGATTGCACGCTATTTCGCCGCCTTCAACGCCGGTGACGCTGCCGGAATGCTGGATTGCGTCACCGATGACGTGGAACACCATGTCAACCAGGGAGAGGTGCGGCATGGCCGCGACGCCTTTGCCGAATTCTGCAGCCACATGGGCGTCAGCTACCGCGAGGAGTTGAAGGATCTGGTGATCTTTGCCGCAGGTGATCGCGCGGCAGCGGAATTCATGGTCCACGGCACCTATCTGCAAACCGATCCCGGCCTGCCAGAGGCAAAGGGCCAGACCTACATCCTGCCCGGCGGGTCGTTCTTTGCGCTGCGTGACGGCAAGATCGCCCGCGTGACCACCTATTACAACATGCAGGACTGGATCCGGCAGGTGTCGTGATGGACTACCGCGTTCTGACCGGGGCGGCGCTGGACGCCGCACTTGATGACGTGGCGCGGCTGCGCATCGCGGTGTTCCGCGACTGGCCCTATCTCTATGACGGCGATCTGGACTATGAGCGCCGGTATCTGGCCACCTACCGCGAAAGCCCCGGCGCCATCCTTGTCTGCGCCTTCGACGGCGCGAAACTGGTCGGCGCCTCCACCGGCACCCCGATGGAGGATCACGCCGACGACTTCGCCGCCGCCTTCGACGGCCGGGGCCTGGCGCTGTCCGATATCTTCTACTGCGCCGAGTCGGTCCTGCTGCCCGGCTGGCGCGGCCACGGCGCGGGCCACCGTTTCTTTGACGCCCGCGAAGATCACGCCCGCGCCCTCGGCCGCCGCTGGTCGGCCTTCGCCTCGGTCATCCGCCCCGCCGACCACCCGGCGCGGCCCGCCGACTACCGCCCGCTGGATGGGTTCTGGCGGAAACGCGGGTACGAGAAGCTGGAGGGCGCGCAGGCGCAGTATTCGTGGAAGGATCTGGGCGACGACCACGAGACGCGGAAGCCCCTGCAGATCTGGATCCGGGCACTCTGACCCTCTGCCCAGGGGCCGGAAACAGTTAAGTGCAAGTAAACAAAAAAGACGAAATCAAGCGATTTCAGTCACTTGACATTTTGTGCACGCGTGCACACCCGCCCTTTCGGGTCAGGTAAACCGATTGTCACGCGGGAATCCGCGCGGCGCCATCCGCCCCGCACTGGCGCGCTTGCCGATCCATTCGGTCAGGTCGACCTCGGTCCGGGTCCGCCCCGCCGGATCCTTCCACGACAGCCCACCCGCCAGCGCAAAGGTCGTCACGTCCGACAGCCCGCCGTCCTTGTATTTCTGCAGCCGCACGCCCTTGCCCCGGCCCATCTCGGGCAGTTCGTCCAGGGCAAAGACCAGCATCTTGCGGTTGTCGCCCACCACGGCGACATGATCGCCGGCCACGCGCCGGCAGGCCCGCGCGCGGGTGCCGTCGCGCAGGTTCAGCACCTGCCGCCCGGCGCGGGTCTGGGCGATCACCTCATCCTCGGCCACCAGGAAGCCGTCGCCGTCGGAACTGGCCACCAGCAGCCTTGCGCCGGGGGCGTGAACGAAGATGTCCACGATCTCCGCCTCGTTCGGCAGGTCCACCATCAGGCGCAGCGGCTCGCCCATGCCGCGCCCGCCGGGCAGGTTCGCGCCCAGCACGGTGTAGAACCGCCCGTTGGAGCCGAATACCAGGATCCGGTCGGTCGTCTCGGCATGAAGGACAAAGCGCCCCTCGTCGCCATCCTTGAACTTCAGCTCCTGATCCAGCGCGATATGGCCCTTCATCGCCCGGATCCAGCCCATGCGCGAGCAGACCACGGTGATCGGCTCGCGCTCGATCATCGCGGAAAGCGGCACTTCCTCCACCTCTCCGGCCTCGGCGAACTGGCTGCGCCGCGCGCCGCCTTCGCTGTCCTTGCCGAAGTCCTTCTGCACCTCGCGCAGCTGGCGGGCGATGACCGTCCATTGCCGCCGGTCCGATCCCAGCAGCAGCACGATCTCGGCGCGTTCCTTTTCCAGCGCCTCGTGCTCTCGGGTCAGTTCCATCTCTTCCAGCCGCCGCAAGCTGCGCAGGCGCATGTTCAGGATCGCCTCGGCCTGCACCTCGGTCAGCCCTGTGGCCCCCGCCGGGCCGGGCGTGCGGTAATCGCGTTCGGATGTGGCGCGGGTGTGCGGGCGCGACCAGTCCTCGCGCATCAGCGCGGCCTTCGGCTCGTCGTCGTAGCGGATGATGTCGATCACGCGGTCGAGGTTCAGGAAGGCGATCAGCAGCCCGGCCAACACCTCCAGCCGGTGATCGATCTTTTCCAGCCGGTGCTGGCTGCGGCGCTGCAGCACCTCGCGCCGGTGATCCAGAAACGCCCGCAGCACCTCGCGCAGGGAGCACACCTTTGGCGTCCGCCCGTCGATCAGCACGTTCATGTTCAGCGAGAAGCGGATTTCGAGATCCGAGTTGCGATAAAGCTGCGCCATCAGCACCTCGGCCTCGACGCTGCGGGATCGCGGCTCCAGCACGATGCGGATGTCGGCGGCGGATTCGTCGCGCACATCGGCCAGGATCGGCAGCTTCTTGGTCTGGATCAGTTCCGCCAGCCGCTCGATCAGCTTCGACTTCTGCACCTGATAGGGAATTTCCGTGACCACGATCTGCCAGGTGCCGCGGCCCAGATCCTCCACCTGCCATTTCGCGCGCAGCCGGAACGCGCCGCGCCCGGTGCGATAGGCGTCAAGGATGCTCTCACGCGGCTCCACGATCACGCCGCCGGTGGGGAAATCGGGGCCGGGGACCAATGCCACCAGTGCCTCGTCGGTGATGCGCGGATCCTCGATCAGCGCAAGGCAGGCGTCGATCAATTCGTGCAGGTTGTGCGGCGGGATGTTGGTCGCCATGCCGACGGCGATGCCGCTGGACCCGTTGGCCAGCAGGTTGGGGAAGGCCGCGGGCAGCACGACGGGCTCTTCCAGCGTGCCGTCGTAATTCGGGCGGAAATCGACGGCGTTCTCCGCCAGCCCCTCCATCAGCGCCTCGGCGGCGGCGGTCAGGCGGGCCTCGGTGTAGCGGGCGGCGGCGGGGTTGTCGCCATCGATATTGCCGAAATTGCCCTGCCCATCGACCAGCGGGTAGCGGACCGCGAAATCCTGCGCCAGCCGCGCCATCGCATCATAGATCGCGGCATCGCCATGCGGGTGGTAGTTCCCCATCACGTCGCCGGAGATCTTGGCCGATTTGCGGAAACCGCCGTTGGAGGCCAGCCGCAATTCGCGCATCGCATAAAGGATGCGCCGGTGCACCGGCTTCAACCCGTCGCGCGCATCCGGCAGGGCGCGGTGCATGATGGTGGAAAGCGCATATTGCAGATACCGCTCTCCGATCGCGCGGGACAGCGGTTCGGACAGGGTGCTCAGGTCGGGGTCGGTCGCATCGGTCATGGCGGTGGTGTAAGGCGCGCGCTATCTGCGGTCCAGTGGGCAAAGGATTGACGGCGGCATGAACGGAAACGCGGCGGGCAAGTCGGTCCTGATCACGGGCTGTTCCTCTGGCATCGGCTATGACGCGGCGGGGGGGCTGCGCGCGCGGGGCTGGCGCGTCTTTGCCACCTGCCGGGCCGAGGGTGACTGCGCAAGGCTGCGGGCAGAGGGGTTTGAAAGCTTCGCGCTGGACCTGTCGGATGAGGGCAGCATCGAGGCGGGGCTGGCAGAGGCGCTGCGGCGCACCGGCGGCACGCTGGATGCTTTGTTCAACAACGGTGCCTTCGCCATTCCCGGCGCGGTGGAGGATCTGCCGGCGGGGGCGCTGCGCGAGATATTCGAGGTCAATCTGTTCGGCACCCACGCCCTGACGCGGGCGGTGATCCCGGCGATGCGGGCGCAGGGGGCGGGGCGGATCGTGATGAACTCATCGGTGCTGGGCTATACGGGGCTGAAATGGCGCGGCGCCTATGTGGCGACGAAACATGCGCTGGAGGGGTTGAGCGACGTGCTGCGGCTGGAGATGCGGGATACCGGCGTGCGCGTCATCCTGATCGAGCCGGGGCCGGTGACCAGCCGGATCCGCGAGAACTCCATCCCCCGGTTCGAACGCTGGATCGACTGGCAGGCGAGCGCGCGGGTGGAGCAGTATCGCGCGACGCTGCTGAAACGTCTTTACGAGTCGCGCGGGCCGGATCGCTTTGAACTGCCGGCATCGGCGGTGACGGCAAAGCTGATCCGCGCGCTGGAACACCCCCGGCCACGGGCACGATACCGCGTCACGACGCCCGCGCTGCTGATGGAGGGCGGGCGGCGGCTGCTGCCCACGGGTTTGCGCGACTGGCTGCTGGCGCGGGTCTGAAATCGGGGTTCGCTTTTGGCCGCGCCGGGATTATGTCAGGGGCAGCGAAAGGATACCCCGATGCTGCTTCACGACCCGCTTTTCATCATCGCCGCCGTCGCCGCGCTGGCGGTGCTGGTCATCCTGATGATCGGGATTCTCGGCTTCGCGCGGGGCGGAGAGTTCAACAGGAAGCACGGCAACCGGCTGATGCGCTACCGGATCGCGGCGCAGGCGGTTGCGGTGGCGCTGATCCTGATCTTCGTGCTGTTCCGCCAGACGGGGAATTGAGATGGTCGTTCTGAACCGCATCTACACCAAGACCGGCGACAAGGGTGAAACCGCGCTGGGCAACGGCGCGCGGGTCGCCAAGCACAGCCTGCGGGTCAGCGCCTATGGCACGGTGGACGAGACGAACGCCACCGTGGGCATGGCCCGGCTGCACGCGGCGGGGGGCTTGGACGACCGGCTGGCCCTGATCCAGAACGACCTCTTTGACCTCGGCGCCGATCTCTGCCGCCCCGACATGGCCCGCGACGCCGAGGCGGAATATACCCCGCTCCGCATCGTCGCGGCGCAGGTGGCGCGGCTGGAGGCAGAGATCGACGAGATGAACGCCAACCTCTCGCCGCTGCGCAGCTTCATCTTGCCCGGCGGCTCGGCACTGGCCGCGCACCTGCACCTGTGCCGCACCGTCAGCCGGCGGGCCGAGCGTCTGGTGGTGGAACTGGCCGGGGCCGAGGATATCAACGCCGAGGCGGTGAGATACCTCAACCGCCTGTCCGACTGGTTCTTCGTCGCCGGCCGGATCGCCAATGACAACGGTCGCGCCGACGTGCTCTGGGTGCCCGGCGCGAACCGCTGAGGCGGCAGAAATCCTTTCGTTCAGGTTAACGGAATTTTCGATTCCGTTTGAAAACAATCACTTGAGATTCTGCTCACGCGTGAGCAAGCGTGAGCAGATGGGGCCTCAGGCCCGCTGCTCCCGCAGCAGCTCGCGGATATCGGCCAGCAGTTCCTCCTGCGTCGGCCCCTTTGGCGCCTCCTCCGCGACGGCCTCTTTCTTCTGCGTCGCATCCTTCAGCCGGTTGATCGCCTTGACCAGCAGGAACACCACCCAGGCGATGATCAGGAAGTTGATGACGGCGGTGATGAAGCTGCCATATTTGAACACCGCAACCCCCGCCGCCTCAGCCGCCGCGACCGAGGGGTAGCTGTCGGTAGACAGCGCCACGAAGAGGTTCGAGAAATCGATGCCGCCGGTGAAGATGCCGATGATCGGGTTGATCAGATCTGCGACAAGGCTGTTGACGATGGCGGTAAAGGCCGCCCCGATGATGATGCCGACCGCCAGATCCATGGCATTGCCGCGGGCGATGAAATCCTTGAATTCCTGAAGCATGAATGTCCCCTTGTCCTGTTCCCCGCGCAGTAGGTCGCGCATGTCGCAGGCATAGCATCCGCCAAGGGGTTTTCTACCCGCAATTTGGTGTTAGGTGAGCCGGGCTGACAGGCAGGGGAACCCCATGACCGCGCTGACCGACTTTCCGATCACCCGCCGCTGGCCGCCGCGCGACCCAAGCGCGATCCAGCTTTATTCCTTTACCACGCCGAACGGCGTGAAAGTGTCCATCGCGCTGGAGGAACTGGGGCTGGCCTATGACGCCCACAGCATCCACATCGGCCGCGACGACCAGATGACGCCCGAGTATCTGAGCCTGAACCCGAACAACAAGATCCCCGCGATCATCGACCCGGACGGGCCGGGCGGGCAGCCGCTGGCGCTGTTCGAAAGCGGGGCGATCCTGATTTATCTGGCCGAAAAGACGGGGCGGCTCCTGCCCGCGGATCCGGCCGAGCGGTATCACACGATCCAGTGGCTGATGTTCCAGATGGGCGGCATCGGGCCGATGTTCGGGCAGTTGGGGTGGTTTGGCACCGGGGGCGGGAAAGACATCGAAGATCCCCGGCCGGTGGAGCGGTATGTGAAGGAGTCCGCGCGTCTTCTCAAGGTGCTCGAGGGTCGCCTTGGCGATGGGCGGGAATGGGTGATGGGGGACTACACCATCGCCGACATCGCGATTGCGCCCTGGCTGCGCACCTTGCGCGATTTCTACAAGGCGGGGCCGGCGACCGGCTTCGACGACCTGACCCATGTGCCGGCGTATCTTGAGCGATTTTTGGCCCGCCCGGCAGTGCAGCGCGGGCTGGTGCAGCCACCGCGAGAGTGAGGCGCGGCGGGACGAATGTGGTCGATTTCCGGTGTGTACACCACATGCACATTACGTGCATCTGCCGTGCATGCGACGTGCATACCTAAATACCCACAGACCTGCCCCGAAACCCGCAGAAGCGTGCAATCTGGCCAGTTCAGGCCCGGCGCGGGATCACGCCAAGCTCGCGCAGGGCGGCATCGACAAAGGCGGTCTCGTCACCGCTGAGCCGCTGGGCGCGGGGATAGCGCGGGGCGGTACGGTCGTCGATCACCGGCGCGTGCCAGCCGTCGGTTGTGGCGACGAAGTCCCGCGCGCCCGCCGTGCCGAAGCGGTGCAGATAGCCCTGCAGCACCACGTCGAGATAGCTGAGCAGGATCGGGTTCTCCTCGGTCGGTTGCGCGGAGTCGTGGTCGGGCAGGGCATAGACCTGGACCGAGATCGACGATGGCGCCTCATGGGCAATCCGGTCCACCGGGTGACGGGCGTAGCAGTATTCGCGGGTGTCGAGCGCGGCCCAGTCGCCGCCGGGCACGGGGGCGATCAGCCCCGCGATCTCGCAATCCGGATCGCGGACGGCCGTCAGGAAGGCGATGGGCCGCGCGGCGCTGCGCCGCCAGGCCCGTCGCCAGCCCCGGATGCGGGCGGGAAAGGCGGGGGTGTAGGCATGGGTAGCGGTGTTCACCAGGCTGCCGTAGCCGAAGAAGAAGGGGTCGCTGCTCATCGCTGCAAACTGGCGCGGGCAGGGGTCGGGGGCAAGGGGGGACAGGTCGAGTTGAGAGGTCTCGCAGTGCCCGCACCCGCTCTCGGGCGCGGCCGCCGGGCGCTCAACACTCGCCAGTCATCAATCCGACCGTCGCCCTGCGCTCGCCAGCAGCGCCTCGCGCAGGGCGGACACCGGCGTCGAGGCTTCGGAGAGGCGCAGGGCGGATTCCAGATGCTCCAGATGGTAGGCCATTTCCGAAGCTGCGCGCGCCTCGTCCCGGGCTTCGATCGCCGCGACGATCCGCTCATGCTCATCCGGCCCGCAGGTCTGTGTGGCCTGGGTCTGATACATGGCGGTGATGAGCGAGGTGCGGATCGTCAGGGTGCGGAGAAGCTTCAGCAGCAACCCCGCCTCGGCCAGCCGGGCGAGCAGCAGATGAAATTCGCCCGATAGACGGATCACCGCCTCACTGTCGCCCATCTCGTGCGCGGCGCGTTCGTCGGCGATATGGGCGCGCAATGCCGCAACATGCTCGGGCTCAGCCATGCGGCACAGGCGCGTAACCAGACGCTGTTCGATGGACAGCCGGGTGAAAAAAGCGTCCTGCGCATCCTCCACGCTGGGTTCGGCGATGCAGGCGCCACGATTGGGAACAAGCGAGACGAGGCCGTCCTGTTCGAGGATTGCAAGAGCCTGTCGCACGCGCGCACGGGTCGCGCCGAAGATCTCGGCCAGATCCTCTTCCTTCAGCCGGGCGCCGGGCCGCAGGGTGCGCTTCACGACCGCGAGCCAGATCCGGTCGCAGATCGCGTTGACCGTTTCGTTCTTTGCCGATTGCGAAAGCCAAGGCATGTCCAAACCCCCCGTCCCGGCTATCTATGCTCGGCCGCGCCACGCGGC
>JBJHCH010000096.1:0-15314 GCA_050485905.1 Paracoccaceae bacterium | reverse complement strand
TCTCGATGGGCTTTACCGAGGCCGCCAGCGACGATGGCGTGCTGTCGGGGCGCGGCAGCCCGGTGAAGCGCGGCTTTGCCAGCGGAATCATGACCACCATCGGCGGGCTGGGGCACGCCCTGCCCTATCTGATTGCCGATTTCTGGACCGCCACCACCATCGCCATCGCAATCGTCTTCGTCGAGCTTTGGGCGATCGTCTGGATCCAGAACCGCTTCATGGACACGCCTTTTTTTCGGGCAACATTTCAGGTCGTGCTCGGTGGGGCACTGGTCTTCGCAGCGGGTGTGCTGATCGGTGGCGGATAGCTGGCCCAATACCGCGGCCCGTGCTAACGGCCCTGCAGAATGCTGGAGATCTTTTTCAAGACGCTGCCGTTCTTTGCACTGATCGGCCTGGGTTACTGGGCCGGGCAGACCCGCTTCTTCAGCGCCGAGGCGACCGCTTATCTGACCAAGTTCGTCTTCTACTTCGCGCTCTCGGCCATGCTTTTCGGCTTTGCCGCCAATCTTTCGCTGGCAGAGGTCTTCGATACCCGATTTGTCGCGGCCTACCTGACCGGCACACTCGCCATCTACCTGCTGGCGATGATCGTGGCCTTCGCCCGCCGCCTGCCGCTGGCCGAGGCCGCGGTAGAGGCGCAGGTGGCGGTGATCGGTAACACCGGCTTTCTGGGCGTGCCCATGTTGGTCGTGATCCTTGGTCCTGCCGCAGCCGGCCCGGTGCTCTTGGTGCTGACAATCGATCTGATCGTCTTTTCCAGCCTGATCACCCTGCTGATCACCGGCGCGCAGGAGAGGCGGCTTTCTCTCTCCGTCTTCGGCACGCTGGGCATGGGCCTATTGAAGAACCCTATGATCGTATCGATGTCAGCGGGCCTCGCATGGTCGGCCACCGCGCTGCCGGTGCCCGGCCCGATCAACGATTTTCTTTCGATCCTGGGCGCGGCCGCCACGCCCGGCGCACTGTTCGCAATCGGCGCCTCGCTGGCCGGCAAGTCGGCAGAGCGCATCCAGATCGCCGCGTGGCTGTCGGCCTGCAAGCTGCTCCTGCACCCTGCGGCCGTCGCGCTGGCGGCTCTTGTGCTGTTCCGCATCGATGAATTTTCCGCGGGCGTTATGATCGCAGCCGCTGCGTTGCCAGTGGCGGGCAATGTCTACATCCTCGCCCAACATTATGGCGTTGCACCGCGCCGGGTGTCCGCTGCCATCCTGTTCTCCACCGCTTTCAGTATTCTGACCGTTCCTGCGGTCATCGCGTGGATGTTTCCGTGACCCGGCTTTTCATAGATGCCGATGCCTGCCCGGTGAAGGACGAGGCTGAGCGCGTATCAACGCGGCACGGGGTGGAGATGCTGCTGGTATCCAATGGTGGTATCCGCCCATCAGCCAATCCGCTGGTGCGCATGATCTACGTGGATGCTGGCGCGGATGCGGCGGACCGCTGGATCACAGATCATATCGGACCTGGTGATGTGGTCGTGACCGCCGACATGCCGCTCGCGGCATCTGCCATCGCGCGCGGCGGGGTGGTGGTAAGGCCCGACGGCGCCGAACTGACCGCTGCCAACATCGGTCCCGCCGTTGCCGCGCGTGATCTGGCCGCCGACCTTCGCGCTGCCGATCCGTTCCGCCAAGGCGGTGGGCGCGGGTTTACAAAAGCTGACCGGTCCCGTTTCCTTGATGTGCTGGACCGCGTGATCCGGCAAGCCGTGAAAGGACGACCATGAGCATCGACATCATCGGCCCCGAGGCAGAGGCCCATCTGGCTTGGGACGGTCTGACCGGCGCTCTTGAGGACGGGCATCGCCTGCCGCGGGCAGAGATCGGCGATACGTTCCTCTACCGCGACCCCGACACACTGCTTTCCCGCGCGGCGTGGATCGACGGCATGGGGATCGCTGTGAAATCCGCCACGATCTTTCCGGGCAATCCCGGTCGCGGACGGCCAGCGATCAATGGTGCGGTGAATCTTTATAGCGACACCACGGGCGAGTTGGAGGCGATAGTCGATTTCCACCTAGTGACGAAATGGAAGACCGCGGGAGACAGCCTGCTGGCCGCGAAGAAACTCGCCCGGCCGAATGCGCGCAGGATCACCTTGGTGGGCGCCGGAACCGTTGCGCGTTCAATGGTTCGGGCTTACTCCAGCGCCTTTCCAGATGCCAGGTTCACGGTCTGGAACCGCAGCCCGGCCGCGGCCGAGGCGATGGCCGGAGAGATGACCAACGTAACGGCAAGCACAGATCTGGAAGCCGCTGTGCGGGGCGCCGACATCATTTGCACCGCAACGATGGCAACCGATCCGCTGGTACGTGGCGACTGGCTGTGCCCTGGCCAGCACCTCGATCTGATCGGCGCCTACCGCGCCGACATGAGAGAGGTTGATGATACGGCCCTGCAACGCGCGCGTCTGTTCGTGGACAGCCGCGCGACCACGATCGGTCATATCGGAGAGTTGAAGATCCCGCTCGCCGCTGGGGTCATCACAGAAGACGACGTGGTGGGCGACTTCTACGATATCGACGGCGGCACCTACGCCCGCACATCCGACGACGAGATCACGATTGCCAAGAATGGCGGTGGCGCGCATCTGGACCTGATGACCGCGCGCCACATCCTGCAGGTCTGGCGTTCGCGCTCAGGATGACTGGTCCAGCGATGGCGGCAGATGCACTGCGCCAAGGGCAGACTCGGCGAGCCGATCAAGCCGCGCCCATGTCGCGGCCAGAGCCACCCGGTCACCCCGCCCGGCACATATCGCAACATCCCGCGCGACCGCGGCTATCCGTGTCATACCGACGCGGTCGCCGAGCTTGGCAAAGGCTGCTGCCCGATTGCGCATGTGCTTCGTCTCGCCTTCCGTGTAACTGCTGCGCAGCGAGGCAAGCTGCCTGGCCATCTCTGCCAGCGCGCTGCGAACGAAGGCTTCGGCACGGTCCTCTCCCATCTCGCCCCACAGCAGTTCCAGCCGCTCGGGATCGAATGTCGTGGCTTCTTCCTCGACCGCAGCGCAAAATAGCTGATCCATTGGTTCCCCGCTCCCGTCTCTTGTCTTTTGTTCCCACACCGGCGAGACGGTCCGCCAAAGCGGTCAAGAAATTCTTGCCCGGCATCGGATTAGCTGCTCGAAAGAGTTTCAAATTCGAAAGAACCAGCGAGGCGCAGTGCCCGACGCCCTGATCCCCCCGACCGAGCCGCTTCCCCCGATCCTTGTCGATGGATATCGCCGCTGGCGCGAAACCGTTTATTTCGGACGCGCTGAAGAGGCGCGGCGACTAGCCGAGGAAGGCCAGAACCCGCATACCATGCTCATTGCCTGCTGCGACAGCCGAATGCTTCTGTCGCATATCTTTGGTATCGTTGAAGGTGAGATGTTCGTACATCGCAACATTGCCAATCTGGTGCCGCCCTATGTCCCCAACGGCACAGAGACTGCGACCCCCGCGGCGGTGGAGTTCGCCGTGAGAGCATTGCGCGTGTCGCATCTGGTCGTCATGGGCCACACCCGTTGCGGCGGCGTGCGCGGGTTCCATGACTTCTGCATGGCGGGCGCCGTTCCCGGCGCAGATGACAGCTTCGTTGCGCGCTGGATGGAAACGCTGCGCCCAGGCTTCGAACTGCACCGCGATGAGCCAGACCTGCCCACCCGCCTCCGAAAGATGGAGGCAGAGAGCGTGCGCCTGTCGCTACAAAACCTCATGACCTATCCCTTCGTGGCCGAAGCGGTGGCGGGTGGCCAGTTAAGCCTGCACGGGGCGCTGAAGAACATTGCGGCCGGCACGCTGCTCGGTCTGGACCACGAAACGCAGAGCTTCGTTCCGGTCTGAATGTCGCAGGGCCCTGGTCTTGCACCTGAGCATCCGGGCGCTAAGCTGCCGTGTCTTTTTAATCCCGGCCGTGAAATGACCCACTCCGCCGCCCGTGCTGCACGTGAAGAATCCGCGCGGCTTGTTCCTGCGATAGTGGGCGTTCTGCGCGATGGCTACGGTCACGCAAAGCTGCGCGCCGATGCTGCGGCGGGCCTGACGGTTGCAATCGTGGCGCTTCCACTCTCGATGGCGATATCCATTGCTGCCGGGGGCACGCCCGAAATGGGGCTCTACACCGCAATCGTCGGCGGATTTCTCATCTCTGCGCTCGGTGGCAGCCGGCACCAGATTGGCGGGCCGGCGGGGGCGTTCATCGTCCTCATGGCGACCACGGTGCAGCTTCACGGGATCGACGGGCTGATCCTGGCGACGATGATGGCTGGCGTCTTCATGGGTGCCGCGGGCTTTCTGCGGCTCGGCAGCTACATCAAGTTCATTCCCTATCCGGTGACCGTGGGCTTCACCGCCGGCATCGCCGTGATTATTTTCGCCAGCCAATTACGTGAACTGCTGGGTCTGCATTTCGATGGGCCGGAGCCCGGTCCGATCCTGGAGAAGCTGCCGGCGATCTGGCAGGCCCTTCCGACGTGGAACCCGGTGACCCTGGCGCTGGCAGTCGCCACAATTGCACTCATCCTGAGTCTAAAGCGCCTTGCCCCCTCGCTGCCGGGGCTGTTGCTGGCTGTGGTCGCCACCACGGTCGTGGCCGGCATCCTTCAATTGCCGGTCGCCACCATCGCCAGTCAGTTCGGAGAGATACCCCGCGGCCTGCCGCTGCCAGCCCTGCCGACGATCACGTTTGAAAATCTGCAGGCGGTCGTTCCGAGCGCCGTTGCCTTTGCCCTTCTGGGATCGATCGAGGCGCTTCTTTCCGCCGTCGTGGCCGACGGGATGACGGGCGAGCGGCACAATTCCAACATGGAACTCGTGGGCCAGGGCGTGGCCAACATCGCCTCGGGCCTGTTCGGCGGGATGGTCGCCACAGGCACCATCGCCCGCACCGCGACCAACGTGCGCGCAGGTGCCCATGGCCCCGTCGCCGGAATGATCCACGCGCTAGTGTTGCTCGCCTTCATGCTGGTCGCGGCCCCGCTGGCCGGGTTCATCCCCCTGGCGGCCTTGGCCGGTGTTCTGGTCGTCGTGGCCTGGAACATGATCGAGAAAGAGGCGTTCTGGTCTTTCCTGCGCGCCTCTCGCGGGGAGGCATCGGTGCTGATGGTCACCTTCCTGCTGACGGTTTTTCGCGACCTGACCGAGGCGATTGTGGTCGGCTTCGCGCTGGGATCGGTGCTGTTCATCGCACGGATGTCGAGCGCGACCGAGATCCGCGCCGCCCACGTTGAAAGCACAGAGCCCGCCAGTGGGAACGACCCCGATGTTGTCGTCTACCGCATCCGAGGAGCGTTCTTCTTCGGCGCCGCAGCGGCGGTTTCCACAGTATTGGAGCGTATCGCCGACCGCTACCGCGGGCTGGTCATTGATTTTTCCGACGTGCCGCTGGTGGACAGTTCCGCCGTCCACACCATAGAGGGGCTGGCCCGCAAAGCCGAGCGGCGCGGGGTCAAGGTCATGCTGACCGGTACGACCCATGCGATGCGGGTGGAGTTCTTCGCCCATGGGCTGAAGCCGCCGCATGTCAGCTACGAACGCGATGTCGAGGCCGGGCGCAACAAGTTGCACCATATGCTTGAAATCGATTGAGTCCTTGCCTGAACGGCAAGCGCAGCCTATCTGGCGGCGGATTCGCGCGTAAGGCACCCCATGTCCGACATCCTGACACTTGCCGGCCAGAACCTGATCTCTCCGATCATCCTGTCCTTCGTGTTGGGGCTGCTGGCCGCATTGGCGCGGTCGGACCTGTCGGTGCCCGAGGCGATCGCCAAGGGGATGTCGATCTATCTGCTGTTCGCCATCGGCTTCAAGGGCGGGGCGAGCCTTGCCGATCACGGGGTCGATGCAGGACTCGTCTTTGCGCTGCTCGCGGGTGTGGGGCTGTCGGCGGTGATCCCGTTCATGGCCTTTGGTCTGTTGCGGTTCATCACCGGGCTTTCGACGGTTGATGCGGCGGCGGTGGCGGCGCACTACGGGTCCATCTCTATCGTCACCTTCGTCGCGGCGACATCCGTGCTGACCAGCCAAGGCATCGCGTATGAGGGTTACATGGTCGCCGTCGCTGCGGCGATGGAGGCGCCGGCGATCCTGTCGGCGCTATGGCTTATCAGCCGGCAGGGGGCGGGGCGGGGGATGGATGCAGAGCTTTGGCGCGAGATTCTGCTCAATGGTTCCATCGTGCTGCTGCTGGGCGCCTTCGTCATCGGGGCGGTAACGGGGCGGGAGGGGCAGGCGCAGATCGACGCCTTCATAACGGCACCGTTCAAAGGGGTTTTGTGCTTGTTTCTTTTGGACATGGGCCTTGTCGCGGGGCGGGGTCTTAGGGCGGCGGGGGGGGTGTTGCGGCCGGGGCTTCTGGCGTTCGGCGTGCTGATGCCAGTGGTGGGCAGTCTGATGGGGATGGCGGCGGCGCTCGCGCTAGGGCTGTCGCCGGGGGGCGCGGCGATCCTGATGGTGCTGTCGGCATCCGCCAGCTACATCGCGGTGCCAGCGGCGATGCGCGTGGCCCTGCCAGAGGCGAACCCGACGATCTATCTGACCCTGTCGCTTGGCATCACCTTTCCGTTCAACCTGACGCTGGGCATCCCCATCTACCTGGCGCTCGCATCCGCTGTCACGGGGGGCTGAGACATGCAGACCCACAAGGCCAAACGCGTTGAAATCATTATCGAAGCGGTCATGGAGCGCCGCCTGACCGAGGTGCTGGTGGAGGCCGGTGTCACCGGCTTCACGGTGCTGCCTGTCAGCGGCGGATCGGGGCGTTCAGGGCAATGGACGCGCGAGGGACAGGTGGGCCGCGCGGGCATGGTGGCGGTGGTCTGCCTGATCCGGCCCGAGCGGCTGGAGGGGCTGCTGGAGGCGGCATTCCGGGTCGTGAATCGGCATATCGGGGTAGTCAGCGTGACCGACTGCGAGGTTCTGCGGGCCGAGCGGTTCTGACCGGCAAACACCTGCATACACAGGTATGTTTCGCGTGCATCTGCCGTGCATACAACATGCATACGTTGCGCGCGGCGGCTTGCCGCATAGCGCAACACCAGCCCGGCAACCGGGTGTGCACACCACGTATGATTCACGTGCATCCGGCGTGCATCTGACGTGCATACGTTGCGCACGCAAACCCCCGCCCCGGTGCAACACCGGCTGACGCGGCTCAGGGCCGGTCGGTGGTCAGGATCCGGCTGTCGGCGGTGATGCGGGGAAAGGCGCCGTTGCGGATGCGTTCGGCCAGCGCGTCGGCGAAACTTTCGGCGGATTCGGCGGTGGGGCGGGTTTCGTCAAAGATCGGCTGGGCGGCGTGCAGTACCAGGATCTTGTTCTTGCCCAGCGCCGTGTCGTCCACCAGAAAGGCAAGCCGGTCGGTGCCTTCGGCATCGGCCACGCTGTAGGCCACCCGCAGCGCGACCTCTCCGGTCTGGCCGTCGCGCAGGGCTGCGACCGAGGCATCCTCTCGGTTCAGGTTCGGGATCAGATGATAGACCTTGCCCGCCACATCGACGATGGCGACCCAGAGATAGCCGGTGGTCACATCCGCCGGGATCACGATGTCGATGACCGGGTTCTCACCCACGAAATAGCGCCCCGCCGGGTTCGGGTCGGGCCGGTCGCCAAACCCGAGATCGACGCGGAACCCGCCCGAGGTTGCGCTGGGCAGCGCGGCCTCTACCGCGCAGAGGCTGGCGTTCAGAACCTCTACATCCAGCGTGATCCGCCGGTCGCCCGAGATCTCGGTCAGCGCGTCGTAAAGCGACAGTCGGGAAGCCGGGCCTGCCAACTGGCCCGAGACAACGATCTGGCTGCCCATCGGATAGCCTGCGCCCGGCGGATCGACCAGCGCCAGCGGGCCGCAATCGGCATGCTGGTTCAGCACCGCCTGCGCCGCCTGGGCGGGCAGGATCACCGGGCCGAGGACGATGTCCACCTGCCCGGTCAGCGCCACGGGCATGCCGGGGCCGGCCAGCGCGTTGGTGAGCGCGGTATGGTGTGCGCGGTTGCTGGTCATGCCGGTGATCGTGGCGGTGTTGCCGCTCATCGACAGCCGCCATTCCTCCAGCCCGTCGATCTCGTCGATCAGGCGCAGCACGTCGGCGCCCCATGTCGGCGCGATCTCGCCCCGCGCCAGCATGAGCTCGGCCGTGCCGCCGAAGACCTCGGCCCATTCCGCGAAGCGGTCGGCGGTTTCCTGATCGGGGGCATGGCCGGTGATGGTGAGCGGCCCGCCCTGCGGATGCTCTGCGCGCAGCGTATAGGGATCGGCCACCGGCAGGCCGGGCGCGATCAGGCCGGGGATCAGCCCGGAAAACCAGCCCGCCGCCCCGATCACGGCCAGCAGCGCGACCAGAACGCCCGCGATCAGCCCGCCACGGCCGCGTTTCGCGGTGGCAGTTGCAGCAGGAGCGGCCTGGGCCGCGGGTTCGGCCCCCGGCCGCTTCGGTGGGGGCGGCACGGTCGTCGGCCGCCGCGGCGGCAGGGTCGTGGGCTGCACCAGATCGGGATCGATCGCCTCCAGCACCTCCTCTGCCGTCTGGAACCGCCGTGCTGGATCGGGCTGGGTCATCCGGTCGATCAGCGCCTTCAGTGGCTCGGGTACGCCTTCGGTATCCAGCGGCTGTTGCTTGTTGCGGATAACCTCCATCGGGTTTCGGCCGACATCAGGCGGCTTGCCCCAGAATACCGCCAGCAGCAGGGCGCCAAGCGAATAGATGTCGGTGCGCGGGTCGGTCTTGCCTGACAGTTGCTCAGGCGCCGCATAGGCGTATTTGCCCGCGAACTCTCCGCCCACGATGGTTTCGGCGCCGGGGTTGTCGTCCTTGGCGATGCCGAAGTCGATGATCACCGCCTCGGCCGGGTTGCCGCCCTTCAGGATGATGTTGTCGGGCGAGAGGTCGCGGTGGGTGATGTTGCGGCTGTGTGCTGCGGCCAGCCCGCCCGCGACGCGAGCCGCGATGGTCATCAGATCCTCGGCCGACATGCCGCCATCGCGCAGCTTCTGGTCCAGTGCCGGGCCGTCGATGTAGTCCATCACCAGATAGACATGGCCATCGGCGGTGCGGTGGTTTTCGGAATAGCGCACCACGGCGTCATGGCGCACGTCGCGGATGGCTTCTTCGCGCGTCATCAGAAGCAGGAAGTCGGCATTTCCGGAAAACTCGGACTTCAGCACCTTCAGTGCAACGACGCGGCCCGAGATCTCGGACCGCGCGCGATAGACCTCGGACGTGCCGCCGCGGCCCAGCAGCCCCTCGACCCGGTAGGTGTTGTTGAGCAGGTCGCCCGGTTTGAACGTGTCAGAGGCGCGCGATCCGCTGCTCATGCCGCGCGCCGCCGCCGGTCGCCCCCCGCACTGTGCATCGGATCAGCTGAGCGCCTGGAATTCGACGCGGCGGTTCTCCTCGCTGCGCGGGTCGTCCTTGTTGAACAGATAGTCGGGTCCGACGCCCACTGCTTCCAGCCGCTCCTCGGCAATGCCGCAGTCGCGCACCAGATGGCGCTTCACTTCCTGCGCGCGCAGGAGCGACAGGCGCTGGTTGTAGGCGGCGCTGCCCACCGCGTCGGTATGGCCGACGATGCGGAACAGTTGGACATCGACGTTCTGCATCACCTGACAGAGTGTGTTGAGTTTCGGCTTCTGATCCTCACGCAGGGCGGCACTGTCGAAATCGAACGAGATGCGGATGTTGACCTGTTCGTCGCGGTCCAGTTCCACGTAATCGGTGCGGACGGCGGTTTGCGTCGCGGTGCTGCTGCCCGAGGTTGCCGCGGCGCCCGAGCCGGTGCCCGGCGCGATCACCAGGCCGCGGGTCCGCTGGTTCTCGAACAGCGACTGGAGTTCCTCGGCCGAGAGGTCGGAGGCGTCGCTGCCCTGCGACAGGGCCGCGCCCGTTCCCAGCGTCAACGTGGCAGCAAGGGTGGTGGCGAGCAGGTATCCGAAGCGGGCGGTCATGGCGGCTGGTATCCTTTTTTCGCGCAACGGCCAAAGGATACATCAACCGGGCGGGTGCCGCAACGACAACAGGGGCGCAACTCGCGCCGAGTTTTCTTGAAATGCACACGGTTAGCGGCCTAGACTGCCCCGCGAGCATGAAACTTCCCTGCACTGGAGCCTCGATGCGCCTGCTGCCAGCGATAATAATTGCCGTGGCCGTCGTTCTGGCGCCGGTGATCTGGCTGGTAGGTCAGCGGGTCCTGGCGCCCGACAGCTTCGACGGGCCGGCGGTGGACAGCGGCGCGCGTATCGAGATCGAGATGATGCGCCAGCAGATCGAGATGCTTCAGGAAAAAGTGATCGAGCTTGAGGACCGGATCGCGGCCCTGCCGTCGCGCGACCAGATGGCGCCAGATACCGGGGCCGAATGGGACGTGGGCGAAGCGCCCTTTCCCCGCGACGGGGTGAACCAGATACTCGACAGCTACGCGCAGGTGGTCTCGTTGGCCGGACGGCGCAACGTGAACAGCGCCTGGACACTGGCGACGCCGAGCTTTCTGGAGCAGTTCCTTGGCCGCCCGCGCGAGGTACTGAGCGACGATTGCGAGCCGATGACCAACGAACGGCTGCGCGCAATGCTGGTGGTGGAGAATGTCGGCCCGATCCGCGTGCAGATGCTGCAACCGGCCATCGACTCTCTGCGGACGGTGTTCGAGCGGGTGAAGGCCACCGACATCGACCTGTACGAGCGCATCGATACGGCCGGATCGCTTTGCGTGCGGCGGATCCGGGGCACGCAGGACAGGCTGTCGTCACATTCCTTTGGGCTGGCGGTGGATCTGAACATTGACGGCCATCTTGATACGCTGGGTGACGGCTACACCCAGCTTGGCCTGACGATCCTTGCGGATTTCTTCGAGGCCGAGGGCTGGATCTGGGGCGCAGGCTTCACCCGCGAGGACAGCATGCATTTCGAAGTCAGCCGCGAGCTGCTGGAGCGTTGGCGCGCCGAGGGGATGATCTGACGGAAATGTCGGCATGACGTGTTGTGACTGGCGCGGCGGGCCGAATTGGGTAGACTTCGCGCTGGAAGCTTGGCGCACGAAACGGGGGATGCGGTGAGGCGCAGTCTGGCGATGACGATACGCGGACTTGTGCTGCTTGCGGCGCTGATTGTGCTGCCCGTGACGGCGCGCGCGGCGGATCGTATCGCGCTGGTGGTCGGCATGGCCGATTATCGTCACATCACGCCCCTGGCGAATACGCTGAACGACGCGCAGATGATCTCCACCACCCTGCAGGGGATCGGGTTCGATGTGACAACGCTTTACGACGTGTCCTATGGCGAGTTGCGGCGCGCGATGGACGACTTCGCCTTCCGGTCGGAAGTGGCCGATCTGGCGCTGATCTATTTCGCCGGTCACGGGGTCGAGGTTCAGGGCGAGAACTTCCTCGTTCCTGTCGATGCCAACGTGCAGTCCAGCCGCGATATCCAGCGTCAGTCGGTCTCGTTACGGGATTTTCTGGCGACCGTGGACCGGGCGCGCAAGATGCGCATCGTGATCCTGGACGCCTGCCGCGACAATCCCTTTGGCGGCACGATCCTGACTGAAGAAATCGCCGTGCAGGAAAGCGACCGGGCGGGCACGCGCGGCGGCGGCGGCATGGCCGCCCCCTCGCCCGACCGTGGCACGCTGGTCGCCTTTGCCGCGCGCGACGGAGAGGTCGCGCTGGACGGGATCGGCGACAACAGCCCCTTTGCGCTGGCGCTGGCACGAAAGATGGCGGAACCGGGTCTGGAGATCAGCCTGATGTTCCGTCAGGTGCGCGACCTGGTGCTGGAGGAAACCCGCAATCTGCAGGAACCGCACACCTATGGCTCGCTGTCGGGCCAGCCGTTCTTCCTCGCCGGCCCCGGCGAGGGTCAGGCAGAGCCGGCGCGCGACGACCTGCGTGTCGCCTGGTCGGAGATCCGGCCCGATCAGGAACTGCAACTGGCCGCACTGGCCGACATGGGCGACACGCGCTCGATGCTGGGTCTGGCCTACATGCGGCTCAACCCCGAGGAGGGACGCTTTGATCCATCCGAGGCCTATCAACTCCTGAACCGTGCCGCCGAAGCCGGATCGCCCGAGGCGCAGTTCGAGTTGGCCAAGCTGCTGGAAGCGGGGATCGGCGTGGAGCCGGACCGCGACCGCGCGCTGGAACTGTTCCGCGCCGCGGCAGATCAGGATTTCGCCGACGCGATCAACGACCTCGGCTTCTTTTACTATCAGGGCAGCCTGGGCCTGCCGCGCGATCCGCAGCGGGCGCTGGCGCTGTTCGAACGCGCCGCCGACCTGCGCCATCCGCAAGCGATGTTCAATTTTGCGGCCCTGATCGACGACGGGCTGATCGACACGAAAGGCCCCGAGGATGCGGCGCACTACCTGTATGACGCACTGCGGTCGGGTAGCGAAGACGTGCTGAAAATGCTGACCGAACGCCCGGCAATGTTTTCCGACGCGACGCGCCGAGCGCTTCAGGTCAGGCTGCGCGAATACGACTTTTACACCGGAGCTATTGATGGCGACTTCGGTGCAGGCACCCAGCGGGGTATCCGGCTGGCTTTTGGACTGAACGACTGACCAGGAGGGGCGGGTTGAGGTATATCTGCGATATGCGGCTGAGTTTCCGGTCGGCCGTTCCTTCCGTCGCGATTTCGCTTCTTCTGCTGCTCGGAATGCCCGATGCGGCGGCAGCACAGCAATCGGGGAATGGTCCCACCGGGGGCAGCGGCGGTTCATCTTCTTTCGGCGAGGGGGCAGCCGGCGATAGCTCTGATCGGATCATCATCCTTCAGGGCGATGGCCCGATCATTGGTCGCCTTGAGCAAGTCGCCCAGGTTTGCGCGCTCTTGCCGCGCCGGCACCGGATTCACTGCCTTGCCTATCAGTATGAGGCGCTGGCGGCACAGATTCCCGCGACCGCCGAGTACCACGACATGCGAATCGCAATCCAGCAGGCCGCGCGGAGCCTTCGGCAGCTTGCTTCCGCCAACGTCGACCCCGCGGCGCCAACCGTGCGGGTGCCGCGCGTGGCCGAAAGGGTACCCTCGATCGCACGCAGGCAGGTGCCCGCGGTACGCAGCGACACGCTGGAGCAGACCGCGCGTGCTGCCGAAGCGATCCTGGAGGAGACACAGACGATATTGCTGAGGTCAGCCGAGAACACGCGAAACCGATCCGTCGCATATCAGCGTGTTGCGGCAGCGATTGATTCCAGCAAGGTGCTGTTGCGTTCGTCGTGATGCGGCTCACGGCTGCATTGGCCGGGTCGTGATGAAGAAATAGACCCATTCACCCTTGAAGTCGGTGTGTTCGGCGCGCGCCTCGGCCACGCGGTCGCGCAGCCAGTCCAGATAGGGGCCGGCGGGTTCGCGGATCGGGCGGTCACCGTCGTGCAGCGGGACGGAGGTTGCGAAGGCCACCGCGATCTCTTGACCAAAAGGCGGACCGATGAAGATCTCGATCCCCGACCCGTCCTCCTCCAGCACACCGAAGGTCATGGTCGATTTCGCCTCATAGAGCTTCGTCGGAGCGAACTCGTTGGGCTTGAGGTGGATCACCGTGCCGTCCGCGTCAAAATAGTCGATGTGGATATAGGCGTCGTAATCCGGCGCTGTCAGGTCGAAGGTCATCCGCTCGCCCTCGACGAAGCTGTGGTTGACAGCATGGGCGTCGGGGCCGACAAGCAACGGGTTGGTCAACTGGTCGGTCGATTGCGGCAGATCGACGGCCGAGATGCCGGCCAGCGCGCCGCATTGCGGGCGGGGCAGGATCAGCAGGTTGTCGGTCACGCCGATCGCGCCGCCCATCTGGGCGCGCACCGCGTCCAGCACCGGGGCGCGCAAGTCGTCCTCGGGGATGTGCCCACGCAGTTCCAGTTCGCCCGTCTCGGGGATGAAGGCGGCCTGGATGCGCGAGCAGGGTACCGAGGCGAGCAGCGTGGTCAGCGCGTCGCGCACGCGGCCCGGCTGCAGCGCCGCAATGTCCGAGGGCTGCATGAAGGACTGGATTGCGGCCAGCGCCACCTCGTCCACCATCTCGTCGGTATCACCGGTCCAGGCCAGCGCCGCGGTGGCTCTGTCGGCCTGCGGAACGGCAGGCTGCGCGGGCGTGGCAAGCGCGGCGGCGGCGACCGTGGCAAGCGTTTCGGACGGGGTGGGCACGGCGGGGCTGTCGGTCATCGGTGGCGTAGCAATGGCCAAGGGGTCAGCAGGCGGCGCGCTGCCGGCTATGGCCACGGCGGTGGCGGTCGCCGCCCTCAGCGCCTCGGCGGGGGCAGAGATGGCCGGGCTGTCGGCCCTCGGTGGCGCAGCGACGGCCGGCAAGAGCTCGGCCCTTGCCGAAATGGCACCAAGGGATTGGGTCGCGGGTGCCGCCGCAGACGCCACGGCGGGTTGCAGGATGGCGGCCGGCCGGGCGGCTGCAGGTGACAGAGACGTTGCCGCAATCGTCTCGGCCCGTGGCGGTGACGTAGCTTCGAGCGGGGCGGCGTCGGGCAGGGCCACCCCTGTCGTTGGGACTGTCTCTGGCAGGGCCCCGGTCAGCCGCGCGGCGGCGGGAGCGGCATCGGCCAGGCGTTCCACGGGGGGGGTGGCTGGCGCCGCCGCCTCGCTCGCGGCAGGCGCGGCGGCTAGGGTGGTCGCGGGAGCGGCCTCGGCCGATAGCGGGGCGGCCTCGGGCGCAACCGGCGCGGCGCGGTCCATCCGCACCACACCCTGTCCGACCGCCATAGGCGCTGCTCCGCCCTCCGCGGCGGCCTCGACCTCGGGCATGGCGGGTTCGACGCGGTCGGTCTGCACCTCATAGGCGGCGAGGTCGAGCCGCGTCTCGGGCATCTGCTGCGGCGGCACGGGTTGCGGCGAGATCATCAGAGCCAAAGCTGCCGCCAGCCCGAGATGCAGCGCGATTGAGACCACCGCGGCCCCGGCCCAGAGACCCGCGCGGCCGATCATGGCGGATTGGGGGTCACGACCAGCACCACGTCGCGCGCGCCCAGCGCCTCGATACCGGCCACCAGCGGAAGGATCGCGCCGAGTTCCGTGGCATGATGCCCGTTGACGCGGATCAGAAGCGCGGGATCGGCCTGCAGCCGCCGTGCGAGCACCGCCAGAAGATCGCTCTCCGCCATCTCGGTCCCGTCCAGCGCCAGCCGACCGTCAGGCGAGATCGCCACCGTTGCCCCGCCGCCGGGCATGTCGGCGCCGGTCAGTCCCAGCGGCGGGATCACCTCGAACGGCGAGGTCGCGTCCATCCGTCCGATAAGCATGAAGAAGACCAGCAGGAAGAAGACCACGTCAATCAGGGCGACGATCGTCTCGGGCGGGGTGCGTTCGGGGCGGCGGCGCAGTCGGATCATGGT
>JBJHCH010000095.1:0-15341 GCA_050485905.1 Paracoccaceae bacterium | reverse complement strand
GCCCGCGCGGGCTCACTAGCTTGGCGCACCCGACAGGATTCGAACCTGTGACCTCTGCCTTCGGAGGGCAGCGCTCTATCCAGCTGAGCTACGGGTGCTTCGGGCATTGCTATAGCGGCTGCAAGATAGGGCCGCAACGCCCAATCATGCGAAGAGTTCGTGGCAAAGTTCCAGCGCTTCCACCAGCGCATCGACCTCTTCCCGGGTGTTGTAGAGACCGAACGAGGCACGGCAGGTCGCGCTTACGCCCAGGTGGTCCATAAGCGGCGCGGCGCAGTGCTGGCCGGCCCGCACCGCCACCCCGCGCTTGTCGAGCACAGTGGAGATGTCGTGCGCGTGGGCAGCGCCGTCGAGCGTGAAGGAGAAGATTGCGCCCTTCGTCGCCGAAGTACCCTGCACCGTCAGCCAGTTCAGTCCGGCAAACCGTTCGCGAGCATGGTCACGCAGGCCGTCCTCATGCGCAGCGATGTTCTCCATCCCGATCCCGGTAAGGTAGTCGAGCGCCGCGCCAAGGCCGATCTGCTGGACGATGGCCGGGGTTCCCGCCTCGAACTTATGCGGAGGATCGTTATAGATAACGGCGTCGCGGCGCACCTCGCGGATCATGTCGCCGCCACCGATAAATGGGCGCATCTCGGCCTGTCGTTCGGCTCGAATGTAGATCGCGCCAGAGCTTGACGGACCGTAGAGCTTATGTCCGGTGATCGCATAGAAGTCGCAGCCAAGTGCCTGCACATCGACCGGCATGTGCACTGCCGCCTGACTGCCATCCACCAGAACCGGCACGCCCTTTTCGTGTGCCCCACGGCAGATTGCCGCGATATCGACCTTTGTGCCGAGCACGTTCGACATGTGCGTCACGGCGACCAGCTTCGTGCGCGGACCAATGGCGTCGATCACCGACTGAGGGTCGAGATCCCCGCGGGCATCAGTATCGACCCAGCGCAGAACGGCGCCCTGACGCTCGCGCAGGAAATGCCACGGGACGATGTTGGCATGATGTTCCATCACGCTCAGCACGATCTCGTCGCTCGGTTCGAACCGCGGCATGGCCCAGCCATAGGCGACCAGGTTGATCCCTTCGGTAGAACCCGTGGTGAAGATGATCTCTTCCTCTCGGCCAGCGTTGAGGAAGCGCGCAATCTTACCGCGAACGGCTTCATACTTGTCGGTCGCCAGGTTGGAGAGGAAATGCAGGCCGCGATGGACGTTCGAGTATTCCTCGGCATAGCCGCGGGTCACCGCATCGATCACCGCCTGCGGTTTCTGCGCCGAAGCACCGTTATCGAGATAGACGAGCGGCCGGCCATTCACTTTACGCGACAGGATCGGGAAATCGCGCCGCACCGTTTGCACGTCATACATCGCTCAGCCCTCCGCCGGTAGGCCGCCAATCAATACTGTCAGCACCAGCGCCAGTAGGACGGCCATCGCGAAGGACGTCAGCATGATGCCCAGAAAAACCTTGCCTAGCGACTCGAACCCGTGCAACTCAGCCACGAAATTTGTCAACAGCCACAGGGACAGCACCAGCGCGACGATCCCCAGCATTTCAGCCAGCGGCGGCACGAGCAACCCCACCGCAAGCTGCGCGACCTGAAGGCAGATTAGGATGAACTGAAGCCAGACCACCAGCAAGAGCCCATCCTCAAATCGCCCGCGCCCGCCCAACCGCGCGCCGACGTGATGCACGACCAGCGCCGTCACCGCGATCACCGCAGCCTGGATGAAGGCAGTGAACAGAGGGCTGCGGAACACTAGGGGCACCGAGATTTCCTCGCCCTCTGGCATCTCCATCGGTGGCAGGCTCAGGTGGAACAGTAGCGCCGAGACCACCGCCACGAGCACCAGCGCCAGCCACCGCACCTGGATAGGTAGTTCGAACGCCAGGATACGCCGCGCTGCCGACCGCGGGTCGGTCAGCGTCTCGCGCAGTAGGGCCGTGAGGGCCGATAGGGATGTGTCCATGCCGTCGGGTTCCTGTCTGCGCATCCGCTGCGTGGTCATGTCTTCGCCTCGGGCGCGCCCGTTTCGGCCTCGACCAGCGCCGCGCCCCAGAGATAGAGAAAGACCGCCAGCACCGCCAGCCCCACCAGTGTGGTCACTGCACCCGTCCCCATGAAGCCGGCCAGCAGACCGTTCAGCAACAAGAGTGGGCTGATCACCAGTAGCGACCAGAACAGTGCCAATCGAGAGGCGTACCAGTCCCCACGGCCACCAATCAGACGCGAGACTGCAGCACTGACGGCTGCAATTGCGTAAAAGGCAAGCGGTGCGATGAACAGCCATGCCATCAGCGCGCCGCCGATCAGCGCAGGCAGCGGGACGGACGCATCCAGATGGGCCTGCCGCGCCAGTCGCGGCCATTGGGCGACGAAGATCAGCACGCAAGCCAGGACGAGAAATCCCAGCGCCCGATCCTCTCGCACGCCGGCCGTCAGATGGCGTCGGAATACCGCGCGGGGGCGGCGATAGGCCGCAACGATGTCAGCAGTGACGGACATTCAGCCCTGATGGCGAAGGAGCCACCCCTCCAGCCGGCTACGCACGTCCTCTGCGATCTCGGCATCCTCCACCTCGTCCAGAGCTTCGGCGAGGAAGGCGAGTACCAAAAGCACCCGTGCCTCCGGCACCGGAACGCCGCGCGAGCGCAGGTAGAACAGCGCCGTCTCGTCGATCGCGCCAGAGGTGGAGCCGTGCGAGCATTTCACGTCATCGGCGTAGATTTCAAGTTCCGGCTTGGCGAGAAACTGGCTGTCGTCGTCCAGCAGCAGCGACTGACTGATCTGGTAGCCGTCGGTCTGCTGTGCGCCGGGCTTTACAAGGATCTTGCCCTGAAAAACCCCGACCGCGCCGTTCTTCAGCACCTTCTTGAACACCTGCCGGCTTTCGCAGCGTTCAGCGGCATGGGTGACGAAGACAGTATCATCGTGGTGGAACGCCCCATCGCCAACCGCCGCGCCCGCCACATGGGCGATGCCGTCGTCACCGGTCAGTTCGATCACCGCATCGTTCCGCGTAAGCGCACCGTTAGCCGTCAGCGTGAACGATTTGAACACGCTCTCGGCGCCAAGCCGAGCAAAGATGTGGGTCGCCGCCCGGCGTTCATGCGCCCTGCCCTGCACCCGCACATGGTGAAACTTTCCACCGTCAGCAACCTCCACCTCCATGCCGGTGGTCAGCCGTGCGCCCGCGGCACCGTTTTCAAGGATCGTCACCTCGGCGCCCGCTTCGACCTTGATGCAGTGGTGCAGGATCACGTCGGACCGCTCCGATGTCTGCAAATAGACAATATTGACCGGCTTGGCCGCTTTTGCCGTGGCCCGGATCAGCAGGCCGTCAGTAGCATAGGCCGTTCCCAGCGCCGCGAGCGGGCGCTGCACCGGGGTCTGCCCTCGGGCCTCCAGCACGCCATAGAGATCGCGCGCCCAGTGCAGATCCTGTGCGCCAGCCTCGGCCAGACGGGCAATCTCCAGTCCCGCCATTGAAAGGTCGTCGGACAGGTCTTTCGAGAACACGCCATCAACGAAGACCACCTTCACCCGGTCGATGGCATCGAAGACGGGGGATTCATCCGACGTGTCGAAGATCGCCGACGCCGACGCCTCGGGCGCGATCAGACCGGCAGGATCGGTATATTTCCAGTATTCGTCACGCCGGGCGGGCAACCCCATTTCGCCAAGGCGGCGCAGCGCGGCCTCTCGCGCGCGCCGCAGCCATGCGCCGCTCTGCGGCAAGGTCAGCGTCGCCAGTCGCGCCTCGGTGGCCGCGACCTTTGCCTGGGGAACGGCCGCCATCAGGCCACCTCCGGTGCCAGATCGGTGTAGCCCTTGGTCTCCACCTCCAGCGCAAGCTCCGGCCCGCCGCTTTTGACGATACGGCCATCCGCCATGATATGCACAACATCCGGGCGGATGTGATCCAGCAGGCGCTGGTAGTGGGTGATGACCAGAAACGCCCTGCCTTCATCGCGCAGCGCATTCACGCCATCGGCCACCAGTTTCATTGCGTCGACATCCAGGCCCGAGTCGGTCTCGTCCAGGATGCACATACGCGGCTGCAGGACGGCCATCTGCAGGATCTCGTTGCGCTTCTTCTCACCGCCCGAGAAACCCACGTTCACCGGCCGCTTCAGCATCTCGGCGTCGATCTTCAGTTCCTTCGCCTTTTCGCGCACCAGTTTCAGGAAGTCGCCGGCCGAGATCTCTTCGATGCCGCGCGCCTTGCGTTGCGCGTTCAGCGCGGTGCGCAGAAAGGTCATGTTGCCGACGCCGGGGATTTCCACCGGATACTGGAAGGCAAGGAACAGGCCCGCCGCCGCGCGCTCTTCGGGCTCCATCTCCAGCAGGTCCTCGCCCTCCAGATCAGCCGATCCATCGGTCACCTCGTAGCCGTCACGGCCCGATAGCACATAGGACAGCGTCGACTTGCCGGACCCGTTCGGCCCCATGATCGCGTGCACCTCGCCCGCCCTTATGGACAGATCCACACCCTTCAGGATCGCCTTGTCCTCTTCTTCCAGTTTCACGTGCAGGTTCTTGATATCCAGCATCTTCTCATCCGTCATTCTTGCGCGCCGGGCCAGCCCGGCGGATTGCGTTCAAAAGTGTCAGATCAGCCCACCGAGCCTTCGAGGCTGATGGCGACGAGGCTCTGCGCCTCCATGGCGAATTCCATGGGCAGCGCCTGAAGCACTTCGCGGCAGAAGCCGTTCACTACCAGCGCAACGGCCTCTTCCTCGTCCATCCCTCGCTGACGGCAATAGAAAAGTTGGTCGTCGTCGACCTTCGACGTCGTTGCCTCGTGCTCCACCCGGCTCGAGGTGTTCTTTACCTCGATATAGGGCACGGTATGCGCGCCGCACTGGTCGCCGATCAGCAGGCTGTCGCATTGCGTGTAGTTGCGGCTGTTCAGCGCCCTGGGGTGCATCGAAACCAGCCCGCGATACGTGTTCTGCGCATGGCCCGCGCTGATGCCCTTGGACACGATGCGCGACTTGGTGTTCTTGCCCAGATGCACCATTTTGGTGCCGGTGTCGGCCTGCTGCCAGTTGTTAGTGATGGCGATTGAATAGAATTCGCCCTGGCTGTCATCACCGCGCAGGATGCAGGAGGGATACTTCCAGGTAATGGCCGATCCGGTCTCTACCTGCGTCCACATCACCTTTGACCGCGCGCCGCGGCAATCTGCACGCTTGGTGACGAAATTGTAGATGCCGCCCTTGCCGTCCTCGTCGCCGGGATACCAGTTCTGGACGGTCGAGTACTTCACCTCGGCATCGTCCAGCGCCACGATCTCCACCACCGCGGCGTGCAACTGGTGCGTGTCGCGCTTCGGCGCAGTGCAGCCCTCCAGATAGCTGACAAAGGCGCCGTCCTCGGCGATGATCAGCGTGCGCTCGAACTGGCCGGTATTCTCGGCATTGATGCGGAAATAGGTCGACAATTCCATCGGGCAGCGCACGCCCTTCGGCACATAGACGAACGACCCGTCCGAGAAGACGGCCGAGTTCAGCGTGGCGAAGTAGTTGTCGGACTGCGGCACGACCGATCCGAGGTATTTCCTGACCAACTCGGGATGCTCGCGGATCGCCTCGGAGATTGAACAGAAGATGACCCCAGCTTTCGCCAGTTCGTCCTTGAAGGTCGTCCCCAGACTCACGCTGTCGAAGACCGCATCGACCGCGACCTTGCGGCCCTCGGCCGGGACCGTGTCGGCCCCCTCCACCCCGGCAAGGATCATTTGTTCCTTCAGCGGTATGCCCAGCTTTTCATAGGTCGCCAACAGCTTCGGATCGACCTCGTCCAGCGACTTCGGCTTCTCCACCATGCTCTTGGGCTTGGCGTAGTAATATTGCTCCTGATAGTCGATCGGCGGAATCTTCAGCATGGCCCAGTCGGGCTCTACCATCTGCTGCCAGCGGCGGAACGCGGCCAGGCGCCAGTCGGTCATCCAGCCCGGTTCGCCATTCTTTTCCGAGATCAGGCGTACGATGTCTTCGTTCAGGCCCTTTGGCGCGAACTCCATCTCGATGTCGGTTTCCCAGCCGTGCTTGTACTTGCCGGCCATGGCCTGGACGGTTTCCACCGTCTCGCGGTCCACACCTTCGCGCACGTCTATGTCACGAACTTCCATCTGCACGTCCCGATCCTCCTTGGCGCCGCGCGTTGACGCCTGTTTTCATCAGTTCCATCATGCCGCCCGCTCCCTGTGCCTGCGGTGCGCCGCCAGCCAGGCCACGGCAAATCGTTCGACCTCTTCTTCCGTCGTCGCCGGCCCCAGCGACACCCGTATCGCGGCAGCCGCATGTGCATGCAGACCCATCGCCGACAGAACCCGGCTTGGCCGCACCTTGCCGCTGGAGCAGGCGGATCCTGCCGAGATCGCAAAACCTGCCAGATCCATCTGCATCACCTGCGTCTCGCCCTTCCAGCCCGGCGCGATGACACAACTCGTGTTGGGCAGACGCGGCCCGCCTTTCCCGACAAAAATAATGTCCTTTGCACCGGCTTCCAGTGCGTCTTCTAGAATATTTCTAAGTTTTGCAACCCTATCCCACGCGCCATCTGCCAACAGAAGGGCGGCACGCTCCGCCGCGGCGCCAAAACCTGCGATGCCGATAACGTTCTCGGTGCCCGCACGGCGCCCCATCTCCTGACCGCCGCCGCGCAACTGGGCAGAAAGCTCCGTCCCCCGCCGAACGATGAGTGCGCCCACGCCCTTCGGTCCGCCCAACTTGTGCGCCGAAACGAAGCCCATTTCACAGCCCAGCCAGTTGAACGCGATCGGCAGCTTGCCGAAGCCCTGGGTCAGATCGCTGACGGCAAGGCCGTCCGGCAGGGACTGCGCCACACCGGTCTCGCTATTGGCCAGTTGCAGGGTGGCGCTGCCGGGATCAGGCACACTCACCTGACCGGCAGAATCGACCGGCAGATCGCCAGTGATCCATGACGCAACAGCGTCGTGCTCAATGCCGCCACCATGCAGGCCGCGCCCGGCAAGCGCCAACGCCGCCGCTTCGGTCGCACCAGATGTGAAGATGACATCCGCGCCATCTGCCCCCAGCGAGGCCGCGATCTGAGCGCGCGCCCGCTCCACAATGGCGCGCGCCGCTCGACCCTCGGTATGAACCGACGACGGGTTCCCGACCATATCCATCGCCGCAACCATCGCCGCCCGCGCCTCGGGCTGCAGCGGCGCAGTCGCGTTGTAGTCCAGATAGGCTCGCCGGGTCATCCTTCGTCCACCACCTGGAACAGCGTTGGAACGGCGGGGCATGGCGTCAGGTCGTTGCGGATCACATCCGACAGGCGCGTCTGGTGCAGGAAGACATAGACATGGGCTGACAGCCCCTCCCACAACCTGTTCGTCAGGCTCTGCGCGCGCGTGCCAGATAGTGCGCCAGAGGCACCTGCCCCGGTGTGCAGCGCGCTGACCGTCTCATCGACCGCAGCCATGATCTCGCTCACACGGATCGCTTCAGGTGCCTTGGCGAGCCGATAACCGCCACCCGGACCACGCACCGATTCCACGATTCCGGCGCGGCGCAACTTGACGAACAACTGCTCCAGATACGGAAGCGATATGTCCTGCCGCCGCGATATCTCGGCAAGCGAAACCAAGCTCTCGGTCTCGGCCGCCGCGAGATCCGCCAATGCTACCATCGCGTAGCGACCCTTGGTCGAAAGTTTCATGGCGCGATCCCCGCAAAGACATTGACGTCAGGCGCGACCCTGCTTAACTGCCGGCCCAGCCCCCGGCCCGGCCGGAACTTAGAATGTTTCTAGGTTGAGCGAGCGATTCAGTCAAGATTGATGCGCTCATCCGATGGAAGGACGACGACACCATGCCCGAGGTTATCTTTCCCGGACCCGAGGGCCGGCTGGAAGGCCGCTATCACGCCCAGCGCGACCGCGACGCGCCCATCGCCATCATCCTGCATCCGCACCCGCAGTTCGGCGGAACGATGAACAACAAGGTTGTCTACAACCTTCATTATGCCTTCTACAACATGGGCTTCACCGTGTTGCGGTTCAATTTCCGTGGGGTCGGGCGCAGCCAGGGTGAGTACGATCAGGGCATTGGCGAGTTGTCGGACGCCGCATCGGCGCTGGACTACCTTCAATCGATGAATCAGAACGCAAAGCATTGCTGGGTGGCCGGCTTCAGCTTTGGCGCCTGGATCGGCATGCAACTACTCATGCGCCGGCCAGAAATTACCGGCTTCATATCGGTTGCCCCGCCGGCAAACATGTACGACTTCAGCTTCCTCGCGCCCTGCCCCGCCTCGGGCCTGATCATCAACGGAACCTCGGATCGTGTGGCCCCGCCCAAGGACACTGCCGGCCTCGTCAGCAAGCTGCACGAGCAGAAGGGCATCACCATCACGCATCACGAGATCGACGGCGCCGGGCATTTCTTCGAGGATCCCCACATGGAGCCGATGATCGACACCGTCACGGGATATGTGAAGCGCCGACTGACCGAGGTGACCCGGTAGCTCTGCGCCACTTTAGTATACAACCGCATACAAGGCTTTTCACCGTTTCCGTTTTCCGCTATGACCCCGCGCAATCGAGTCACCGGAGCGGGAGAGGCCCATGTCCAAGATCAAGGTAGAAAACCCAGTCGTCGAACTTGACGGCGACGAGATGACCCGGATCATCTGGGATTTCATCAAGAAGAAGCTGATCCTGCCCTATCTCGACGTCGACCTGAAATACTACGACCTTGGGATCGAGGAACGAGACCGCACCGACGACCAGATCACCGTCGATGCGGCCCATGCCATCAAGAAGTACGGCGTGGGTGTGAAATGCGCGACCATCACCCCCGACGAGGGCCGTGTCGAGGAATTCGGCCTCAAGCAGATGTGGCGCAGCCCCAACGGCACGATCCGCAACATCCTGGGCGGCGTGATCTTCCGTCAGCCTATCATCTGCCGCAACGTGCCGCGTCTGGTGCCCGGCTGGACCAAGCCCATCGTGGTCGGACGCCACGCGTTCGGTGACCAGTACCGCGCAACCGACTTCAAGTTTCCCGGCAAGGGAAAGCTGACGATCAAGTTCGTGGGCGACGACGGCACGGTGATCGAGAAGGAGGTGTTCGACGCCCCCGGATCCGGCGTGACGATGGCGATGTATAACCTTGACGAGTCGATCATCGATTTCGCGCGTGCCTCAATGAACTATGGCCTCAGCCTCGGATGGCCGGTCTATCTTTCCACCAAGAACACGATCCTGAAGCAATACGATGGCCGCTTCATGGAGCTGTTCCAGAAGGTTTATGACGAGGAATTTGCCGACAAGTTCAAGGCCGCCGGCATCACCTACGAGCATCGCCTGATCGACGACATGGTGGCCTGCGCGATGAAATGGTCGGGCGGTTATGTCTGGGCCTGCAAGAACTACGATGGCGACGTGCAGTCCGACACGGTTGCCCAGGGCTTCGGCAGCCTCGGCCTGATGACGAGCGTGCTGATGACGCCCGATGGTCAGACGGTCGAAGCCGAGGCCGCGCATGGCACCGTGACGCGCCACTACCGCCAGCATCAGGCCGGGAAGGAGACCTCCACCAACTCCATCGCCTCGATCTACGCCTGGACCGGCGGGCTGAAGCATCGCGCGAAGCTCGACAACAACGCCCAGCTTCTGAACTTTGCCGAGACGCTGGAGCGGGTGACCGTCCAGACCGTCGAGGATGGGTTCATGACCAAGGATCTGGCACTGCTTGTCGGTCCGGATCAGAAGTGGCTGACCACGATCGGCTACCTGGAAAAGGTCGACGAATACCTGAACAAGGAACTGGCGGGCTGATCACTGACGCTGCTAGACGGGGGGCGGGGTTTTCCCCGCCCCTTTTTCATGGAGCGACCTGATGCACTGGCTATACCTGTCGGCAGCTATCCTGTTTGAAACGATCGGTACAACCGCACTTCAGGCAAGCCAGCAGTTCACGCGGGCAGCACCTTCGACCGTGGTTGTCATCAGCTACGCGGCCTCGTTCTATCTTTTGTCGCTGACGCTGAAGGTCATGCCTGTCGGCATCGTCTATGCGATATGGTCCGGCCTCGGCATCTGCTTCATCGCCGCTATCGCCTATGTGGTTTTCGGGCAGACGCTCGATCTTCCGGCGGTCCTTGGCATCGCCATGATCATCAGCGGGATCGTGGTCATCAACCTGTTCTCGGGTAGCGCGAGCCACTGAACGCGACACCAGACGGCAAGGCAGCATGTTCGAGGAATTCAGCCTGATCGTGGATTGCGCCCTTCAAGTCTGGCGCTTCCAGCTTGGTGACAACCAGCCCCTAGGCTGGACCATCACGGCAGGGTACGGTCTGGCGGCAGTAATTGCCTGGATGACTGCCACCGGCGCGTCCTTTCCCGCCGCCAGCCGACGCAGCGAGCGTGCGTTCTGGGTGTTTCTTGCAATCTTTCTTGCGTTCATGTGCGTCAACAAGCAGTTGGAATTTCACACATACATCACAAATACCGGCCGCTGCGTCGCGCGGGCAGAGGGCTGGTTCGGGCAGCGACGCGAGGTGCAGGCACAGTTCCTGATGCTTGTCGCCGCGATCGTCGCCTTGCTGCTTGGCACGGTTCTGTTCTGGCTGCGCCGGGCGATCCTGCGCAACTGGCTTGCCGTCATCGGCCTTGTCGTCTTGTTTTCCTTCATTCTGCTGCGCGCAGTCAGCCTGACCCATGTCGATCAGTTCTTCAGGATCGAGTTTGTCGAGATCAGGGCGCATCGCTACGTCGAACTTGGCGGCACCGCACTCATTATCGTCGCGGCGCTGATGCATTTTCGACGCCGCAATGACCGCTCCTGACCCCGATCACGCCGCAGCGCAGAATTGTCTGGCCTTTTGCGCCAGAACCCTGTAGGCGCGCGGCAACCCAACATATGAGAACGAGTCCACCGATGGATCTTCGCAACATCGCGATCATCGCGCATGTCGACCATGGCAAGACGACGCTGGTCGATGAACTGCTGAAACAGTCCGGCGCATTCCGCGACAACCAGTCCGTTGCCGAACGGGCGATGGATTCGAACGATATCGAGCGTGAGCGCGGCATTACCATCCTCGCCAAATGCACCAGCGTCGAATGGCAGGGGCATCGCATCAACATCGTCGACACCCCCGGCCACGCTGACTTCGGCGGCGAGGTCGAGCGGATTCTCAGCATGGTCGACGGCGTCGTTCTGCTGGTTGACGCCGCCGAGGGGCCGATGCCGCAGACCAAGTTTGTGACCGCCAAAGCGCTGGCGCTGGGTCTGCGCCCCATCGTCGTGCTGAACAAGGTGGACAAACCCGACGCCGAACCTGATCGCGCGCTGGACGAGGTGTTCGATCTGTTCGCGAACCTCGGTGCATCAGACGAGCAACTCGATTTCCCGCATCTCTACGCATCGGGCCGGTCGGGCTGGGCGGATGCGGATCTTGATGGTCCGCGCAAGGATCTCTCGGCGCTGTTCGAACTGGTTCTCGCCCATGTGCCTGCCCCGCGCCAGTTGTCGCAGATCGACAAGCCCTTCCGCATGCTGGCCACGACGCTGTCCGCAGACCCCTTCATCGGCCGCATCCTGACCGGCCGCGTCGAATCCGGACGACTTCGGACCGGCGAGACGATCAAGGCGCTGTCGCGCACCGGCGAGCGGATCGAACAGTTCCGTGTCTCCAAGATCCTCGCGTTCCGCGGGCTGGCACAGCAACCGATTGATGTGGCAGAGGCGGGCGACATCGTGACCATCGCCGGCATGTCCAAGGCGACGGTTGCCGACACGCTCTGCGATCCGGCCATCGACGTGCCGCTTCCCGCCCAGCCGATCGACCCGCCGACGATCAGCGTCACCTTCGGGATCAACGACAGCCCGCTTGCCGGGCGCGACGGGTCCAAGGTGCAAAGCCGCGTGATCCGCGAGCGGCTGATGAAAGAGGCGGAGTTGAACGTCGCGATCCGCGTGACCGACACGCCGGGCGGCGAGGCGTTCGAGGTCGCGGGTCGCGGCGAACTGCAGATGGGCGTCCTGATCGAGAATATGCGCCGCGAAGGGTTCGAACTGTCGATCAGCCGCCCGCGCGTTCTCTTCCGCGAAGAGAACGGCCAGCGGCTGGAGCCGATCGAGGAAGTCACCATCGACGTGGACGACGAATTCTCGGGCACGGTGATCGAGAAGCTGACCGGTCCGCGCAAGGGTGATCTGGTAGAGATGAAGCCGGCGGGTGCAGGCAAGACCCGCATCATCGCCCATGTCCCCAGCCGCGGCCTGATCGGCTATCATGGCGAGTTTCTGACCGACACTCGCGGCACCGGCGTCCTCAACCGGCTGTTCCACGGATGGGCGCCGTGGAAAGGCCCCATCCAGGGCCGCCGTCAGGGTGTTCTGATCTCGATGGAGAATGGCGTCAGCGTCGCCTATGCGCTCTGGAACCTGGAGGATCGGGGCCGCATGTTCATCGGCGCGCAGGAACAGGTCTACGAGGGCATGATCATCGGCGAGCATTCCCGCGACAACGATCTGGAAGTGAACCCGCTGAAGGGCAAGAAGCTGACCAACATCCGCGCATCGGGCACGGACGAGGCGGTTCGTCTGACCCCACCCGTGCGGATGAGTCTCGAACAGGCCATCGCCTATATCGACGATGATGAACTCGTTGAGGTGACGCCGGCGAACATCCGGCTCCGCAAACGCCTGCTCGACCCGCACGAACGCAAGCGTCAGGCAAAGGCCGGTTAAGGCTCCCTTGGCGACTGCCGCGGGCGGTCAGCCACGCGGCAGCAGGTCGACGGCATAGGCGGTTTCTGTCCAAGTCAGACGGGCATCCTCCAGCAGCTCGGGCAGCACCTCGGCATTTTCGCTGCGTGACGCTGCCTCGATCCGGCGCATCGCCTCGGCCAGTCGCGGCATTCCCAGCGTCGCTGCGATGCCAGTGCCCTCATGCGCGGCGGCGAAGGTCGCGGCGAAATCGCCAAGCGATACCGCATGCTCCAGCCGTGCGATCAAGGGGGGCATGTCCGCCAGAAAGACCTCGATCACCTGACCGAAGTCGTCGGGACCGAGCGACTCTGCCAGTTCGTCGAGCGTCGGACGATCAAGGAGCGCAGCGCGCGCCGCGGCAGCGGGCGCGCCACGTCGGTCTGCCCCCCGGCCTTTCACAACACCTAGCAGCACCGCGCGCAATGCTTCGCGCTCAACCGGCCTGCCCAATGCAAGCACATTGCCATCGCTGCCGATCTCGCCCTCTGCGGCGTCGGCGTTTGTCAGGTGGCAGACGGCGACGCCGATTGGCAGATTCACCGCCTGCCACCTCTGCATCGTTTCTCTCGATGCATCATCACTCATCAGCAGGTCGGCAGGCCACGCGGCGGCCAAGCGAAGCGCCTCCACCTCACTGAGGGCATGCGTTACCTCGTGCCCATCGTCGGTCAGGAATCGCGCAACCTCCGTACCCAGGTCATGATCCTTGACCGCCAGAACCACCCGCAAACGCACTTGCACCTCGGGGTCAGTGAGCGCAGCCGGCGGCGAACGCAACGACGCCATCAGGCGCTGGCCGGCGCCGACCCAGGACCGCAGCGTTTCCCAAAGCATCGCTCCCCCTTCGCGCTGGCCGCCACCCGGACGGCCGGCCGCGACACCAGCCCAGCCTATGGGTCTCTGCTTGGCGTTTCAATTCGCTTAACACGGGGCGGGGCATGCCGTCGCGAAAGGCGCATCGCCCCGTATACACCCGCAACGGTTGCAGACCGCGTCCGCCTCGGTCAGAATCGCCTGACCCGTCAATCGCGGGCGACCTGGCATGGAGTTTCGCGGCTATGATCATCCCGGTCCTGCTGAGCGGGGGCGCCGGCACGCGGCTCTGGCCGCTGTCGCGCCAGAGCTACCCAAAGCAGTTTGCCCGGCTCCTGTCTGATCGCAGCCTGTTCCAGACCTCAGCGCTTCGGTTCTCCGGCGCGGATTTCGCGGCGCCGGTCGTCGTCACCAACGCTGATTTCAGGTTCATCGTGACCGAACAACTGGGCGCCATCGGCATCGTGCCCGGCGCCGTGCTGATCGAGCCTGCGGCCCGCAGCACAGCCCCGGCGGTGCTCGCCGCCGCGCTCCATCAGGCGCGTCACGATGAGAATGCGCTGATGATCTTTGCCCCATCCGATCATGTCATCCCCGAACCCGAACGCTTTCGCACCGCCGTCCTTGCGGGCGTTCAGGCCGCGCGGGATGGGGCAATTGTTACCTTTGGCATCGCGCCAACTCGCGCCGACAGCGGCTACGGATACCTGGAACTTGGCGAGCGCGACGCCGAGATGGGCGTGATCCCGCTGCGCCGCTTTGTCGAGAAGCCGGATACGGATCGCGCGGCGGCAATGGTCGAAAGCGGGCAGTTCCTCTGGAACTCAGGGATATTCCTGTTCACCGCCCGCAGCATCATCGAGGCGTTCCGGATACATGCGCCCGAATTCCTGCCGCCAGTCGAAGCGGCCGTCGCTGGCCAAACCCGCGATCTGGGGTTTCTACGGCTCGCCCCCGACGCGTGGCGCGACGTGCCTGAAAGCTCCATCGACTATGCCGTGATGGAAAAGGCCAAGAATCTGGTTGTGATGCCCTTCGACGGCCACTGGTCCGATCTCGGCGGCTGGGATGCCGTCTGGCGCGAGGCTGGCCCGGATGCGGCGGGCGTGGCACTGGGGGGCCATGCAACAGCGGTTGATTGCACCGACACGCTGCTCAGGTCGGAATCCAATGATCTGGAACTGGTCGGTATCGGCCTCCGCAATATCATGGCCATCGCCACGCCCGACGCGGTGCTGGTCGCCGATATGTCACGCGCGCAGGACGTTCGGCTCGCCGTCGAGGCGCTGAAGGGCAAGGGCGCGCGGCAGGCCACCGCCCTTCCCCGCGAGCATCGGCCGTGGGGCTGGTACGATACGCTTGCAACCGGCGAGCGGTTTCAGGTCAAGCGCATCGTTGTGAATCCCGGTGGCACGCTCAGCCTGCAAAGCCACCTGCATCGATCCGAGCATTGGGTCGTCGTTTCCGGCACAGCGCGCGTGACCGTAGAGGACACGGTGACGCTGGTGACCGAGAACCAGTCGATCTATGTTCCCCTTGGGGCGCGCCATCGGATGGAGAACCCCGGCAAGGTGCCGATGGTCCTGATCGAGGTTCAGACCGGCGTCTATTTGGGCGAGGACGATATCACGCGCTACGAAGACATCTATGCTCGGGGGGGCGATGGCAGTGCTGGCCATCGTTGAACGAACGCCGGGCCACAGCAACAGGGGATGAGGATGACAGTGCGGACGCGCCACTGGGACAGGCTTGGCAACGGCGGGCTTTCA
>JBJHCH010000094.1:0-15358 GCA_050485905.1 Paracoccaceae bacterium | reverse complement strand
TCGGTCGCGGCGATCGCGGCCGGTGGCAGCGTCAGGGTCACCATCGCCCCCTTGCCGCCATCGGCGTTGCGCACCTCCAACTGGCCGCCCAGTTGCCGCGTCATGTCGTGCGAAATGTGCATTCCCAGCCCCATCCCCGGTTTCGCGGTGCCACGCGGACGCCCGTCGCGGCGAAACAGTTGCGCCATCGCCGCGTCGGAAAATCCCGGCCCGTCATCGCGCACGATGAATTGCAGCCCGCCATTGGCCGGGCGGCGCACCAGCAGCGAGACGGTGCCCGCATCGGTATATTTGATGGCGTTGGACAGGACGTTCGACAGCACCCGTTCCAGCGCGATCCGGTCCAGCGACAGAAGCTTTGGCACATCCTCGTCCAGCGTCATCTGGAAGTTCAGCCCCTGTTCGCGCGCCCGCCCGGCCCATCGCATCTCGACATCGCGCAGGAAGCGGCCCAACTGAATCGTGCGGCGCGGGCGGTCGGTAAAGTCGTCGGCGCCGCCCATCGCCGCCAGCGCCTGTTCCAGCAGCCGCGCCAGCCCCTCGGCCGCGGTGCGCACACGTTCCAGTTGCAGGCGGGTCGCCGGGTCCAGCGCCGTCTGGTCGATCAGGCGAAGCCCGCCCATGATGTCCGACACCGCCGCGCGCAGGTCGTGATTGAGCAGCGAAAGCCGGGCGGGATCGGCCAGATCCTCGGGCACAGGGCGCTTCACTGGGGCAGCGGAATCGACTTTCAATCGGACACGCTCGGGTCAGGCCGCAAACTGGTGCTTCGGGGCGCGACAAATGACTTCATGGCTGACCGAAAGGCTAGCCGAGAAATGAGCGTGCTTCAACCGGCGCTTGCAAGGCCGCAACGCGCTGCACGCAACGGTTCATGTGCCGAGGTTCAGCCGGGTTGGCGGGGCAGATCGACCTGCAATGCGGCGGCGATTTCATCAAGGATCGCGGGGTCGTCGATGGTGGCCGGCGGCTTGAACGGTTCGCCATCCGCGATCTTCACCATCGTGGCGCGCAGGATCTTGCCTGACCGGGTTTTCGGCAGCCGATCGACAACCAGCGCGCGCTTGAAGGCGGCCACCGGGCCGATCCGGTCGCGCACCAGCGCCACGCATTCGGCGATGACCTGATCATGCGGCTTGGTTGCGCCCTTGTTCAGGCACAGGAAGCCCACGGGGACCTGGCCCTTCAATTCGTCCGCCACGCCGATCACGGCGCATTCGCCCACGTCGGGGTGGCTGGCCAGCACCTCTTCCATCGCGCCGGTGGACAGGCGGTGACCGGCGACGTTGATCACGTCATCGGTGCGCGCCATGATGTAGAGGTAGCCGTCGGCGTCGATATAGCCGGCATCGCCCGTCTCGTAATAGCCGGGGAAGTGGCTGAGGTAGCTTTTGCGGAACCGATCCTCGGCGTTCCACAGCGTTGGCAGGGTGCCGGGGGGCAGGGGCAGTTTTACCGCGATGGCGCCCAGTGTGCCGGGGGCGACGGGATGGCCGGCCTCGTCCAGCACCTGCACGTCCCAGCCGGGCATGGCGACCGAGGGGCTGCCCATCTTGACCGGCAGCGGCTCCACCCCCATCGGGTTGGCGACGATGGGCCAGCCGGTTTCGGTCTGCCACCAGTGGTCGATCACCGGCACGCCCAGCTTTTCCTGCGCCCAGACGACCGTATCGGGGTCGGCGCGTTCGCCCGCCAGATAGAGCGTGCGCAGGCTGGAAAGGTCGTAATCGGCGATCAGCGTGCCCTTCGGATCCTCACGCTTGATCGCGCGGAAGGCGGTGGGGGCGGTGAAGAAGCTGGCGACACGGTGGTCCTGGATCACGCGCCAGAAGGTGCCGGCGTCGGGGGTGCCGACCGGCTTTCCCTCGAACACCACGGTGGTGTTGCCGTGGATCAGCGGCGCATAGCAGATGTAGCTGTGGCCGACGACCCAGCCCACGTCGGATGCGGCCCAGAACACCTCTCCCGGGTCCACGCCGTAGATGTTCTTCATCGTCCAGTTCAGCGCCACCAGATGCCCGGCGGTGTGGCGCACCACGCCCTTTGGCTGGCCGGTGGTGCCAGAGGTGTAGAGGATATAGGCCGGGTGGTTGCCCTCGACCGGGACGCAGTCGGCGGGGGTGATGCCGGCCTGGATCTCATGCCAGTCGTGGTCGCGGCCGGGGGTGAGCTTTGCCACCTCCTGCTCGCGTTGGAAGATCACGCAGAAGTCGGGCTTGTGGGTGGCGATGTCGATGGCGCCGTCGATCAGCGGCTTGTAGTGGACGACGCGGCCCGGCTCCAGCCCGCAGGAGGCGGCGATGATCGCCTTGGGTTTCGCGTCGTCGATCCGCGTGGCGAGTTCGTTTGCCGCGAAGCCGCCGAAGACGACGGAATGAATCGCGCCGAGGCGGGCGCAGGCCAGCATCGCCTCCACCGCCTCTGGCACCATCGGCATGTAGATGATGACACGGTCGCCCTTTTCGATGCCCCTTGCCCGCAGCGCCCCGGCCAGCAGCGCCACGCGGTCGCGCAGCTCGGCATAGGTCAGGCTGCGGACCGAGCGGGTGATCGGGCTGTCGTGGATGATCGCGATGCGGTCGCCGTGGCCGGCCTGCACATGGCGGTCCACCGCGTTCCAGCAGGTGTTGACCAACCCGTCGGCATACCATTCGCCCACCGGGCCGTTGTCGGCGAAATAGGCGCGGGATGGCGGGCGGTCCCAGTCGATGGCTTGGGCGGCCTGCATCCAGAACCCTTCCGGGTCCGATTTCCAGCCGGTGTAGAGGTCTGCGTATGCCATCGTATACCCTCCCTGCACTCGCGCCCTTATGCCACGCGCGCGGCGTCAGGCAAGCCCGGCGCCGCGGGATGGTCTGCGGCGCCGTGTCACGGTTTGCGCTAACCGCGCCTCAGCCGTAGATCGACACCGGCGTGCCGGCCAGCGCCGAGACGTTGAGCAAGCCCCGCGCGGTGATCGAGGGGGTGACGATATGCGCCTTGTTGCCCATACCCATCAGGATCGGCCCCACCTCCAGCCCGCCGCCACGCATCTTCAGGATGTTGCGCACGCCGCTGGCCGCGTCGGTATTGGCAAAGATCAGCACGTTCGCCGGTTCCGCAAATCGGGCGTTGGGGAAGATCCGGTTGCGCAGGTCGGGGTCGAGTGCTGCGTCGAGCGTCATCTCGCCCTCGTAGTCGAAATCGGGTTCGATCCGGTCCAGCAGCGCCATCGCCGCGCGCATCCGCCGGCCGCTGTCGTTGTCGAGGTTGCCGAACTGCGAGGAGGAGCACATCGCGACCCGCGGCGTGATGCCGAAGCGGCGGACGTGGCGGGCAGCGGCGACGGCGGTGTCGCGGATCTGTTCCGGCGTCGGTTCGGCGTTGATCTGCGTGTCGGCGACGAACAACGGCCCCTGATCCTGGATCACGAGGGAGAGGGCGCCCTGGGGGCGAAGCCCTTCGCGGGCAAGGATTTGGCGGACGTAGTTCAAGTGCCACAGATACTGGCCAAAGGTGCCGCAGATGAGGCTGTCGGCCTCTCCGCGATGGACCATCACCGCGCCGATGGCGGTGGAATTTGTGCGCAGCACCGCGCGGGCGATGTCGGGGGTGACGCCGCTGCGTTCCAGCAGCGCGTGATAGGTCTCCCAGTATTCGCGGTAGCGGGGGTCGTCCTCGGGGTTGACGATCTGAAAGTCGGTCTCGGGCCGGATCGGCAGGCCGGCGCGCTCGCAGCGCATGGCGATCACCTCGGGCCGGCCGATCAGGATCGGCACTTCGGTGGTTTCCTCCATGATCGCATGGGCGGCACGCAGCACGCGCTCGTCCTCGCCCTCGGCAAAGACGATGCGGCGGCTGGCCGACCGCGCGGCCTCGAACACCGGGCGCATGATCAGGGCAGAACGGAAGACCGAGCCGTCGAGCCGGGTCTTGTAGGCCGCCATGTCGGGGATCGGCCGGGTCGCCACGCCCGACTCCATCGCCGCCCCGGCGACGGCGCTGGCGACGATGCCCATGAGGCGGGGATCGAAGGGCTTGGGGATCAGGTAGTCGGCGCCAAATGTCATCTGCTCGCCGCGATAGGCGGCGGCGGCTTCGGCCGATGTGGTGGCGCGGGCCAGTGCCGCGATTCCCTCGATGCAGGCGATCTTCATCTCGTCGTTGATCTCGGTCGCGCCGACGTCCAGCGCGCCGCGAAAGATGAAGGGAAAGCACAGCACGTTGTTGACCTGGTTCGGGTAATCCGACCGGCCGGTGGCGATGATCGCATCCGGGGCCACGGCGCGGGCGGCCTCTGGCATGATCTCGGGGTTCGGGTTGGCGAGCGCGAAGATGATCGGCCGTGGCGCCATCTTTGCCACCATGTCGGCCGTCAGCACGCCGGGGCCGGACAGGCCCAGGAACAGATCCGCCCCGCCGATCACATCGTCCAGCGTGCGCAGGTCGGTCGGCTGGGCATAGGCGGCCTTTTGCGGGTTCATGTCCGCCTCGCGCCCCTCGTACACCAGCCCGTGGATGTCGCAGAGCCAGATATTCTCGCGCCGCACGCCAAGTTTCACCAGCATGTTCAGGCAGGCGATGCCCGCCGCCCCGCCGCCGGTGGAGACGAGCTTGATCTCCTCGAAGCTTTTTCCCGCGACGCGCAGCGCGTTGGTGGCGGCGGCACCGACAACGATGGCTGTGCCGTGCTGGTCGTCGTGGAAGACAGGAATGTTCATCCGCTCGCGGCAGATCCGTTCGACCACGAAGCAGTCGGGCGCCTTGATGTCTTCAAGGTTGATCGCGCCGAAGGTCGGTTCCAGCGCGCAGACGATCTCGGCCAGCTTCTCGGGATCGGACTCGTTCAACTCGATGTCGAAACAGTCGATATTGGCGAATTTCTTGAACAGGACCGCCTTGCCCTCCATCACCGGCTTCGAGGCTAGCGCGCCGATGTTGCCGAGGCCCAGAACGGCGGTGCCGTTCGAGACCACGGCGACAAGGTTGCCGCGGGCGGTGTAGCGGGTGGCGGTGGCGGGGTCGGCCTTGATTTCAAGGCAGGCCTCGGCGACGCCCGGCGAATAGGCGCGCGACAGGTCGCGGCCGTTGGCCAGCGGCTTGGTAGCCACCACCGCCAGCTTTCCGGGTTTCGGGAATTCGTGATAATCCAGCGCCGCCTGCCGCGCGCTGTCCTGCCGTGCCTCTTCCATGTCGCTCCCCCCGTCAGCGTCTTTGCTTCAGGGTTAGGCGATTTCAACGGCCGGTGGAAGCGCCGAGGCGCCGAGGCTGTTTCAACCGGCGCCAGCAAATCCCGCGCCGGCGCCCATCCCCGTGCCCATACCGACGCGCATCAGCGCCTTCCGCACCGGCGCTGCGCCGTAAAGCACGTCAAGGCCCAGCGCGCGCAGGTCGCGCAGCACGGGCGTTCCCACCATCGAGGCGCGGTTCAGCAGGTCGATTCCGGTCACGCGCGCCTGCACCTCGGGCCAGCGGCGGCGGTGGTAGCGGTCCAGCATCGCCGGTTCGCCCAGCGAGTCGGGCGCCGTGGTGGCGAGGTCGAGCAGCGTGCCGGTGTCGGCCAGGCTCATGTTCAGCCCCTGCGCGCCGATCGGGGGGACGACATGGGCGGCTTCGGCGATCAGCGCGGTGCGCTCGGCGGCGAAGCGGGTGGCGATCTGGCTGATGATCGGCCAGACCGTCCGGCGGGTGGCCAGCGTCAGCGGGCCGAATAGCTGGCAGGACCGGTCGGTCATCGCCGCCTCGAATTCCGGCTCGGGGAGGGCGGCGAGGCGCAGTGCATCGGGCCCCCGCTCCATCCACACGACGGCGGAACAGGGCATCCCGTCCCGGTCTGGCAGGGGGACCAATGTGAAGGGGCCGCCGGAGCGGTGTATCTCGGTCGAGACGCCGCCGTGCGGGGCGGGGTGGGTGACGGCAAAGGCCAGCGCCTTTTGCCCGTAGCGGGTGGTGCGCACGTCGATGCCGACCGCCTGACGGACGGGAGAGTTGCGGCCGTCGGCGGCGATCAGCAGGCGGGCGGAGATCCGGCTGGCGTCGCTCAGCGTCACCAGCGCCTCGAATTGACGGGTCAGCACGCGGGCGGTGGCGGTGCCGGGGCGGAAATCGACGTTGGGCAGTTCGGCCAGCCGCGCCACCATTTCGCGCCGCAGCAGCCAGTTCGGCAGGTTCCATCCGAATGGCTGGTCTGAAATGTCGGCGGCGTCGAAATCCCGCGTCAGGCGCGGCTCGGCGACCGGGCCGCCGGCATCGACGATCCGCATGACCTGCAGGGGCGACGCGAAGGGGGCGAGCCGCTGCCAAAGCCCTGCAGCCTCCAGCACCGGGACCGAGGGCTGCAGGATCGCTGTAGTCCGCAGGTCGGCGCCTTCGGCGCTTTCCTCTGTCACCGGCGGGGCGGGATCGACGCAGATCACCGAAAAACCCGCGCTGCCAAAGGCCGCCGCCGCGGTCAGTCCCGCGACGCCGCCACCGGAAATCATGATGTCGCACGTCTGCCGCATCGGCACCTCCGACCCCGACAGATAGCCGCGGCGGGGTGCCGCGCCAAGCGGCAGTTGGTCGCTGTCTAGCCCAGCGTGATGATGACGAGCAGCACCATGACCAGCGGCGCGGCGATGACCGCAGGCAGGTAGAGTGCGGGCAGGCCCCAGGTCATGATCGCCATGATCCACAGGCAGAGGATGGCGGCGAGCAGATACCAGATGTTATCCGCATCGCCCTCGATCAGATCGCGCGCGATCCAGCCCAGCACCGGCACCCGGTAGAAGCTGCGCCGCGTCAGACGTGGCAGCGACGGCCGGGGCATGCTGAAACGGTCGAGGCCAAAGCGGGCCAGCTTTTCCGAGGTCATCTCATCACTCCTGTTCGCCCGGTGACTATAGGCGAAAAGGGGTCTTTCGACCAGCGGCGCGATGCCGCAGTGCAGCATTCATCCGTCCGCGAGCAGCGACAGGAAGCGCGCCAGATCGTCGGTATGATGGTGGATATGCGGGGCCGGGTCGGCCGCCGGTGCGACATGCACCGTGCGCATCCCCATCGCATGGGGTGCGGCGAGGTTGCGCGGATCGTCCTCGAACATCGCGGCAGTGCCGGGTTCGATACCGCTCATTGCAAAGATCGCCTCGAAGGCATCGCGCTGCGGCTTGGGGCGGAAGCCCGCATGTTCCACGCCATAGACTCCGTCGAACAGTCCTGCCAGACCGCGCGCCTCCAGTACCCGGTGGGCATAGGGGGCCGAGGCGTTGGTGTAGACGATGCGCCGGCCGGGCAGGGCGCGGATGCGGGCGGCAAGCTCCGTATCGGGTGTCAGGGCGTCGAAGCTGATCTCGTGCACCTCGATCAGAAACGGGTCGGGGTCGATGCCGTGGCGATCCATCAGCCCCGCCAGTGTGGTGCCGTAATCGCGCCAGTAGCTGTGGCGCAACCGGTCGGCCTCGGCCCGGTCCAGCCGCAATTCGCGCATCACATAGTCAGTCATGCGGAGGTCGATCTGCTCGAACAGCCGCGCCTCGGGCGGGTAGAGCGTGTTGTCCAGGTCAAAGACCCAGCCGCCGACATGCGAGAAATTCTGTGCAACCATGCCGCCTGCTATCGCAGCGCCCGGCGTGCGGCAAGCCGCGACCTTGATCGGGGCGGCGATCTTTGCTTAGGGTGCGCATTGTATACAGGGGGATACAATGCGCGATGCGAAGCCGGTGCACCGGGATGCCTATAGCCTGATCCTGGACGCGATAGATACCGGCATCTACCGTCCCGGCGACCGGCTGGTGGAATCGGAACTTGCCGACCGTTTCGGCGTGTCGCGGACCCCGGTGCGTGAGGCGCTGCAGCGGCTGGAAACCCAGTCGATGCTGACCCGCGACGGCCGCAGCCTGATCGTCGCCTCGCTCGATCACAACCAGTTGGCAGAGCTTTACGTGGTGCGCGCGGAACTGGAGGGGCTGGCGGCCCGTCTGGCGGCGAAGCACGCGACCGAGGAAGAAGTGCGCGTCCTGCGCCACATGGTCGAGGAGGATCGCGCGCTGACCGGTGACCCGCAGGCGATGTCGCAGGCGAACCGGCGGTTCCACAAGCAAATCCACCTCGCCTCGCACAACCGCTATCTGGTTCAGCAACTCGATCTCGTCTATCGCTCGATGTCGCTTATGGCGACCACATCGCTGGCGGCCGAGGGGCGGACCGAGGCGACGCTGGACGAACATGCAGCCATCGTCGATGCGATTTCGGAGGGCGACGGCGATGCGGCCTATGCTACGCTCCGCACCCATATCAGCCGCGCGTTCGAGACGCGGCTGAGGCAGGACGCGGCGGATCAGTCGCCCGCCTGACCCCTTGGAAGGGTGGCGGTTTACTGCTTGGGTTCTGTTCTGTCGAACAGACCATGCGCGGTCTTGTCCCAGTAGTAGGGATTGGTCAGAAGCTCCCACGCGCCCTTGTAGGCGGCGAGCGCGCCGAGGGGGAAATAGAAGTGCAGCGTCGGTACCCATGGGCGCAGGAAGCGGTGGCGGCGGTCTGCGACGGCGCACCAGCCGATCACCCAGTTCAACGCCTCGCTAAGCGCGAACAGCCCGCCAAGTATCCAGAATGCGGCGGTCGGCATGACCCCGACCAGCGGATGCCAGAAGCCGAGGATGACGAGCCAGAACGACCACATCACCGGCGCCAGCAGGTATTGCGTCAGCGTTCCGGCGAACAGCACCTGCACGCCCGTGAACCGCCACCACCCCAGTTGCCGCAGCAGCAGCGCGGGGTCGCGCATGTGCACCGCATAGGTCATCGCGTAGCCTTTCAGCCAGCGCGACCGCTGCCGCACCCAGGCGAGCGGGCGGCAATTCGCCTCTTCCTCTGTCACCGTGTCCAGCAGTTCGGTCCGGTAGCCATGGCGAGCCAGCCGGATGCCGAGGTCGGCATCCTCGGTCACGTTATGGGCGTCCCAGCCGCCCAGTTCCTCCAGCACGTGGCGGCGGAAGAACAGGGTGGTCCCACCCAGCGGCACCGGAAGGTCCAGCCGCTCCAGCCCCGGCAGGACGATGCGGAACCACGAGGCGTATTCGATGGTGAAGCAGCGCGAGAGCCAGTTGGTGCGTGGATTGTAGTAGTCCAGCACCCCCTGCACACAGGCAAGTTCCGAGCCGCGTTCGTGGAACCGCGCCACAACGCGATGAATCTGGTCCGGTTCCGGCGCATCCTCGGCATCGTAGACGCCGACGATGGTGCCGCGGGCAAAATCCAGCGCGAAGTTCAGTGCCCGCGGCTTGGTGCGCAGCGGCGCATGTGGCGCGATGACGATCCGCATCCAGGGCGGCAGATGCGACTTCGCCAGCGCGACCCGGGTGGTCATGTCATCTTCTTCCACCACCAGGATGACGTCGAGCAGTTCCCTCGGATAATCCAGCCGCGACAGGCGTGTGACGAGCCGGGCGGCGATGTCCTTCTCGTCAAACAGCGGTACCAGGATCGACACCGTGGGGAGCCGCGCGATGGTGGCAATGCCGGTTTCGAGCGGCGTCTCCGCGACCTTTTCCCGGCGCAGGTGCGAGATCAGCGCGGCTGCCTTCAGCGCGGTGCAGGCGAGGAGTGCAACCCCAGCCCAGGCGACCAGCACCCCGATCAGCAGGGCGGGTGCGGCATATCCAAGGATGAGCGACGCCGTGAGTACGGCCAGCGCGCCGCGTCGCACGGCTGCCGCCGGCCAGCGGCGGCAGCTTTCATCCTCGGCCGTTCGGGTCTCGCAGCGCCGCGCAAGATCGCGCCTGCGGCGCGACAGGATTGCCGCCTGCAGCGCCGCCTCGCTGGCCAAGGCCATGACGACCGGGCCAAAGGCCGCCTGAAGCTCGGCCCGCATATGCTCGAAATCCTCGATCGAGGAAACGGCGACAACGGTGAACTCGCCTGCGCGGCGCCAAGGCAGAACGCGGCTGCGCAGGCAGCGCGCGGCGCCAAAGACATCAATCAGGCGCGGGTCGGGGGGATGGCGATCCGGATCGACGATTTCTGCGCTCGTCTGCCGGGAAAGCGCGGCCAGCAGGGCGTCTTCTTCCGCCATCGCGTTGGCCAGCAGTACGCGGCCCAAGGGTGCGTTGTGCCGTGCCTGCAGCGCCAGCGCATCGACCAGATCGGATGGAGAGACGGCGCCGGCTTCGAGAAGAAACTGGCCCAGCGGGCGAAGCTGTCTGGGTGGGGTCTGCGCCTGGTCCGGCGCGGCGGTCGCAGCGACCGTGCCCGCCGGCACCAGATGGAGATTCGTCGCGACTGGGTGCACCGGGGGCGTCATGCCGAAACCTTAACAATTCGTGGCGAAACCCCCACAAATTGTTGGGCAATAGGTTAACGGCGCATTAACCATGCGCACCGGCCTGAAACCGTTCGTTTACGTGTCTGCGGCGATCAGGCCGCGCGACGCTCGCGCATGGCCCCGGCGAAGCGTTCGAACAGGTAGAAACTGTCCTGCGGGCCGGGGCTCGCCTCGGGGTGGTACTGGACCGAAAACACTGGCCGGTCGGCAACACGGATGCCACAGTTCGAGCCGTCGAAAAGGCTGACATGGGTTTCTATCACGCCGGCGGGCAGGGTCTGGCTGTCGACGGTGAAGCCGTGGTTCATGCTGGTGATCTCCACCTTGCCGGTCTCCAGATCCTTCACCGGATGGTTGGCGCCATGATGACCGTGATTCATCTTTACGGTCTTTGCGCCAAGCGCCAGCGCGAGCATCTGGTGGCCGAGGCAAATTCCGAAAACCGGCAGACCACGGTCAAGCACGCCGCGAATCATCGGCACGGCATAGTCGCCCGTCGCCGCCGGGTCGCCGGGGCCATTCGACAGAAACACTCCATCGGGGTTCAGTGCCAGCACATCCTCGGCCGTTGCGGTCGCGGGCAGCACGGTCACATCGCAGCCGGTCGAGGCGAGGCAACGCAGGATGTTGCGCTTTGCGCCATAGTCGATGGCGACAACCTTCAGATCCGCCGCCTCCTGCCGTGCGTAGCCTTTCGGCCACGCCCAGCGCATCTCGTCCCAGCGATAGCTTTGGGCGCAGCTTACCTCTCGTGCAAGGTCGAGGCCGACAAGGCCGCGCCATTCGCGCGCCCGCGCGACCAGCGCCGCGATGTCAAACTTCCCGTCCGGATCATGCGCCAAGGCAACGTGCGGCGCACCCTGCTGGCGGATCGCGCGCGTCAGCCGCCGCGTGTCAATGCCGCCGATGCCGATCCGGCCCTTGCGGCTGAGCCACTCGGTCAACTCGCCCGCTGCGCGCCAGTTCGATGGCTCGGTCGGATCCCATTTCACCACCATGCCCGCGGCCACGGGGTCTGCGGTCTCGTCATCCTCGGGCGTTACCCCGACATTGCCGACATGGGGAAAGGTGAAGGTGACGACCTGCCCGGCGTAGCTGGGATCGGTCATGATCTCCTGATAGCCGGTCATCGCCGTGTTGAAGACGAGTTCTGCCACGACCTCGCCCGTGGCGCCGAAGCCGCGACCGTAGAAGAGTGTTCCATCGGCCAGCGCCAAGCACGCGGTCGGACGGGGCAGGGGGTGTGCTGCGGTCATGGTTCTCTCCGGGCGGGACGGGCGCAACCTATGCGCGGCCGGGCGCGGGGTCAAGGCGGCGGGCATTCAGTAATATTATTAGAAAACAATACATTGAACCGTTGTGTGCGCAGAGTTGTGTGACTCCCACGATCTGGATAGAGTAAGGCCATTCAACCGACATGGGGACGTCACGGATCATGACGCTGCGCGACCGGCTTGCCGCCGATCTGAAATCTGCAATGAAATCGCGCGAGAGCGAAAGGCTATCGACGCTTCGTCTGATCTCTGCCGCGATCAAGGATCGTGACATCGCATTGCGTGGAGAGGGAAAGGATGCAGGCGTCAGCGATGCCGACGTGCTGGCGATCCTCGGCCGCATGGTGAAGCAGCGGCAGGAAAGCGCGCGGGCCTATGAAGAGGGTGGCCGACTGGAACTTGCCGAGCAGGAACTGGCCGAGGTGAAGGTTATCGAAAGCTACCTGCCCCGCCGCCTTTCGGATGAGGAGGTCGAGGCCGCGGTCGACGCGGCTATAGCCGAGATCGGCGCAAGTTCGATCCGCGACATGGGGCGTGTGATGGGCGTGTTGAAAGCGAAACATGCCGGCCAGATGGATTTCGGTTCCGTGGGGCCGATGGTAAAGGATCGCCTGGGCTAGGCGGCCCCGGTCGCAGCCATGACGCCGTTCCGTTTCGTCCACACCTCTGACCTGCACCTCGGCCGTCGCTTTGGCACATTTCCCGAGGATCTTCGGGGGCGTCTGGCCGAGGCACGGCACGAGGCTGTCTCGAAGCTCGCTGCGGTGGCCCGCGCAGGTGGTGCCGCCAACGTGCTGGTCGCGGGCGATATCTTCGATACCGAAACCCCCTCTGCGCCGGTGTTACGTCAGGCCATGGCGGCAATGGCCGAGGATCCGGGGCTGCACTGGTGGTTACTGCCCGGCAATCACGACAGCCTTGGTGCCGAGGCGTTGTGGAGCCGTGTCCTGCGCGACGCCCCCGGCAACGTGCATCCGTTGACAGAGACCGCGCCGGTAAATCTCGCCCCCGGCGTGACCCTGCTGCCCGCCCCGGTCACCCGGCGCTTTCCGGGCCGCGACCTGACCGAATCCCTTGTTGCCCTTGCTACGCCCGATGGCACGCTTCGCATCGGCTTGGCACACGGCTCGGTTGTCGGTTTCGACGAGGAGGCGGAAGGCACGATCCGGCCGGACCGCGACAGCCGCGCGGGGCTGGACTACCTCGCGCTCGGCGACTGGCATGGGGCGAAGCAGATCACGGCGCGCACGCATTACTCCGGCTCGCCCGAATATGATCGCTTCCGCCATGACGGTCGTGGCGTCTGCCTGTTGGTCACACTGACCGCGTCCGGCGTGGAGCCTTTGGTGGAGCGTGTCGAAACCGGTCGCATTCACTGGGGCAGTCGCCCTCTACCGCTGCTGCCGGGTCAGGATGCGGCTGCCGCGCTCCATGCACTCCTTCCTGCCTCTGGTCGCCGCGACACGCTGCTGTCGTTGCGCGCCGAAGGCCGGGCGCGGCTGTCAGATCAGGCCATACTGAGAGAGGCTGCAGAACTGGTTGCGCCGGAGTTTGGGTATTTTGCGCTTGCGACCGATGCGTTGGAAACCGAGTTCGACGTCGCCGATCTGGACGAGATCGACCGGGGCGGGGCATTGCGACTGGCGGCCGAGGCGTTGCGGGACGACGCGACCAATGCCGGTGCATCCGATGATGAGCGGCATGTGGCTGCCGCTGCGCTGAACCGGCTTTACGGCTATCTGCGCGGCGGCGTCGCATGAAGCTGCGCCGCATCCGCCTGTCCAACATCCGCCGGTTCACGACACCGGTGTTGATCGATGCCATTGGCGACGGATTGAACGTCCTGTCGGCACCGAATGAGCGCGGAAAATCGACGTTGTTCGATGCCGTTCAGGCTGTTTTCCTAGAGCCCCATCGATCGGCCAAGAAGTCGATCAAGGCGCTGCAACCCCATGCCGGTGGCGCGCCGGAGGTCGCAGTCGAGGTCGAGACCGAGCATGGCCTTTTTCTGATCGAGAAGCGTTGGCTGTCGCGCTCTCAGGCGAAGGTGACGCAGGCGGGGCGATTGATCGCTCAGGCCGACGACGCCGAAGCCTGGCTTGCCCGGCTGCTGGGCGGCAGCGCGGGACCGACGGGCCTGCTCTGGGTTCGGCAAGGGCTCACGGCGCTGTCCCAGTATGATGCGGGCGGGCTCGAGGCTCGGCGCGATCTGCTGTCGTCGGTGACCGGGGAGGTCGAGGCGATGACGGGCGGTCGGCGCATGGATGCTGCGCTTCGCCGCTGTCGTGAGGAACTGGCCCGCTACCAGACCCCGACCGGTCGCGTGCGAAGTGACGGGCCGCTGGCCGCGGCGCAGAAAGAGGTGGAGGCCCTGGACGCGCGGCGCGCGATGCTGGCTGAACAAGCGGAGAATCTCAGTCAGGCACTCGCTCGGCGGCGCGAAGTTCGCCGATCGCTGGTCGAGTTGTGCGATCCCGAAGCAACCGCTGCGCGGCAGGGGCGGCTGGCCGAGGCCACATCGGCATTGGCGCGGGCAGAGCGTCACGCCGATGACCTGACGGCCGCCGATGAGGCCGTGAAGATGGCCGCTCTGAAGCTTCGTGGGGCGACACAGGCGCTCGACTCGCTACGCGCGGCGCGGCGTGAGGTGGCAGAGGCAAATCGGGCCGCCGAAACCGCCGGGCTGGAACGCATGGCGGCCGAAAAGTCGCTTGCCGAGGCAGAGGCCGAGTTAGCCGCCGCAGATCGGGCATCGGAAACCGCGCGCGCAACGGCCGTAGCCGCGGCGCGCATCCTCACGGCAGCACTGCGGCACGAGGCTGCACTGGAGAACCAGCGTCAGCGAGCGGAGCTTGCGCAGCGGATTGAACAGGCGGAGGTCTTGCGCCGCGCGCAGGAAGTGGTCCGCGCTCGCGCTGCCAGCGGCCCGACGTCCGAGGAACTGGTCGAGCTGGACGCGCTCAATCAGGCGATTGTCACTGCGCGGCGACTACGCGACGCGGGCTCGGTGCAGATCACGATGTCACACTCTGCGGGCGGGGCCGGGGGCGCCACGCTCGACGGGACGCCGCTGACGGACGGGCAGGCCCTTGCGATTAGCAGACCGAGTGTCCTTGCGTTGCGCGGCCTTGGGGAACTGTCAATCCATCCTGGGGAAACGGCAGGCGGCGGCTCCGCAGTCGCCGATGCTGAAGCGGCGCTGCAAGCCGCGCTTGACCGGCTTGGTCAGCCGGATCGTGACAATGCCCGCAAGGCCGCAAATGCGCGCCAGGAAGCCCAGACCACAGCCAATGAGATCGCCGCTCAGCTTCGAATCCTGGCGCCCGAGGGGATCGAGGCGCTGCAGGCGCGGTTGGCGGCGCTCCCCGAACCGGCGAACGGCGATGATCTGCCCGACAGCGCCGATGCGCAGGCAAATCTGGATAAGGCAGAAGCGGCCCGGCAGCAGGCAGATACGGCGCGTGAGGCCGCGCGCAGCCGAAGGGACGCCTGCCGGGACCGCACCGCGCGCGCCGCTGCAGCCTCAGAGGGTGCCGCCGACCGGCTTGGCCGGGCCACTGCGGCGTTGGCCGATGAAGACCCGGAGGCGCGCGAGGCCGAGTTGACGGATATGCTTGAACGCCTTTCCGCCGATCACGATGCCGCCCTGGCACGGCAGCAGACGATGGCACGCGACGCGCCCGACCTGGCGGCTGCACGTGCGGCGCGCGATCGTGCGCAATCGGTTGTCGAGGCGGCACGGGCGGAAATCGCTCTGCTGACGCAAGAGCTTGGCAGGCTCGACACGCTGATCGACCTGCGCGCGTCC
>JBJHCH010000093.1:0-15565 GCA_050485905.1 Paracoccaceae bacterium | reverse complement strand
CGACGTGCTGGCGGCGGTGATGAATGCTGGAACCCCTGCGGTCTGCATCGTCGGCAAGACTCACGATTTCCACGTCACGACCGCACTTGGCGTCACGCTGGAGGAGAACCTGGAAAACATCCGCGCCTCTGTCGCGCATCTGGTGGCGCAGGGGCGCGAGGCGCTGTTCGATGCCGAGCATTTCTTTGACGGCTACCGCGCCAACCCCGGCTATGCGCTGGGCTGCCTGCGGGCGGCGCACGACGCGGGCGCGCGCTGGATCGTCCTGTGCGACACCAACGGCGGCACGCTGCCGGCCGAGATCGGCCGCACCGTGACCGAGGTGATTGCAGCCGGCATCCCCGGCGACCGGCTTGGTATCCATTGCCACGACGATACCGGCAATGCGGTCGCCGGGTCGCTGGCCGCCATCGACGCCGGCGTGCGGCAGGTGCAGGGCACGCTGAACGGTCTCGGCGAACGCTGTGGCAACGCGAACCTGACGACTCTGGTCCCGACACTCCTGCTGAAGGAGCCCTATGCCAGCCGGTATGACATCGGGGTGAGCCATCAGGCGCTGGCAGGGCTGGTGCGCGTCAGCCGGACACTGGACGACATCCTGAACCGTGTGCCGCTGCGGACCGCGCCCTATGTCGGGGCCAGCGCATTCGCCCACAAGGCCGGGCTGCATGCCAGCGCGATCCTGAAGGATCCCGTGACCTATGAACATATCGATCCGGGCGTCGTCGGCAACGCGCGGATCATTCCCATGTCCAACCAGGCGGGCCAGTCAAACCTGCGCGCGCGGCTGGCAGCGGCGGGGATCGACGTGGCACCGGGTGACGCGCGCCTCGGTGCGATCCTGACCGAGATCAAGGTCCGCGAGGACCAGGGCTATGCCTATGACGGGGCGCAGGCATCGTTCGAACTGCTCGCCCGGCGCGAACTGGGCCTGATGCCGGAGTTTTTCGAGGTGAAGCGGTATCGGGTGACGGTGGAGCGGCGGAAGAACAAGTACGACCGCATGGTCAGCCTGTCCGAAGCGGTTGTCGTGGTGAAGGTTGACGGGCGCAAGATGCTCTCGGTCTCGGAATCGATGGACGAAAGCGGGTCCGACCGTGGCCCCGTCAACGCGCTGGCCAAGGCACTGGCCAAGGATCTGGGTCCGTATCAGGCGGTGATCGACGACATGAAGCTGGTCGATTTCAAGGTACGGATTACCCAGGGTGGGACAGAGGCGGTCACCCGCGTCATCATCGACAGCGAGGACGGGCAGGGGCGGCGCTGGTCCACGGTTGGGGTGTCGCCGAATATCGTCGATGCAAGTTTCGAGGCGCTGCTGGATGCGATCAACTGGAAGCTTTTGCGGGATACGGCGGGAACGGCATGAGCCTGCAGGCCTGTGCGGCACTGGTTGAACGCGGCGATCCAGACCGGTTTCTTGCGACGATAGCCGCGCCGCCTGAAGCGCGGGCGCGGCTCTTTCCGCTCTATGCCTTCAATCTGGAGGTCGCGCGCGCCCCATGGGTTACGCAGGAGCCTTTGATCGCCGAGATGCGACTGCAGTGGTGGCGCGACGCCTTGCAGGAGATCGGCGGCAATGGACCAGTGCGCGCGCATGAGGTCGCGACGCCGCTTGCCGATGTGATCCGCGAAACCGGGATATCGGTCGCGCCGCTGGATGGGCTGGTCGCCGCCCGGCGATGGGATATCGCACGAGAGCCCTTCGCGGATGAAGCGGCCCTTTGGGATCACCTGGATGCCACTGCCGCTACGCTGATGTGGACCGCCGCTCAGGCGCTCGGCGGCGCAGACGAGCAGGTGGTGCGAGGCGCTGGGCAGGCTGCCGGGATGGCCGCATGGCTGGTGGCGGTGCCGGAACTGACTGCACGCGGTCGGCACCCTTTACCGGACGCGGCGCCCGGCGCGATCCGGCGGATCGCGGAAGCGGGGCTGGCGCGGCTGGAACGCGCGCGAGCCGGACGTTCGAAAGTGCCGCGTGCCGCAAGCCCGGCGATGCTGGCGGGGTGGCGCACGCAGGCAATCCTGAAACTGGCGGCGCGCCAGCCCGAGAGAGTGATGACAGGACAACTGGTTCAATCTGAGTTTGCCCGCCGGGGATCACTGCTCTGGCGTGCCGCGACCGGGCGCTGGTAGCTCACCCTTGCGGCACCTGCCGCCAGCGCGCCTCAAGCTGTTCGATAGCGGCAATCCGGTCCTCGGTCTTCGGATGGCTCATCAGCCAGACGGGCATCCCGCCACCGACGCCGGTCAGGCCGGGCAGCTTGCGGAACAGACTCTTCTGCGGCTCGGTGCCGATGCCGGCCTTGACCAGCAGCGCGGAAGCATAGGCGTCGGCCTCGTATTCGTCCTGACGGCTGAGGCGGGCGGCCAGAAGCGAGGTTAGCATGTTGGCGATCCAGATGCCGACACCGGGCAGGAAGCGGTTCAAGACCGCTGACAGTGCAACACGGATGGCATTCTGACCCGAGAAATCGATCATGCGGCGGCGGGTGTGGCCAAGGGCAACATGTCCAAGCTCGTGAGCGATGACGCTTCCCAGTTCCTCTGCCGTCACCTCTCCCTCACGAAACTTCCGATAGAAGCCGCGGGTCAGGAAGATGCGGCCATCGGGCGCGGCCAGGCCGTTGACCGGGTCGACTTCGTAAAGATGCACCTTGATAGCGTCCAACTCCAGCGCCTTGGCCATCCGGTCGGTTACGCGCCGGATCTCACGATCCGCCAGCAGGGTTGAGCGCGCGTCGAGCTCCTGCGACGTCCGCCAGACCGAGAAGCGGTACATCACGTAGGCATAGGCGATTGCCAGAAGGATCGGGGTCAGCTTCAGCATGGATCGAATATGGGGGCGCGGGCCGCCCCGGGCAATGGCGGATCACGCGGCCCGGGGACGCAGGGCCAGCCAGATCAGCGCACCGCCCGCGAGCACCAGAAAGGGAAGCATGGCGAGGTTTACCGCCTGCCAGCCGGCCTCGACAGATCCGCCGGTGCAGTTCATCAGCCCGCCGGAGCTGAACGAGGCCAGCGTGACCCCGCCAAAGACGATCACGTCGTTGAGCCCCTGCATCCGCCCACGCTCGTGCGGGGCATGGGCGGCGGTCAGCATCGTCGTCGCCCCGATGAAGCCGAAGTTCCAGCCGAGGCCAAGCAGGATCATCGCCAGAAAGAAATGTTCAAGCTCCACACCCATCAGCGCAACCGCGCCCGCCATGGCAAGGATGAAAAGTCCCGCGCCCACGATCCGTTCCACGCCGAAGCGTGCAATCAGATGGCCAGTGAAAAACGAGGGCGCGAACATCGCAAGCACATGGGCGGAGACCACATCGGCGGCGTTCCCGGTGGTGAATCCGCAGCCCACAACTGCCAGCGGCGACGAGGTCATCACAAGGTTCATCAGCGCGTAGGAGACGGTAGCGCAGATCACCGCGACGGCGATGGTCGGAGTGCGCAGCAACTCGCCGCGTGTGCGGCCTTTCGGTGCGTCCTGCGCGGGCACCGGCGGTCGGGGGATGTCGAGCAGCGCAAACAGCCACACGCCCACCAGATTGACCGCGATGACGGCAAGATAGGTGCCGACAAACGGAATGACCATCGCCTCTGCCGTGACCTTGACCAGTTGCGGGCCGAGAACTGCCGACAGCAGGCCGCCGGCCATGACATAGGATATCGCCTTGGGCCTGAAGCCGTCTGAGGCGGTGTCGGCGGCGGCAAATCGGTAGAATCCCTGTGCCGACATGTAGATGCCGGAGAACAGTGCGCCGAGACAGAACAGCGGAAAGGACGCGATCATCAGCCCCCAGGCACCCACGGCCCCGCCAAGAGCTCCGCCAAGAGCTCCCACCGCAAAGCCGGCGCGCCGGCCGTAGCGCTGCATGAAGGCCGAGATCGGCGTCGCGGTCAGCATCGAGCCGATGACCAGCATCGAGATCGGCAGTGTGGCCCAGCAGGCATTGGTGGCGAGTGACTGTCCGGCCAGCCCCGCGATGGTGAAAATCATCGGCATCTGTGCGCCGAGGATCGCCTGTGCGGCGACCAGAACCGCGACGTTGCGACGCGCCCGCGCATCCGGGTGCTGGGGAAGGGCGGACTCGACCATGGCCTTCCCCTAGCGCCCGGTTACGGCGTTGGAAAGGGGCCAAATTGCGCAGCTCCGGCAGACCGGCTATCACGAGCCATGGTCGGTCGCATCATAGTGTCGGAAGACTGCATCGCCGAGGGCACGGCGTGGCTGTCCCGGGCAGAGCCGCGATTTGCCCACGCCCTATCGCTGACCGGGCCGCCGCCGCTGCGCCGCCATCCGGACGGGTTCGAGGCGCTGTTTGATGCGATCGTGGGCCAGCAGGTCAGCGTCGCGGCCGCTGACGCTATCTGGGGGCGATTGCAGGCAGCAGGCTACACCCAGCCCAAGGCGCTGATTGCCGCCGAGGACGAGGCTTTGCGGACCTGCGGCCTGTCGCGCCAGAAGATTCGCTACGGCAAGGCGCTGGCTGGTGCCGGGATCGATTTCGACGCATTACGCGACATGCCGACTGACGATGTAGTGAACACGCTGATTGTCTTCCCGGGTATCGGGCGGTGGACTGCCGAGATCTATGCGATGTTCAGCCTCGGCCGCGCCGACGTCTTTGCCCCGGCTGACCTTGCGCTGCAGGAAGCCACCCGCGTGCTGTTCGATCTGCCGGAGCGGCCAAAGGAGCGGGCGCTGCGCGAGATGGCGGCGGCATGGACGCCTTGGCGCGCGGTTGCGGCGCGGGTTCTCTGGTCCTACTACCGTGTGGCGAAGGAGCGCGAGGGGGTGCGATGACCGCAACACTGAACTATGGCCGCCGGGGCGCGGGGCAGGGCGCGGCCCGCAGCATGGTGGTGTTCGTGCATGGCTACGGCGCCGATGGGGCCGACCTTTTGGGCCTCGCCGATCCGCTGACGCCGCATCTGCCGGGTACCGTGTTCATCGCCCCCGATGCCCCCGACCGCTGCAGCGGCAATCCATTTGGTTTCCAGTGGTTTCCGATTCCCTGGCTGGATGGGTCGAGCGAGGCAGAGGCGGCGGCCGGGCTGGCACGGGCCGCCGGAATGTTCGACCGTTTCCTCGACGAGGTTCTTGCGGCCGAGGGGCTGACGGCCGGTAAATTGGCACTGGTCGGTTTCTCGCAGGGCACGATGATGAGCCTGCATGTAGCACCACGGCGGTCTGAACCGATCGCCGCGGTGGTGGGGTTTTCCGGCCGACTGCTGGCGCCTGAACGGCTGGAGGCGGAAACGGTGAGTCGTCCGCCGATCCTTCTGGTGCACGGCGATGCCGATCCCGTCGTGCCGGTTCAGTCGCTGCCTGAGGCAGCGCAGGGCCTGTCGGCTGCCGGTTTCGAGGTCTACGCTCATGTCTCCAAAGGCACCGCCCATGGAATCGCGCCTGACGGTCTGTCGCTTGCCCTGACGTTCCTCAAGGATCGGCTCCCCGACTGACTCGGGACTATGCTGGGCACTGTCATCACCATGTCAAACTGACCCGATATCCGAGCATCGGCACAACATCATCTAGCGGGGCTTGCCAGCCGCACAACGACATATATAGTCGATTCACCGGCGATGGCCTGGGCGTCTCCGGTACCGGACGAGATGGGGGCCGAGACGACCTATGGACGGTGACTTCAGAACGAGTTTCGTGCGTGAGCCGTCGGCACTGCGCCACCATCCGGCGCTGGTCTTGAACGCCGACTACCGCCCGCTGTCCTACTACCCGCTGTCCCTCTGGCCCTGGCAAGAGGCGATCAAGGCAGTGGTGCTGGACCGGGTCAACATCCTTGCCGAGTACGACGACTTTGTGCGCAGCCCGACCGTCAGAATCCGAATACCCTCGGTCGTGGTGCTGAAGGACTATGTGAAACCCCAGAAGCGCGTGGCATTCACGCGCTTCAATCTTTTTCTGCGGGACGAATTCTCGTGTCAGTATTGCGGGGCGAGGGGCGACCTGACGTTTGACCATGTGGTGCCCCGCGCGCGGGGGGGCATCACAAGCTGGGAAAACGTGGTGGCGGCCTGTTCGTCCTGCAACTTGCGCAAGGGATCGCGGTCATTGCGCCAGTCCGGCCTGTCGCTGCGCAAGCCGCCGCGACAGCCTGCGGCAGAGGAGATGCGCAATCTGGGGCGCAAGTTCCCGCCGAACTACCTGCACGACAGTTGGCTCGACTTTCTCTACTGGGATCAGGAACTGGACGCCTGATCGGTTGACCTTTGGCGACGCCCTGCCTAGGTAGCCCCCGGAAGGTCGCAGCGCGCCTTCGACAATCATGGAGACCACATTGGAAGACGGGAGTAGGTGCATCGCCGCATGCCGACCGTCGTCATGTGGCCGCACCTCAAATCACATCACAGGGCCAATCGGCTGATCCTGCCTGATCGTTGAGCGACGGCGCGGGGTGGGCCTTGGCCCATCCTGATCGGGGGGATACCGATGAGCGCGAAACTCAACGCAATCGTGATCGACCGCTGGCTGCGTGTCGGTGACATGCAGTCGATCAGCGCAGCACTGCGCGACCAGCACCCTGCCGACATCGTCGGCATCGTCGGCGAGATGCAGGCGGATGATATCGGTCGGCTGCTGTTGCTTCTGCCAGAGGCCAAGCAGGCAACATTATTTGGGTACTTTGAGCCAGACATGCAGGTGGCGCTCGCCACCGCATTGGCCCGGCGCGACATGGCGCGAATCCTAGCGGCGATGCCGCATGACGAACGGGCCGACCTGTTCGCCAAACTGTCCGAGGATCAGCGAGAGGTTCTGCTGCCTGGGATGGCGCAGGCGGAACGCGACGACATGGTGAAGCTGACCGCCTATCCGGAAGGAACGGTCGGTTCGGTCATGACGTCCGACTATGCGACCGTTCCCGCCGGCCTGACCGTGGGCGAGGCGATCACGCATCTGCGGCGCGTCGCGCCCGATGCCGAGACGATCTACAACTCCTACGTCCTCGATGCCGATGGACGTCTCGTCGGCATCGTCTCGCTGCGCGAACTGATCGTCGCCGCACCGGACGCGCCGGTCGACCGCATGATGCGCCGCGATCCGCCGTTCATCCATGCCGACGCACCAAGATCCGAAGCGGTCGAGATGATCCGGAAGTATGACCTCCTCGCGCTGCCGGTGCTCAACGGGGGCGATCGGCTCGCCGGTATCGTGACCTATGACGATGCGATGGACGTTGCCGAGGAGCAGACCTCGATCAGCTTCCGCAAGGCAGGCGCGGTGGCCCCGCTCAGTCAGTCGATGCTTACGGCGAGTGTTGGCCTGCTGTATCGCAAGCGGGTGTTCTGGCTTGTTCTGCTGGTCTTCGGCAACATCTTCTCCGGCGCCGGAATCGCCTATTTCGAGGATACGATCGCCGCATATGTTGCGCTCGTTTTCTTCCTCCCGCTTCTCGTGGACTCTGGCGGCAATGCCGGGTCGCAAGCGGCTACGCTGATGGTGCGCGCCCTGGCGACGGGCGAGGTGATGCTGCGTGACTGGTCGAAGATGCTGGGGCGCGAGATCATGGTTGCGGGGCTTCTGGGGCTGACGATGGCACTGGCGGTCAGCAGCATTGGCATCTTTCGTGGCGGCCCCGAGATTGCGTTGGTGGTATCGTTGACGATGGTGATCATCGTCATCACCGGGTCGATCATCGGTATGTCGCTGCCATTCGTCCTGAGCCGGTTCAGGATGGATCCGGCTGCGGCATCCGCCCCGCTGATCACGTCGCTGGCCGATGCGATCGGCGTCCTGATCTACTTCGGAATGGCGACTTGGCTTCTCGATCTGCCAGTCGCGTCATAGGGACGAGTTCCGCGGCGATGGCAGAATGATGCCGTCGCCGCGATGCGCAGCCGGGCGCGATTGCTTTCCCGGCGACCGCTGGAGTGCTAGACACCTGATCGGGCCCCCACTAGAAGGGGCTCGCGTTAGCGCTAACTTAAACAGGCGGGGACAGGCCATGGTGTCGCGCGTCATTCCGGTTGAACCCTTTGATCTGGTGATCTTTGGCGGCACGGGCGATCTCGCCCGGCGGAAGATCCTCCCCGGCCTTTATCGCCGGTTCTGGGCAGGCCAGATGCCCGAGGACAGCCGCATAGTCGGCGCCGCACGGTCGGACATGTCGGCCGATGAGTACCGCACCATGGTGCGCGAGGCGGTGGTGGAGTTCGTCGCCCCGGACAAGCGCGATGAGGCGGTGCTGGATCGATTCATCGATCAGATCGACTATGTCGCAGTGGATGCAACGGGCGAGGGTGGTTGGCTTGCCCTCGCAGACAAGATGCGCGCCGACAAGGTGCGAGCCTTCTACTTCTCCGTAGCGCCATCGCTCTTTGGCGCGTTGGCGGAGCGCCTGCACCAGCATGGCATTGCGGGACCGGAAAGCCGCATCGTTGTCGAGAAGCCCTTTGGCCGCGATCTGGAAAGTGCCCACGCCCTGAACAAGACACTGGCCGAGCATTTCGACGAACATCAGATCTACCGGATCGACCATTACCTTGGAAAGGAGACGGTGCAGAACCTTATGGCAGTGCGCTTTGCCAACATCCTGTTCGAGCCGCTGTGGAACGCCCAGTTCGTCGATCATGTTCAGATCACCGTGGCCGAGACGGTGGGTGTCGGTGGGCGTGGGAGCTACTATGACCGTTCTGGCGCCATGCGAGACATGGTTCAGAACCACCTGATGCAGCTTCTGTGCCTGATCGCGATGGAGCCGCCCTACAGGTTCGAGCCGGATGCGGTGCGCGACGAGAAGCTGAAGGTGATCCGCGCGCTGGACCCGGTGGAGCCGGGAGATATCGTGCGTGGCCAGTACCTCGGCAACGGCAGCCAACCCGGATACCTTGATGACTCCGAGAATCCTGCCAGCCGCACCGAAAGCTACATCGCGCTGAAGGTGCATGTGTCGAACTGGCGCTGGAAGGGCACGCCCTTCTACCTGCGGACCGGCAAGCGGCTGCGCGCGCGCACGTCGGAGATTGCCGTCACCTTCAAGGAGCCGCCCCATTCGATCTTCGGCGAGGACGAGACCTGGCGCGAGAATGTGCTGGTGATCCGCCTGCAGCCGAATGAGGGGATGAACCTGAAGGTGATGATCAAGGAACCCGGACCGGGCGGCATGCGACTGACCGAGGTGCCGCTGGACATGTCCTTTGCCACTGCGCTGGGCGAAGAGGGCGCCGACATTCCCGACGCCTATGAGCGGTTGATCATGGACGTGATCCGCGGCAACCAGACTTTGTTCATGCGCGGCGACGAGGTCGAGGCCGCCTGGGCCTGGACCGACCCGATCATCGCGGGCTGGGAGGCGCGGGGCGACCGGCCCAAGACCTATGACTCCGGCACATCCGGCCCTGAGGATGCGCTGATGTTGATGCATCGCGATGGCCGGCGCTGGCGGGAGATAAAGGAATGAAATTTCTTGATTATCCAGATCGCGAACTGATGGTGCTCAGCCTTGCCGACAAGCTGGCGGGTGAGTTGGGGGACTTCATCCGGCGCGAGGGGCGGGCGAGTTTCTGCGTGCCGGGGGGCACGACGCCGGGGCCGGTTTTCGACGTCCTGTCAGGCGTCGATGTGGACTGGGCGCGGGTCAGCGTGCTGCTGAGTGACGAACGCTGGGTGGCCGAGGACAGCCCGCGGTCCAACACCCGGCTGCTGCGCGAGCGGCTGTTGGTGGGCCGGGCAAGTGCCGCAACTCTGGTGCCGATGGTTGCAAACACCGAAACGCCCGAGGAATCGCTGGAGGCGCTGGAACGCGGCATCTCACGGCATCTGCCGATTTCCGTGCTGCTGCTGGGCATGGGGGCGGACATGCATACCGCGTCGCTTTTCCCAGGCGCGGACCGGCTGGCCGAGGCGCTGGCGTCGGATGCGCCGGTGCTTCTGCCCATGCGGGCCGAAGGGGCGGGTGAGCCGCGGGTGACGCTGACAGCGCCGGTGTTGCGGGGCGCGATGAACATCCATGTGCTGATCACCGGCGCGGAAAAGCGTGAGGCACTTGAAAAAGCACAGAATCTCGACCCGATGGAAGCGCCGATCAAGGCGGTTCTGGGCGATGCCACCGTTCACTGGGCGGAGTAGCTGCGATGACATGGGATCAATTGGCAGCGCATCATGGGGCAGTAAAGGATCAGCCGATCCTGGACCTGTTCGGCGCGGAGCGGGCCGAGCAGTTCAGCGCCCGACTGGACGACATGCGGCTCGACTATTCCAAGACGAATATCGACCGGCAAGCGATTGATCTGCTGCTGGATCTCGCCAAAGGCTGCGGCGTGGCGGAGCGGCGCGAGGCGATGTTTTCCGGTGCGCGGATCAATGAGACCGAGGGGCGGGCCGTGCTTCACACGGCGCTCAGGAACCTTGACGCCTCGGTGATTGTGGACGGGCAGGATGTCATGCCAGACGTGCGCAAGACGCTGGCACGCATGGAGAATTTTGCCAACGACCTGCGCGAGGGGCGGTTCGTCGGGCAGGGCGGGCCCATCACCGATGTGGTGAATATCGGCATTGGCGGGTCGGATCTGGGGCCGGCGATGGCGTGCCTGGCGCTGGCGCCCTATCACGACGGGCCACGGGTGCATTTCGTGTCGAATATCGACGGGGCGCATCTGGCGGATACGATACGGGGTCTCGATCCGCGGACGACGTTGGTGATCGTTGCGTCGAAGACCTTTACCACCATCGAGACGATGACCAACGCGGAGTCGATCCGGCGCTGGATGGCCGGGTTGGTCGATAATCCGGCCGCGCAGTTCGTGGCGCTGTCCACCGCGGCTGACAAGACCGCCGCCTTTGGCATTGATCCGGAACGGGTTTTCGGATTCGAGGACTGGGTCGGCGGGCGCTATTCGATGTGGGGGCCTATCGGGCTGTGCCTGATGATCGCCATCGGGCCAGAGCGGTTTCGCGAGTTCCTGGCGGGTGGGGCGGCGATGGACCGGCATTTCCGCGAGGCGCCGTTTCGGGAGAATCTGCCGGTGCTGCTGGCGCTGGTGGGGGTCTGGCACAACCAGATCTGCGGCTATGCCACTCGGGCGGTTTTGCCCTATGATCAAAGGCTTGCGCGGCTTCCTGCATATCTTCAGCAGTTGGAGATGGAGAGCAACGGCAAGCGGGTCAGCATGGACGGTGCCGACCTGACGCGCGACTCCGGCCCTGTGGTCTGGGGCGAGCCTGGGACGAACGGGCAGCATGCCTTTTTCCAGCTTATCCATCAGGGCACGCGGGTCATTCCCTGCGAATTCATGGTCGCGGCGCAGGGGCACGAGGGTGACCTGAAACATCACCACGCGCTGCTGATCGCCAACTGTCTTGCCCAGTCCGAGGCGCTGCTGCGGGGGCGCAGCCTGGACGAGGCACGGGCGATCATGGCGAAGAAAGGCGTTGAGGGACAAGAGCTTGAGCGGCAGGCCCGGCATCGGGTCTTTCCCGGAAACCGGCCCTCGACCACGTTGATCTACCGGCAACTCGACCCCTTTACCCTGGGCCGGATCATCGCGCTTTACGAGCATCGGGTATTCGTCGAAGGCGTGATTCTGGACATAAACTCCTATGACCAGTGGGGTGTGGAATTGGGCAAGGAATTGGCGGCCTCGCTGCTGCCGATGGTCGAGGGCAAGGCGCCGGCGGACGGGCGCGACGGGTCCACGAGGGCGTTGATCGCGGCGCTGCGCGGGATGGGCTGACCCCGCCGCAGGGGTGTGCACACAACGTATGTTTCGCGTGCATCTGCCGTGCATATCACGTGCATACGTTGCGCGCGCTGAAACCCGCGTCGCGCAACGCCCGGATCGTGCGCCCTGCGGCCCGGCCTATCGCTTGGTGCTGATCCCCAGCAGCGCATAGGGCGGGCAGGTGCCAAGTACGGCGGTGGCGAGCAGCACGAGGCCGATCACCAGCAGCAGCCAGCTCCACGCGCCGGTGACCATGAAATAGGCGATCACCAAGATCACCCCGACAATGGCGCGGATCGCGCGGTCGGTCTGGCCCATGTTCTTCTGAAACATCGTCATTCCCCGGAAAGGTTGCGTCATGGCGCAACCCTGCACCTGATCCGGCGTGCCGCCCATGATCTGCGTCAACCGCGCCCGCGCTTTTCGAACCGGGGCAGCATGGCGGAAAAGTCGCGGCCCTTGCCGTCCTCCTCCTCGACGAAGCGACGGTAAAGCTCTGCCGCCAGCGCGCCCATCGGCGTGTCGGCATCGGCGCTGTCGGCGGCCTGCTGCGACAGGCGCAAATCCTTCAGCATCAACTCTGCCGCGAAGCCGGGCTTGTAGCCGTTGTCGGCGGGCGATTGCGGGCCGATGCCGGGGGCGGGGCAATAGGCGTTCATCGACCACGAATAGCCGGATGAGGTGCTGACCACGTCGAACATCCGCGCCCGGTCCAGCCCCAGCTTGTCGGCCAGCGCAAACGCCTCGCAGGTGACAATCATCGTCGCGCCCAGGATCATGTTGTTGCAGATCTTGGCGGCCTGCCCGGCACCCGCCGCGCCGCAATGCACTGCCTTCTGGCCCATCACGTCGAACAGCGGCTTGACGATGTCGAACGCCTGTTCCGGCCCGCCCACCATGAAGGTCAGCGTGCCCGCCGCCGCCCCGCCGACCCCGCCCGACACGGGCGCGTCCAGCGCCATGCAGCCTGCCGCCGCCGCCTGTTCGGCCACGGCGCGGGCGCTGTCCACATCGACGGTGGAGCAGTCGCAAAGCACCGCGCCGGGGGTCATCGCGGGGATCACCTGATCGGCGACCGCGCGCAGGATCGCGCCGTTGGGCAGCATGGTGATGACGACATCCGCGCCCCGTGCAGCCCCTTCGGCGCTGGCGGCGCCGGTCGCGCCCTCGGGCATCGGGGCGGCGGTGTCGTAGCCGGTGAGGCGGTGCCCGGCGGCGATCAGGTTGCGGGCCATGGGCGCGCCCATGTTGCCGAGGCCGATGAAGGCGATGTTCATGTCAGTCCTCCGTGAATGTCAGCTCGTCGGGGCCGAGCGGGGCGAGCATCGCGCCCTCGTCCCCCGGCGCCCAGGGGCGCCAGCCGGGGCGGTTGTCGCGGTCGATGATCCGGGCGCGGATGCCTTCGATGAAGTCGCCGCGTTCGGCGGAACGCGAGGTGAAGCGGTATTCCAGCTGCAGCGCGTCGCGGATCGTGGCCTTCGGGGCCAACTGGCGCTGCATCGCCAGGGCGGCCGCCATCGACAGCGGGCTGTTGTAGGCCATGGCCTTGCGCGCCTCCTCGGCCCAGCCGCCGGTGGCTGCGTCCAGCGCGTGGCGCACGGCGGGCAGGTCGGGCTGGTCGAACACGGCGGCGATCTCGTCCGCGTCGGGCAGGGATGGGTCGGGGGCGGGCGCATCGGGCAGGGCGGTCAGGTCGCCCGCGACCAGCGCGGCCGTCAGCGCGGGCCAGTCGCCCTCGGGGACGAAGCGATCCGCGAAGCCCATGGCAATTGCCTCTGACGGGCCGAGCCGTGCCCCGGTCAACCCGGCCCAGATGCCATAGGCACCCGGCGCGCGGCGCAGGATCAGGCTGCCGCCCACATCCGGCACAAGGCCGATGGAACATTCGGGCATGGCGATGCGGCTCGACTCGCCCACCACCCGGTGGCTGGCGTGGCAGCCAAGGCCCACGCCGCCGCCCATCGTGTAGCCCTGCATCAGCGCGACGATGGGTTTCGGATATTCGGCCAGTCGCGCGTTCATCCGGTATTCGTCGCGCCAGAAGCGGCGGCCATAGTCGTAATCGCCGCGCGTGCCGGTGGCATACATCTCGGCAATGTCGCCGCCGGCGCAGAAGGCGCGGCCCTCGGCGTCGATCAGCACCAGATCGACGGCCGGGTCGTCGGCCCAGTCACGCAGCGCGGCATCGACGGCCAGGCACATCTCGTAGGTCAGGGCGTTCAGCGCCTTTGGCCGCGTCAGCGTGATGCGGCCCGCGCGGCCCTCGATCCGGATGGCGATATCGCTCATCGCGCCGCCAGCAGGTGGCGGGCGGTGATGACGCGCATGATCTCGTTCGTGCCCTCAAGGATCTGGTGCACGCGCAGGTCGCGCACGATCTTCTCGATCCCGTAATCGGCCAGATAGCCGTAGCCGCCGTGCAGTTGCAGGCACTGGTCGGCGATGCGGCTGCCGGCCTCGGTCACGAATTTCTTGGCCATGGCGCAGAACTTCGTCGCATCCGGCGCGCCCTGGTCCAGCTTCCACGCCGCCTGCCGCAGAAAGGTGCGGGCGGCCTGCAATTCGATCTCCATATCGGCCAGCCGGAACTGCAGCCCCTGGAACTGGTCGATGGTCTGGCCGAAGGCGCGGCGCTCGCCCATATAGGCCAGCGTCGCGTCCAGCGCGGCCTGCGCGCCGCCCAACGAACATGCGGCGATGTTCAGCCGCCCGCCATCCAGCCCCATCATCGCATAGCGAAAGCCCGCGCCCTCATCCCCCAGCAGGTTGTCGGCGGGCACGGCGCAGTCGTCGAACTGCACCTGCCGCGTGGGCTGCGACCGCCAGCCCATCTTGTCCTCCAGCCCGCCGAACGACAGGCCCGGCGCCTCACCTTCGACGATCACGGCGGAAATGCCCTTTGGCCCGTCCTCGCCGGTGCGGACCATGCAGACGTAGACATCCGAATAGCCCGCGCCCGAGATGAAGGCCTTGGCGCCGTTCAGCCGCCAGCCCTCGTTCGTGCGGGTGGCCCGCGTCTTCAGCGCGGCGGCGTCGGAGCCGGAGCCGGGTTCGGTGAGGCAATAGGACAGCACCTTGTCCATCGTCAGCGCGGGGGTCAGGAATCGGTCCTTCTGATCGGGGGTGCCGAAGCGGTCGATCATCGCCGCGCACATGTTGTGGATCGACAAAAATGCCGCAACCGAGGCGCAGGACTGGCTCAGCGCCTCGAACACCAGCGTCGCATCGAGGCGGGAAAGGCCCGATCCGCCCGACTCCTCGCTGACATAAAGCCCGCCGAATCCCAGCTCCGCCAGCCGTGGCCACAGGTCGCGCGGGATCGTGCCCTCGGCCTCCCACCTCCGCGCATGGGGGGCGATATGCTCGGCGCCAAAGGCCCGCGCCATGTCGAAAATCGCCTGCTGTTCCTCGCTCAGCGCGAAATCCATGGCATCCCCCCTGCGTCCACCGGCCCTGACTAGGGGGCGATCCTTGCAGGATTTTTGCAGGCGGGGCCAGAGGGCCGCGCGACTCGGGGGCCGCACGGGGCACCGGCACAACCCTGGCGTGTGTCGGTCGGTCAACAGAAAAATCCACCAATTCGACAAATTTTTCCGTTGACCCCCCGGCCCCACATACGTCAGATTGTGTTGGCTGGGGTCACGACACACAAGATGTAGCGGATCACCAGCGGGGACACGGAGCACACACCTTGCGAGAGCCGCGCCGAAAGGCGGGGATCACCCGGCCATGTTGCCGGGGCAGAGAGATGTTGCCGGTGTCCGGGCAGGGGTCGTCCAGCGCGGCCGGAAGACTGGAACAGTGTCGCCGCGAAAGCGACCGGAACATGGGGCAGAGCAGATGAAGATCGAACGGAAATTCACCAGCGCCGGCAAGGACGCCTATGCGA